>CALVVK010000081.1 GCA_944363825.1 uncultured Bacilli bacterium | reverse complement strand
AATATTTCTAATTATAGTTTTATTAATTATTTGTTTATTTATAGTAATATGTAATGTCGAAGTATATGATGTTTATAATACTTATGGTTATTATGATAATGGTAGTCTAGTAGTAAATATTCCCATAATTTACTCTGATACATTACTTAATGGTGAATATTTTAAAATAGATGAAAAGACTTATGAGATTGATATTTTAACACTCAGTGATGTTTTAGTCGATACTAATTCAGTCATCAACTATCAAGTTGCGCGCTTGGCATTAACTAATGATTATCCCCAAAATTTAGTAATTAATATTAGCATTTATTATAATAAGGAAAAAGTAATCAAAAAGATAAAAAACTTATTATAAGTAGTAAAACAAGTAGGGTGGCGACCATCCGAAATTGGTCTGTGGAGAATCGGGGATTCAGAGAAACAGAAAAAGCCTTAGGTGACTAAGGAAAAAATTAACTGCTACTTTGTCATTAAGTTAAGGAGGTGAAGTTGAAGTGGATATATTATGTAGTCAAGAATTAAATGAGATTAATGGTGGTAGCAAAACTGTGTGGCTTGCCATTAGTGGCATTTTAGCGGGATTTATTGTTCTAGGTATTGGTATATTTTGTGGAATTTTTGAAAAATAGTGAAAGGAGGAAATTATGAAGTTAGAAAATAAAGAATTAGCTGGTGTAATTGGTGGAGCAGTATCTGCAGCCTTATTTACAGCCATTTTAAATATTGGCAAAACCATTTTTGATATTGGTCTTAAAATCGGCCGGACAATTCGCGGTATGATTTGGGGATAAACACTGAAAAAATCGCGTAAAAGTGTTGAAATGCTAAGGTTGTAATGTTATAATAAAGAAGAAAAAGCAGAAGGGAGGGCTGATTTATGACAAGAGTAGTAGTACAAAATGGCAACGTAGATTTAGCATTAAAAAAGTTCAAAGTAAAAGTCGCACGAAGCGGTGTCCCTTCTGAACTTAAAAAGAGAAAACATTATGAAAAACCTGGCGTAAGAAGAAGAAATGAAATTAAAGAAGGAATTAAAAATTCTCATAAAAAGAATAGGGGATAATAATGATTGAAAAAATTAATACGGATCTAAAAAATGCCATGAAAGATCACGATACTTTTAAGTTATCAGTATTAAGAATGCTAAAAAGTGCTTTACAACTAGAAGCAATTGCTAAAAAACACGAATTAAGTGATACTGAAATAGCAAATGTTATTAAAAAGCAAGTAAAATTGCGAAAAGATTCGGCTTCCGAATATGAAAAATACGGCAAGGAAGATAATGTCCGTGATTTAGAACGGGAAATTGCGATATTAAATATCTACTTACCAGCAGAAATGACCGAAGAAGAAATTGTGGAAGTAATTGCTACAGTTTTTGCTGAAGTTCAACCTACTGGCATGAAAGATATGGGAAATATTATGAAGCAAGTAAACATTAAATTAGCCGATAAAAATGCTGATATGGCCTTAGTGAGCAAATTAGTTAAAGAAAAATTAAGTGGCATCTAAAACAAAACCTCAATCAGATTGGTTGGGGTTTTTAAATTTAAATGGGGGAGTTATCCAATGAAATATCTCGATATAAAAAAAGAAAACAATTGTCCATTCGCCTGGCGCAGTGAACCATTAAAACCAATTTGTGCTGAATTAGAAGACTTTTTAGCCCATAATCACAATATGGATAATTTGCACTTTGCTAAAAAGATGCTTTTTTCGCATGAACTCAAAGCCAATAATCAAGTGGAAGGTTATAAAGATGAATTAAGTTTAATTGAAGATGTCATTCATAAGAAAACTGCCCGGATTAAAGATGAAATGGTTCAAAGGCGAATCTTAAATTTATATCGGGGATATCAATATATTCTAAAACATCATAAAGTTGATAAATATCATTTACGGGATTTGTATCAAATATTAAGTAGTGATCTATTAGAAAAGGAGGATCTAGCAAGAATGGGGGAATTTTATCGGCAAGCCCCAGTTTATATTTTAAAGAATAATCGCATTGATATCGATCTCGATGAAGCCGTAAGTTGGGAGGTAATTCCGCAGTTAATGGATTATTACTTTGCCTTTTTTTCTGCTGACAATTTTAATGATAGCATGACCGATAATTATTTGAAATCCCAAATTTTACATTTCTATTTTGTCTATATTCATCCTTATTTTGATGTCAACGGCCGAACATCCCGAACAATGGCTTTGTGGTATTTATTAAAATGTGGTAGTTATCCCTATATTATATTTAATCGGGGCATTGGTTTTGCTGGTAGTGCTTATGACCGGGTTATTAGGGATTCAAAATATTCCGGCGATCTCACTTATTTCTTAAAATTTATGTTGCTTACTGTCCAATCGGAATTAGAAAAAGAAAGTATGATGCAAACCGTTGCTAGCAATTCCTCTTATAAATTAACGGGCATTGATTATCAAACTCTACTTTATTTTCTAACCGTGAACGGCAATAAAACTGTTGGTGATTTTGCTACATTTTATAATCGCTTTAATG
>CALVVK010000080.1 GCA_944363825.1 uncultured Bacilli bacterium | reverse complement strand
TAAAAAGATAATACTGTCAAAATACTTGATAGTATTTTTATATTGCCAAAAAAGTTTTTCCAGTCAAATGGAAAAAAGTAAAAAAAGCAAAAGTTTTTCCAATTCAACCAAAAAACTCTTGAAGTTATTTGAAATTGTAGTAAGAAGTTTTGATTTGTTAATAAAAAATATATGACATATTGGCAAGTATAATTGGAATACTGCCAAAAAACACGGTTTTTGATGGTGTTTTTTCAATACACGACAAAATGGCATATTTATTTACTTTTGTTATATAAGTTTTCAATCATTTTATCTATTATTTCTTTATCTTCATTAGATAGATAAGCGTACTTTGCAAATATACTGTTTTCATCTATTAATCCTTCAACACAAGTATTTAATGCTTTAGCAATCTTTAAAGCAACTGGTAATGATGGTGTTCTAGTATTTGTTTCATAATATGTAATGCTTTGTTGCGATACTCCAACCATCATACTTAGTTTTACTTGTGTTATTTTTTTATTTTCTCTTAAAGTTTGCATATTTTTAAAATCTAATTTTTTCATAAATACAACCACCAGTTTTATTATGCTCTGATTTTTTACAATATACTTTTACTTAGAGTGGTAATTTATGTAAAAATATGTTATTATTATACTAGTGGTGATGTAATTATGGATAAAAATAGTCAAACTAAAGCATTTATTATTTCGATTGTTGGAATAATAACATTAATAGTATTTGTGGTTGGAGCAACTTATGCATATTTCCAAGCTCAAGGTGGTGAAACTGGAAATATTAATGTTAATGCAGGTACTGCAACAACTGATAACTTATCATTTCAAGTTGGAAGTGCTATTAACTTAACTGTAAACCAAGAAGATTTTGGTGAGGGAGCAGGAAATAAAAGTGGCAAAACTTTTGCTAGAGCAACATTAACAGCCAATAATTCAACAAATAATGCTGCAAGAAATTATTATGTTTATTTGAGCATTACAGATAATAACTTCGAATATACCACAGAAGATAAGCAAGCAGAAATACTACTTAAAGTAACAGACCCATATGGAAGCGAAGTAACAACACTTGGAGGTTTAGAAAAAAAAACAAGTGGAAGTGGAGATAATGAAGTAACTGGATTTGATATCACCACATCCAAGGCATTTATTGAAATTGCAAGAAATTACGAAATAACAGCATCACCATCAGCAACCCAAGAATGGCAAGTAGAAGTAATATTTGTAAATTTAGATAGTAACCAAAATACTAATACAAATAAAACATTTAATGCTAATTTAATAATTCAAGAAGAAGAAACATTAACTTTGGCTAATTATATAACAAATTATGTATATACTGAAGATGGAGAAAATGGATTATATTATCACGATGGAACAGGAAGTTATACCAATGCCGACCAAGAAGCTGGAGATTATTCTTATAGGTATAGCGGTGGAGATTATCAAGTAACTGAAAAAGCAATAAGTGAAGGAATAACAAGGGTCTATTCAGCATCAGCAACAGAAACAGATGGAGTAATCAATTTTTATTGTAATGGTGAAAAGCAATTTGTAAGTTATTATTATTGTAATCTTAATTCTGATGATTATTATTATACTTTAGCATATAACGAAATTGCACACTATAACACTTTGGAAGATGCTTTAGCACAGGCTGTAAATGACGGATATTTAACTGCAGATAATATTAAAAATTTTGTATGTTTTGGATCTGATGCTGATATTTGCCCAAGAGAAAACCTATATCGTATTATTGGTGTATTTGACGGACAAATTAAATTAATTAAATATGATTATGCTGATACAACAATGCTGGGTGAAAATGGAGAATTTTCTACTTATAATAATGTAAATAATTATAGTGGATTAGTATATAATAGTGGTCAATATTATTGGTTTTTTCGAAATAATACAAATGGAGTAGATTCAACAAATGATTGGGAATCGAGTAATTTAAATAAAATAAATTTGAATATTAATTTTATTAATTATTTAGGAAATAAATGGTCATCTTTAATTTCAACTTCAAGCTGGCAAACTGGTGGTAACACTTTATCTAATATAAGAGATAAAACTGCCAAAAATGTATATAACAATGAAATAGTCAGTCCAACTGTTAATGTTAATTATAGTGCTAAAATTGGATTGATTTATGTAAGTGATTATATGTATGCTGTATATCCCACAGGTTGGATGAATTTAGGATATGATAGTAATACTTTTGCTAATGGATATAATGCTAATAAAGGAGAAAATTGGATGTATATGGGACTATATGATTGGTGTATTACAAGGCCAATTGATTTTATTAGTTCGGCTTTTATTATAAGTGCGTTTGGTTATGTTTATACAAATTATGTTTATAACTTTAATAATGGTGATAATGTAAGACCCGTTTTTTATTTAAACTCCGATGTTCAAATCTATGAAGGGCATTCTGGTACAGCATCAGATCCATATAGAATAGTATTCTAATCAAAATTAGTATAGCATTTCATTTGTTGCTATACTTTTTAATTACTAAATATTCTTTAATTAAATCATTTAATTTAAATGTTGCATTAGCGCTTGATGGACTAGGAAGACAAAATATAGGTATTGTTGTTTTATAATTTTTAATTAAATTGTTGTAAGCTGTTTTGCC
>CALVVK010000079.1 GCA_944363825.1 uncultured Bacilli bacterium | reverse complement strand
TTTTTTTTTTTTTATTTTTTAATTTTTGTATTAGTGGTTAATTTATACCCCCCCCCCCTGTACACAAAGAGTTAACAATTTAAAATTCAATTTTGGCATAGGGAGGCACCACCTTTCTTAAATTTGCGAATTATTTTGTACTTTTCTACAATATTAATATTACCACATAGTTAATAATTTGGCAAGATTTATTTAACTAAAAAGTCAAGTACATCTTGAATATTTATTTTAGATATTAATATTATTACCGAAGCCATACTTAAAAAAGGACCAAATGGTATCATGTTATCTTTCTTGCTTAATAGTATATATATGGCAATAGGAAAAGCGATAAATGTTGCTAAAAAGATCGTACAGACACTAAGTGGTAATCCTATAACTAATCCAGATAGAAACATTAATTTTATATCGCCTCCACCAAGTGATTCTTTTTGAAACATAAAATCCCCGATTATTTTGATTAAATACATCAAACCAAAGGCTGCGACAGCATTAAACAAATGAGACAAAGTAGTATTAATACCAAAGAAAAAGATATAAATAATTGTTATTGCTACTGAAGCAAAGATTAATACTTCATCTAAAATAATCATGTATTCAATATCGCTTATGATAACAATAATCATGCCGGATATGTAAACCAAAGCTATTAGTAATTCACCACTAAAGTCAAAGACGTGGTAGCATACCGCAAATAAGATACCAGTGATTAATTCTATTAAGAAGTAACTTAATGGTATATGTTTATGACATTTACGGCATTTTCCACCTTGGATGATATATGATATTAAAGGAATTAACTCATACCATTTTAATTTATGGTTACAGTAATGGCAATGAGAACCTGGTTTTACTAATGATTCATTATTGGATAATCTCGTGGCTACAACATGATAGAAGGATCCCATAGCAGATCCTAATATAAAGAAAAAGATTAAATAATAAGTTTCCATACTTATCCCCCTATCCGATTTGGCCATACATACTAAACATTGGGTAAATAACCGCTAGTAAGATGATACCAACACTTATAGCTAGAAAAACAATCATAATAGGCTCAATTAAACTTTTTAATTGGGTTACTAAGTTTTTCTGCTCTTCTTGATAATAGGTTGCCACATTAGACATCATGGTACCTAGTCGGCCAGTTTTTTCTCCGGTTACTAGCATTTCATAAGCTGTATCAGGGAAAGCCCAATGACCTTTAAAGGCTTGGGATACGCCATCACCATTACTTAAATTGATGACAGCACTACGAATTAGTTGTTTGTATACTTCATTATTAGTTATTTTTCCTAGTATTTCCATACTATCAGTTATGAAAACGTCATGATTAATTAATGATGCAAAAGTTTTAGTGAAAGTTATTACTTCACTATAGATAATAATATTTTTAACAACGGGTATATGCATAAGAAGTGATTGTGCTAAATAACGAAAGCTACTGATATTTTTATATAACGTTACTAAGAGAACAATGATAGCTACAATAATAACGATAATCGTTACGACATTGTTGGTAATAAAATTACTCAAGTTAATAACGATTACGG
The DNA here is from genome assembly GCA_944363825.1 of uncultured Bacilli bacterium. Taxonomy (GTDB): domain Bacteria; phylum Bacillota_I; class Bacilli_A; order RF39; family UBA660; genus Onthocola_B. The sequence goes on along the minus strand of CALVVK010000079.1, from coordinate 1,160 downwards.
TAATAAATGGTAGATCAGCTCCCATTTGACCAAACATATCGACGAAATTAGGTACGACATATACTAAAATAAAAGTTAATACCGCGACCGAGAAAACAAAAACGACACTTGGGTACGTTAGAGCACTGATGATTTGTTTACGGTTAAAGTCAGCAGTACGATAATAATCAGCCATATCATCTAAGGTATCAGTTAAATCGCCTGTTAATTCGGCTGTTTTTAGCATATTGATTAATAAATTAGGAAAGACCGTTCCTTGTCTTTTAATGGCTTCACTAAAACTTACGCCAGAATTTAATTCGAAAACGAGACGTTGGTATAAGCCTTTTTGGCCCCTCTTTTTAACCTGGCGACTAAGAATAGCTAAAGAGTCAACAAGAGGAATACCAGACTTAATATAAGTTGATAATTGCGTTAAAAAGAAGTTTAAGTCTTTGTAATTCATCTTTTTAGTTTGACTTAGCTGAACTAAACCAAGACTGGTTGATATTTTATCTTCTTCAATAGATATTACTTCATAGCTTTGACTTAAAAGGAAAGAATGAACTTCAACTTTGGAGTAAGCATCAAAGATACCTTCACTGACTTTACCAAAGGCATCACGAACTCGATATTTGTATCTTTTCTTCTTTTCACTTTTAACCGCATCTGCTGAAGTTAAACTATTAGGATCTAAAACTTGTTCAACTTTTCCTGGTGCATCTTTTTTATTTATAGGGCGATTTAAGATGGAAAATATACTGTGAAACATCCTATATACCGCTAAAAAGGGTGCTAAAATTATATCAAGTATCACACTTTCCACCTCCTATTTTTTTATTCTAAATATATTGTATCATATTTTTGTTTTTTTTTTAATACTTTTTCTTATTTTTTTATTTTTAATTTTATTTAACATTTAGGCTAGTAAATCATATAATATTTTAGGAAGGGGTAAATGATATGTTTAATCAGGGTTTTTATACTCCATATGGCATGGCTATGCCACAGATGATGCCTTATGCTTCTTTATCTAGAGGAACTTTAGGTTTAGGCAGTGGGGCTCTTACGAACCAAGGAATGGGCTTGATGGGAAAACTTGGACGAAGTGCTTCAGCACTTAAAGGAGTTAATTGGGGTGGTCTTTTAAATAATGCTTCAAGGGCTTTAGGTGTCGTTAA
>CALVVK010000078.1 GCA_944363825.1 uncultured Bacilli bacterium | reverse complement strand
TTCCAATAATTACGTGACTTTTGATAATCATTATCGGTCAAAGCCATAATTACATCTACAACACTAAAATAATAATCTTCTTTAGCACTATCCCATACACTACGAATAGAAGCTTCTTCAAATAAATTAATTATAACATCAAGTTTATGATCCATATCATCACCTTCCTTCTTTTTTATAGCTTAAAATTCATTTCTTCTCATATATTTAATTATATACTAAATAAGTCAATTTTAAAAGGGGGAGGCACCTTGAAAAACAAATTTTTGCAAGCAACATTCATTTTAATGATAGGTGGCTTAATTACGAAACTATTAGGCTTTGGTATTCGTATAATTTATACCAGAATGGTCGGAAGTGATGCAATAAATCTTTATTCTTTAGTAATGCCTACCTACTCATTACTACTTACGATAGCCACATTATCCCTTCCTGTTGTTATATCAAAATTAATTAGTGAACATAAAACCAAAAGTATTAAAATTTTATCGAGTGCAACCATAATCACTTTGATATTAAATTTTATTGTTATAATAACCATTTATTTCACTAAAGATTTTATTGCCACCACCCTCTTAAATGACTCTAGATGTAGTACTCTTCTAATGGCTATGGCTCTAACATTCCCTTTCGTATCTTTATCAAGTATTTTAAAGGGATATTTTTATGGCAAACAAAAAATGGCTCCCCATACCATTTCCAATATTATAGAACAACTAGTTAGATTAGCTCTTATTTTTTTAGTTATTCCTAAACTAATAAATATGGGAATAGTTTATTCGGTTATGGGCCTTATTTTAATTAGTATTGCATCAGAATTAGCAAGTATTATAACATTCCTCGTTTTCTTACCTAAAAAATTTAAAATAACAAAAGAAGATTTAAAACCCGATATGAAAACTTCTAAAGAAATATTAAGTATTTCTATACCAACTGTATCCGGAAGATTAATTGGAAATATTGGCTTTTTCTTTGAACCCATTCTTTTAACCAATATTTTATTATTCGCTGGTTATTCCATGGATTTTATTTTAAATGAATATGGAGCTTATAATGCTTACACTATTAGTTTACTTTCTATGCCTTCTTTTTTTATTGCCGCGATATCATCAAGCCTACTTCCGGAAATATCCAAGTTTTATTATAAAGAAAATTTAGTAATGGTAAAAAGAAGATTAAAACAAGCCGTTATTTTATCTTTTATTGTTGGAAGTATTTTTTCTAGCTTCATCTATCTATTTAGAGAACCATTATTATCTACTTTATATAATACCACCAAAGGTAGTGAATATATTGAAATACTAGCTCCTTTCTTTGTTTTATTTTATTTAGAAGGACCTCTTCAAAGTGTACTGCAAGCAATTGGAAAAGCAAAAACTACCATGTTTATTACCATGGTAGCAGTTATAACCAAACTTATTACAATGTCTATCTTATCACTATGTCATATTGGCATGTATTCCCTAGTTATAGCAGAAATTATAGACATATTCATAATAGTTATTTTATGTGTAAGAGCAATAAGAAAAGAGCTGTATTAAGCTCCAACAACTGAAAATGGATCAGAAGTCGTTCCTGAACCGGTTATTTCGGTATCAGCTTTAATATTAATTACTGGGCGCACACCAGGGTCGGTCCACTCCACGGGGTTGCCGTCGAGGCGGCCATTGTCATACACAACGATCACGTAAGCTCCGTCGTTCGCAGAATTAAAGTCACACGGAGACAGGGTCCAATAAGTTTGTCCTGTATTTAAATAACTGGATTTTGGATTGTTCCATGTGACTCCTGCTAATGCTGCTTCATCGGCTGTTATTAAGCCTATTGGATTTGGCAATCTTCCATTATCTTGAGATAGTATATCTGCATCACTACATTGCAAACTTGGACTATTACTATTTACTAATCTTCCATAGGCTGCGTAATTATGACTTCCTGTTGCACTCCAACTTCCACTTTGTAAATTTCTATCACTACAAAATCCTGCTCCTGTATCAATATAATCTTCTTCGTAACTTGCTAAATTACTATTATACCAATTATTTAGTGTTGTCATAATGGTACTTGGTTGTCCATACCCGTGTTGGCCACTTCCATCATGTACTAATCCTACATAGTAACTTCTATTATACGAACTATTGAATGCACTGGTTCCTATTTGTGTTCCTGTACCCGTTTCATTCGCACTTGTTCCTTGATAGATCATTCGTATTGTTCCATCGCCATTGATTCGGATAATTCTCCAATAGAATCCTCCAAAGTAAAACCAGTTATCTGGGTTAGCTCCAGTATAGTAGTAAGTTGTTCCTGTTCCATTATTTGTCCAATCTGTTGTAGTCCCTGTTGGGGGATTATCACTTGCCAAAATTACATCTCCTGCTCTAAGTCCAACAGTAACCTCATCAGTAGCACTTGCTTCATTACCTGCTGCATCTACAACTCTTACTGTTATAGTATGAACACTATCTTTTTCTAATCCAACAAATGTATAAGTATTTTCTTCACTTCTTATCTCTTCTCCTTCATCTAATTGAAAGTAATAATAATATATTCCAATATTATCTGTAGCATTTGCTGTTACTATTACGCTTGTATCATCACTACTCGATGTAGCTATGCTTACTGTTGGTGCTTGGTCATCTGGTATTAAATCAAAATATGCTGTACATTTTGTTCCTTTATTTCCTAATCCATTAAAATTTAATAATCCATTTTCATATACTATCTCTATATTCTCATCTTCTACATTATTTACTTCACATATAGATTGTTCTGTATTTAGAGTATATCCAACATGAGGTACTTTATCACTTGATATAGTCTCTCCATTTTTATTTAAATATACTGCCATTAAATTTAAA
>CALVVK010000077.1 GCA_944363825.1 uncultured Bacilli bacterium | reverse complement strand
TGGTCTAACTTTCATAATTTCACTCCTTATCTATTATTCCATTTTATAATCCCACGTTCTAAATCGTATGGTGAAAGTTCTACTGTAACTTTATCACCTGGTAAGATACGTATCATATTTATGCGCATTTTACCAGAGACGTAGGCCGTAACAGTATGTCCATTTTCCAGTTCTACTAAATAGTAACTGCCCTTTAAAACTTCTGTAACTTTCCCTTCAACTTCAATTTTGTCTTTTTTTCCCATATATTCTATTCTCCTGTTAATATTTCATATCCGTCTTTTGTAACTAAGACTGTATTTTCATAATGTGCTGATGGTTTCCCATCAAGAGTTTTTACTGTCCAATCATCATCGGCCATAACAACTTCTTTACTTCCTAAATTAAGCATTGGCTCGATAGCAATCGTCATCCCGGCTTTTAATTTAGTCCGATTATTATCATCGAAATTAGGTACGTCCGGTTCTTCATGCATTTTTGATCCAATTCCGTGTCCTACTAATTCTTCAACAACACTTAAGCCATGCTTGTGTGCATAATCTTCAATTGCCCGACTTATATCCCTTATTCTAGCCCCTTCTTTTACGCATGATACGCCAGCATAGAAAGCCCCTTTAGTATCTTCAACTAACGCTTTAACTTCATCAGGAACATCACCAATAATGTAAGTTCTAGTGGCATCAGCATGATATCCTTTATAAGAAAGAACTAAATCTAGCGAAACAATATCACCATTTTTTAAAACCCGTTTGCCAGGAATTCCATGCACAACTTCATCATTCACCGAAATACAGACACTAGCTGGATATCCTTCATAACCTAATGTGGCAGGTACACAACCATTTTTGACAATAAAATCATGCACAATCTTATCCAAATATTTAGTTGTAACTCCTGGTTTTAAATACTTCTCAACTTCCTTAAAAGTCTTTATATTATATTTACCAGCCTCCCGCATTAATGCAATTTCTCTTTCACTTTTAATACTAATCATTAGCAACAATCCTCGATATGTCATCAAATATATCAAATATATCTCTATTAACATCTATAATATGTAATTTATTTTTATCCTTGTAGTAATCAATTAATACTTTAGTATTGTTTATAAAATTATTATACCTAATGATAAAGGTTTCGATATTATCATCATTCCTTTTTATTAATTTCTTACCACAATTATCACATATCCCTTGTTGTTTTGGCAATAATTTAGTAACATTTAAATTATATGTTTTGCCACAACTACAAGTAAGTCTTCCCTCTATTCTTTTAATAGCATCCGCTTGGCTTAACTTAAGATAAATTACTTCATAATTATCACTCAGTAATTCTTCTAAAGCCTGGGCTTGCTTAAGAGTCCTAGGAAAACCATCTAAAATAAATGGTTTTCCTTTAATACTTATAAGTTCCTTATTAATAATTTCTAACATTATATCATCACTTACAAGTTCACCCTTCGCAATAATATTTTTAACAACCAATCCTAGTTTATTATTACTATTACTATATGCTCTTAGTAAATCCCCACTAGAAAGATGGATATAACCATATTTTTCATGTAACATCTTACTTTGAGTTCCTTTACCAGCCGCCGGTGGTGCTATAAATATTATGTTTTTCATTATCGTAATCTCTTCCGTTTAGAAGCATAACTACGACTTACTAAACTACTTTCCATTTGTTTATATGTCTCAATAGCAACTCCAACAACAATTAACATACCAGTTCCTCCAATACTAACGGATGATGGTAAATCAAATATTGCCGAAAAGACTATTGGAATACAAGATAATATTACTAAGAAAATACTACCTACAAATGTCAGTTTTCCCATTGAATTACTAATATATTTTGAAGTATCTTCCCCAGGTCTTACTCCTGGAATATATCCTCCTCTTTGGTTTAAATTCTTACTCATTTCATCAGGATTCATGACCATAAATGTATAAAAATAACCGAAGAAAAGAATTAGAGCAACATAAATTATAAAACCGGTTGGAGTAGTATAATTTATATAATTATTAATAAAATTAATTGCACTTTCATTACCAATTAAATTCACAATAGTTGCAGGTATTGTAATAAGTATTTGGGCAAATATTACGGGAATAACACCTGCTGAATTGATTTTTATCGGTAAAAAACTTTGTTGTGCGCCATAAGCACTACTAGATCTATTAGCATATTGAATAGGTATTCTTCGTTCTGCTAACTGTACCCAAATAATACCAATTATAATTAATAAGTATATTATGATGAATAGAATAAAGAAGAAAATACCCAAACCTGTAGCATATGTTCCTGCTAGAATAAAACCATCATATGCTCCCACAAATACACTTGGCATACTAAGAATTATTCCGGCGAGGATGATCATGGATTGGCCATTACCAATACCCTTATTAGTAATTTGATCACCCATCCATAAGCAAAATGCGGTACCTGCGGTCATAACAAGTGAAGTCCGAAGCATCGTGAAGACATCAGTATCACTCATATAAAACACACATAATACATAGGCTTGAACAAAAGCAATTATGATACCTAAATAGCGCGTAATCTTATTAATCTTTTGCCTACCAACATATCCTTGTTCTTTTAAATCCTTAAAATAAGGTATTATATCCATTTGTAGAAGTTGGGTAATAATCGATGCCGTGATGTAAGGCGAAACTCCTAAACCAAAGATTGAGAAGTTTCTAAGTCCTCCACCACTCATGATATTAAATATTTCTAAAAAACCCAACTCATCCAAAATTTGCGATGCCCAAGGAATAGTAATAGTACTTCCTAAACAAAATATTCCTAAACAAAATAAGGTAAAATATATTCTATGTCTTAAATCTTTATTACTCTTATTGAATAATTGGGAAAACCCACGAAACATCTAAATCACCTCAGCTTTGCCACCGGAATTTTCAATTTTTGTAACCGCTTTACTAGAAAAACGATTTGCTTTAACAGTTAGTTTCTTTGTAAGTTCTCCATTACCAAGAACTTTAACCCCACTAAGTTGTTTTTTAATTATTTTTCTTTCTTTAAGTACTTCTGGGGTTATAACATCACCATCATTGAAGAATTTTT
>CALVVK010000076.1 GCA_944363825.1 uncultured Bacilli bacterium | reverse complement strand
TTAAGTGAAGACGAAGAAAATCAAAAAGTATTTAATACTGAGAAAAAGATAGCATATAACGATGGTGTTCAAAGTGGTATTGAACAAAAAAATATAGAAAATGCGCGGAAGATGAAAGAAAAGGGCTTAGAAATATCTTTGATAAAAGAAATAACTGGTTTATCAGAAGAAGAAATTACTAAACTATAATACGTAAGTGGAGATGATCCACTTTTTTCTTTTATTTTTATGAATTTGATGATATGATAGTAATATAATAAAGAAGAGAGGATTGGTATTGTGAATAATGAAATAGAAAACCAAAATTTAGAAAGTGAGGTTGTAGTTAATCCAGTAAATACAGAGAATAATGATACGTCAAATAATGATAAGAATAATAAAAATAAAAAGATTTTTATAATAATTGGGATAGTTGCTAGTATTATAATTCTTGGTATTATTGCCTTTTTTGTATTTATATTCTTTAGTTTTACGGCCCCTAATTATATTGATGAGAAAGTCGAAGAGTTTACTAGTTTTGTTGATGAAATGTTTAATAGTAATATTGTAACACAAGATACATTAATGAATGGTAGTCTTAAATTAGATTCTGATGTTGCAGGCTTAAATTATTTTAATGATATAACTTTAAATTTTGATATGGGTTATTCCTTAGAAAGAGAAATAGTTGATTTAAATATTGGTCTTACTAAAGGAGAAGATGAAGTTAATGCTAATATGTATGTAACTAATTCAACAGTATATTTAGATGCTCCAGATATATATGATAATGTTTTATATACATTATTAGATGAAAATCCCTTTGGCACAAATGATGTTAATTTAGATGATGTTAGATATGCTATTAATAATTTAGTTAAGTATTTTGGAGAAGCGTTAAAGGTTGCTAGTGTTCAAACTAGTATTAATGGAATGAGTGCAAGATATACATATGAAATTAATGATAATAATAAAGAGACTTTTGTTAATAAATTAAATGAATTAATAACTAATGATGGTAGAATGACTAATTTATTAGGAGATATGGCATTTACAGCAGAAGATTTTGCCAATATGGTGTTTGTTGTAGAACTTAAAATACCTAGTGGTGATTTAACAAGTTTTTCTTTAACTATTGAAGATACAGTAATTAGTTGTGTTGAGACTATTGATGATGTTTATAATGTTACTGTTAATGATGAATTAATAATGGAAGTTCGAGTTAATGGTGATGATGTTAATTTGATATCAAAAATGAGTGATTTAGATTTTGATATAACTTATAATAGTAAAAATAAGACAATGAGTGGGAAAGTTAGTGCTGATAATACGACATTTACTATTGATGTAAGTAATGTGGATAATAATACTAAAGATATAAATATTGAATATCGTTTAAATGGTGATTATAGTGATCCATCAATACATATAGTGTTTAAGGCTACTTCTACTGCTGAGGATATTAATGGTAGTTTAGAGTTAACAACGGATGCCGGTTATATGAATGCGGAATTTGCTTTAAATGTTTCTCAAGGTACAGTTTCGGAAAAGACATTTAGTAATACAGTAGATATGGAAACATTAAGTGATACTGAATTAGAAGAAATAAGTAATAATGCTTATGCAGTTGTTGAAAGATTTTTGCCGGAGTTATTTGCTAGTAGTGATGCGCAACAATTTGCCATAGATGCCAGTACAATTGTTAGTAATGCATCTTTATATATATCAACTGCAGCTGATTCTTGTGTAACAATGGAAGAATTATCTAATGCTGGGGTAATTGATGCTGGTTATACTGGCAGAATTTATCGGGTTAGTGATAATGTGTTTCGCATTACAGTTACTGATAGTGAATATATGATAATTAATGAATTAGTTTATGCGGGTGATGATATTTCTTCTAGTGATGTTTTAGCATTTGATAGTGCAACTTTTGTTGCGGCGGGATATACTTGTGGCAATTGATATTAAAAGAGTAGTAGTTGGTTATTTAGAAGAAAATTGTTATATTGTAACTAAAAATAATCAGACAGTTATTATTGATCCGGGGGCTGATGCAACCAAAATAATTAAGGAAGTAGGTAATAAAAATGTGGTGGGAGTCTTAGTTACGCATCACCATTTTGATCATATCGGGTCCTTAAAAGAAATATGTAATTATTATCATGTTAGTGAGGCAACAAGTGTTGCGGGAATGGATTTTGAAGTGATTAAGACACCAGGACATACCAGTGATTCAGTTAGTTTCTATTTCAAAAACGACTTTGTCATGTTTACGGGAGACTTTATCTTCTTGGATGATTTAGGAAGATGGGATTTACCAACAGGTAGTAAAAAAGATATGGTAAATAGTTTAGAATTAATAAAACAATATCCTGATGAAGTAATAATCTATCCCGGACATGGTGATAAAACTACTTTAGGACAGGAAAAAAGGAATATTAGCAAATACATCTAATATTCCTTTTTTATTGTATATCTTCATACACAATAGATTTAGGATAAGGATCTCTAACATCAGTTAATCCTAATAAATAATCAGTTGAAGTATTATAAAATTTGGCTAATTTTACCAGTAAGTCAACAGGTATTTGTCTTCGTCCCAGTTCATAAAACCTATAAGTCACTTGGGAAACATTTAGTATTTTAGCAACTTCACTTTGGTTTAAGTCTTTATCCTCACGCATTTCTTTAATTTTCATTTGTATCACTTCACTTTCTATTTTTCTTCTTTTAGATTTTTAGATATAAAGTCACCAACTGGTATGTTGAAATAATTGGCTAATTTTATGGCCCATTCCTAGGTTATTTTTTTTCTCGTAAAATTTAATATTTAGATTTGTGTAATTCTTATTTATCATGCTACACCTTCGTTTCTAACATAATTATATACTAATTTTAGGTATAAGTATATGTTTATTTTATGATGTAAAGTAAATGTGTAAATAGTTAAGAAATTTCTAAAAAAGTATTGACTTTTTTTTTTTTTTTTTTTTTTTATTGTAAAAATTAGGGTTTTTGGAAGTGTTTTATTTAAGGAAAAGTATACTAAAATTATGAAAAAGAAAATCTATTTATTTACGTTCTTTAGTTTACTTTTAATAATTAA
>CALVVK010000075.1 GCA_944363825.1 uncultured Bacilli bacterium | reverse complement strand
TTTCTTCTGTTTCATCTTCTATTCCTTCCAATTCAGGATAATAAGTTGTTAAGCCGTGCCTACAATTCGGATGTAAGTAAGGGGTACATCTATTTTCTTCTTACTTAAAAATACTGTCATTTCAATCATCTTATTTGAAGTTCTTCCAAATCCCCCGGTGTAATTACAAAGATATTATGAATTTTTCGCGCACCGCCGCTTCGACCAAAGTTTCCCCCTCTTCAACACTTCCACCAACAAATGTCCAAGAATTAGTTTTGCTACTTCTAAGTGACTGCACAATGAGTAACTTACCATCTTCAATAAAAGCGATTCCTACGACCTTTTGTATCATAAATAATTATCTCCTTTTCTCGCCTCACCATTTATATATACTCTAGGTAACTTCCTATTTAATATACTCATCAAATAATATCTATTGGTTTTAAGTAGTGTTAAAAAATCATATATTCCGCGATCTTCATTCACAATAAAAACCTTATCATGTAGCCTAACCCCACCATCCACTTCCACAATTAAGTGATCAATATCATCTGCTATAATATTTCGTTTAAAATTATTTATCCCCACGTATTCAATTGCCTTAGTAATTCCGTCTTTATGTCCAATCGGAACAATTGCCACCAACATATCATCGCGAGCAATATAATTCCTTCCTACCAAATCACCTTTACTTACTGAAGCAATACTTGCAACTTCACTAGTAATCGTAAAAATTAGTTGTAAATCAATATTAGGAAACTCTAAATCACCATATTTCTTTTGAATATTTTTAACCCGCAAATTAGTAAACCAGTCATCATTAATATTTTCTTCAATCCCCAACATAGCCAAATCAAACCTAATCCCATTTACATAATTAAGTTTTTTATGATACATAATTGGTTCATTCAAATGAATTATAATATCCCGATCTAAATAATTACTAATAATTTGATAAAAAGTATCTATTTGTTGATAGTAATATTCTTCTTCAACTCCAATTGTAGTTAAATCCGTATATATCCCATCGAGTTCTAAATACTTTGCTTCATCTAGCAACTTTATGGCTTCCCGCAGTTCTAAATTATTGCTAAGCCCCATTTTATTGGAGCCATTATCAATTAGTATTTGCACTCGCAATCTATCTTTAATACTAAGACAAAGAATACTTCTTAAATATTCTAAATCACTAATACAGATAGTTATATCATTATTAATGGCATCATATATCTCTTCATCACTGAGATCAACTGTTACTAAAATTGGCACCTTGCGATTATATTTTCGGATTTCCAAAGCCTCTTTAAGAGACCCAACCACTATATAGTTTATGCCATTATCCACTAAAGTATTGACAATACTTAATCCCATGCCAAAAGCATTATCCTTTAAATTAGCCAATTTATATTGATAATCACGGTAACTTTTATCTAAAAGTAAAATGTTATTTTTTAGCTTTTTTAAATCTATTTCCATTTTTGTTTCGTACTTCATAATTTTACCCTCTTAAAAATTATTATAACAAATACTTATTTAAACTTCTAGATTTTATTACAAAATTTGTAGTAATTTGTCATTCGCTTTTGCTTGCCTTATTTTTAATTCTCCCCTATAATACCTTACATGACAGAATTTAATTTAGATGAATATCAACAAAAAGCCGTAGATGCTACAGGTAACATACTTTTAATTGCAGGAGCTGGCGCTGGCAAGACATTTACAATTACGAAAAAAATTGCTCATTTAGTAGAAAATCAAATATGTAAACCGGAAGAAATCCTGGTAATATCCTTCACCAACAAAAGTGTCGCCGACTTAGTCAAAAAAATCCCTTATAACTGCTCGATTAAAACATTTCACAAATTAGCCATGCAAATATTAAAAGATTATAACATTGCATTTAATTTAGTTAGTGATACCTATTTAGATTATCTAACAGATGAATTTTTTCAAAGTTTAGCTGATCCATCATTAATAAAAGAAATACTTTTATACTTTAAAGAATATAATTATCAAAACTTCTTAAAAACGGCGAAATACCAAGAGTTTAAAAAATTATTGACGACTATTCTAAGAATATATAAAACTAACGATACATCTCTTGCTAAATTTAAAACCATGTATCAAAAAAATAATTTTCTAGCCAAATTTTTGTATATTATTAAAACTTTGTATGAAAGAGAATTAAGTGCCACCAATAGTTATGATTTTGATGATCTAATCATTAAAGCCACGGCGGTCCTCGATGCCTTTTACTTATACAAATACATAATAGTTGATGAATTTCAAGATACTTCTACAATTAGATTTAATTTAATAAATAAACTGCGAATTCTTAATAATGCTAATTTATTTGTGGTGGGAGATGATTACCAATCAATTTATCACTTCTCAGGCTGTAACTTAAATTTATTCTTAAATTTTCCCAAATTAGTTCCTAATTCCCAAGTTTTAAAATTAAAATATACTTATCGCAATAGCCAAGAATTAATTGATACTAGTGCGAAATTTGTCATGAAAAATAAAAAACAAATAGAAAAAGACTTAATAAGTAATAAACATTTAAAAAAACCAATTGAATTTGTCTATTACTTAAATCCAAAAAAGGCTTTTCAAAAACTCTATCAAAAAGTTGCCAATATAAATGAAGATGTTTTAGTTTTAGGGCGTAATAACAAAGATATTTTAGAATTTAGTAATAGTACTAATATTAATTATTTAACTGTTCATTCTTCTAAAGGTTTGGAAGCCGAAAATGTCATAATTATTAATATGACAAATCGGCTTTATGGTTTTCCCAACCAAATTAAGAATCATCAATTATTAGAAATTATTCATCCCAGTGATAAAGAAATATTATTTGCTGAGGAACGACGGCTTTTTTATGTGGCTTTAACCCGGACTAAAAATAAAGTTTATCTCATGGTTCCAATATTCAATAAGTCAATATTTATTAAAGAATTAAAAAAGATGATTAAAGATCAATCATCTAATTCTTGAAAACGATATTTTTGACTAACATCCGGATATTTATTTTTATTAACTAAACTATTAAATTCTTCTAAATCTCGTACCCAAACATCGTTATTACTAATATTTTGATAAACTACTTTTAAAGATAAATCCTCACTATCTTTAGCAATGGCTATGACTTTGTAAATGTGTCCTTTAAAATGGCGATATAATTTATTGACT
>CALVVK010000074.1 GCA_944363825.1 uncultured Bacilli bacterium | reverse complement strand
TATATGATATTCTAAAAGAACATGAATTATTTGATGAAATTGTTTCTAGCCCATAAGAATTATCTTTTTCTGAATTAATTATCTCTTGCGCACTAAGAATTTGATCTTCACTTAAATTAATTAGGGAATTTCTATGTTCCGTAAATATTTCTTCAAAATTCAAGGCATACAAGGGCAAGGCCTCTGCAAAGCCTTCACAAATTATTTGATTGTTATTAAAAAATTGGCTATGAATTATATGGGCTAATTCATGGATAGTATTTTCTATTTTAGAAACATCATTTTCTACTTTTGGCTGATTTTCTAATATATTTTGACTTAAACCATATGCGGAATTAAAACCATCCAAATCATAACAATTAACTGGCTTTCCACCACCCTTACCATTATCATAACTTTTCGGAAAATCTAATAATTCCCCATAATTATCATCAGGAACAATATAAATATATAACCCTGGTTTAGCATTTCCTGGATATTTAATGTGTAATGAATCAATCATTTTTAAACATTTATATAAATTATCTAAATAATTATTATAGCAGCCGCTATCATATTTAATGGCTAACTCTTTGGCTATTCTAACTTTTATTCGTTCATTGAAAATTCTTAACTCAGATTTTTTTATATATTCTTTTAAAGCATTTTTCTTATACATAATAAATCCACTCCATAATAAGATTTTATCATAGAGTTGTATGCATTTCCAAGCGTAATTAAAATTATTTGTCAAAACAACTTTTTAAATTAAAAAATCCTATTAGTGATATAATAGATTCGGAAGTGGTTAAATGGACATATTAGAAAGATTAGCAAAATCAAAATTTCGAAGTAGTTTTCATCTTAAAGAAAAAGATTTTATTTACATTCAAAATAAAGGTCTAGATACGATAAAGAGTCATGCTTATGATTTTATCAATGCGAGACTGGCTCCGGCGGTAATCCCAAATGATGGTAAACAAACACCAATGCGGGGGCATCCTGTATTTATCGCTGAGCATGCCACTGCTACTTGTTGCAGATCTTGTCTTTTTAAATGGCATCATATCCCTAAAAGCCGCGCTTTAACTAAAGAAGAAATAGATTACATTGTAAATATAATAATGCTGTGGATAAATAATGAGTTATCAACAAAAAATAATGGAAATATGAATATTATGTGAAGTTCATATTTTTTTCTTGACAAAAAAATAATAATTTCATATAATGGTTCACGTTAAAACTGTTTTTTTGAAAACTAAGTAAGGTGTATAGGATGAAAGAAAATATAGGTAAATTGTTATTATTTATGAAAAAAACCAAGATTAAGTTTGATGAAGAAATCACTAACATCGCGAAGAAAATGGATATTAGTAAACCAGAAGCCGATGTTTTGCTTTTTTTATCCAATAATCGGGAATATGATCGCGGTTGTGATATGGTGGAAATTCGCGGATTTTCCAAAGCCTATGTTTCTAATGGAGTTGGTAAACTACTCCAAAAAAATTACATTTCTTTTGAAACAGATGCAAAAGATCGGCGATACCAACATATAATACTAAATGAGTCTGCCAAGCCCATTATACACGAATTAAAAAAAGTTGAAAAAAGAGTTTTTAATAAATTATGGAAAGGTATAACTGATAGTGAAAAGAAAACATTTTATTCAGTTATCGAAAAAATGACCAAAAATATTTAAGAAAGGAAATGCATATGTTTAAATTATTAAAAAAATTAAAAAAGAAAGATTGGCTGTTAATATTAATTTCTACAGCCCTAATTGTTTGTCAAGTTTGGTTAGATTTAAAACTTCCAGATTATATGTCAGCAATTACACAATTGGTGCAAACAGAGGGTAACCAAGTCTCAGAAATTCTAGTTGAAGGATCGAAAATGCTTTTATGTGCTTTAGGCAGTTTAGCATCCGCCGTTGTAGTTGGTTATATTGCATCTTACATTGCGGCTTCGTTTTCGAAAACCCTCCGTAAGGATATTTTTGAAAAAGTTGAAAATTTTAGTGAAGGCGAAGTTAAAAAGTTTTCGACAAGTAGCTTAATTACTAGAACTACTAACGATGTTACCCAAATCGAAATGTTGGTAGCCATGGGCTTACAACTGTTAATTAAGTCTCCAATTACAGCAATTTGGGCTGTTTCTAAAATTTTGAATAAAAGTTGGGAATGGAGTGCCGTTATTGGTGGTGGAGTACTAATACTACTAATAACTTTGATTTTCTTGATGTTAATAGTTTTACCAAAATTTAAAATTGTTCAAAAGTTACTAGATAAAATAAATGGTATTACAAGAGAAAATTTGACTGGTATTAGAGTAGTTAGAGCCTTTAATGCTGAAGATTATCAAGAAAAGAAGTTTGCCAAAGTAAATGATAAATTAACTAATACGCAACTATTTAATCAAAGAACGTTTGGTATTATGCAACCTGTTATGTATTTAATCATGTATTTTTCAACATTAGCCATTTATTTTATTGGTGCTTACATGATTGATGCCGCTCTTATGAGTGAAAAAGTTGCTATATTTGGTGATATGGTTGTCTTCTCATCTTACGGTATGCAAGTTATTATGTCATTCTTGATGCTTGCCATGATCTTTATTATGTATCCGCGGGCAGCAATTTCGGCTGATCGGATTAATGAAGTATTAGATGAAGAATTCGCCATCATTGATGGCACTATTACCAAAAGTGATCCCAAACTTACTGGTACGGTTGAATTTAAGGATGTATCATTTAAGTATCCTGATGCTGATGAGTACATTTTAAAAGATATTAGTTTTAAAGCAAATCGTGGGGAAACTATTGCCTTCATCGGTTCGACTGGTAGTGGTAAATCAACTCTTATTAATTTGATTCCGCGTTTTTATGATGTAACGGACGGGGAAATTATTATTGATGGTGTTAATGTTAAAGATTACAAATTAGAATATTTACATAATAAAATTGGTTATATTCCTCAAAAAGCAGTTATATTTAGTGGTACTGTTGCTTCAAATGTTGCTTATGGTGACAATGGTAAAAAGGAAGTAACGCGGGATGAGATAAAAAAAGCGATTGAAATTGCTCAAGGTAAAGAATTTGTCGAAAAAATGCCGAACACTTATGATGCGCATTTAGCCCAAAGGGGTACTAATATCTCTGGAGGTCAAAAGCAAAGGATATCAATTGCTCGCGCTATTGCCCGTAATCCCGAAATTTATATTTTCGATGACTCATTCTCCGCTTTGGATTATAAGACGGATTTTACTTTAAGAAAAGAATTAAAAGAACATACCAAAGATGCTACAACATTTATTGTTGCTCAAAGAATTGGTACAATCATGAATGCCG
>CALVVK010000073.1 GCA_944363825.1 uncultured Bacilli bacterium | reverse complement strand
ACTGTTGGTTTGACTCTGGTTCGATGCCTTTTGCCCAATACCATTATCCTTTTGAAAATAATGATTTATTTGAAACCCAATTTCCGGCGGATTTCATCTGTGAAGGTATTGATCAAACCCGGGGCTGGTTTTATACTTTACTGGTAATTTCAACATTTGTTAAAGGTGTATCGCCATATAAAAACGTTTTAGTAAATGACTTATTACTCGATGCCGAAGGTAAAAAAATGAGTAAGTCAAAAGGCAATATTGTTGAACCATTTACTACCATGAAAGAATATGGGGCTGATACTGTAAGATTTTATATCCCTTATGTATCACCAGTTTGGGTTCCTCTTAAATTTGATATTAATGGTTTAAAAGAAGTTCATTCTAAGTTCTTTAATCCTCTTAAAAATACTTATAATTTCTTTACAATGTATGCTAATATTGATGGCATCGATATTGCTGATTGCAACATTCCCGTAAGTGAAAGGGAAGATATCGATCGTTGGTTAATAAGTAAATATCATAAATTATTAAAATACGTTACCGCCGCCTACGAGGAATATGACTTAAATAAAGTAGTTCGAGCCTTAACTGATTTTGTTTCTGATGATTTATCTAATTGGTACATCAGAAGAAATAGAGATCGTTTCTGGGGTTCGAAATTAAATGATTCCAAGAAAGCAGTATATAAGACAACTTATGAAGTATTGGTAGGCTTAGCCCAAATGATGGCCCCAGTAGTACCATACTTATCTGAAGAAATATATACTAACTTAACTAATGAATATTCCGTTCATACTTCTGATTTTCCGAAGTACGATGAAGTATTAATTGATGAATTACTAGAAGAAAAGATGGATCTAGTCCGAAACTTAATAAGTATTGGCAGATATGTTAGAGAAGAAGTAAATATTCGAGTTCGTCAACCATTAAGTGAGATTTTACTTGATGGTAAAAATGAATTACTAATTGGTGAACTAACAGAATTAATCAAAGAAGAATTAAATGTTAAAAAAGTAACATTCGTCGATGATACTAGTGAATATATGAACTTTACAGTTAAACCAAATTTCCGAGTTGTCGGTAAAGTACTTGGTAGTAATTTAAAAGAATTCCAAGAAAAATTATTAGCATTATCATTAAGTGATATTAAAAAATTACAAAATAATGAAATAATTAAGATGAATATCAATGGTACTGATATAGAAGTTGATTCAACGATGGTTGATATTCGCATCGAAGCCAAATCAGGGTTCAATGTGGGTATGGAAAATAATAACTTTGTTATTTTAAATACAACTTTAACTGATGATTTAATCAATGAAGGAATTGCCCGGGAAATAGTTTCTAAAGTGCAACAAATGCGGAAGAATATTAATTTAGAATTAACTGATCGCATTATCATAACTTATGATGCTAGTGCGGACATTACTAAAGCCATCGAAGAATATAGTGATTATATTAAAAGAGAAACTTTGGCTACTGACATTATTGCCGAAAATGGGGCTGGTGAAGAATTTTCTATCAATAATGCATCAATAAAAATTGCCATAAAGAAAAAATAGTGATAAAATGGATATAGGTCCTCGTAGCTCAGTTGGATAGAGTGAATGCCTCCGACGCATTAGGTCGCAGGTTCGAATCCTGTCGAGGACACCATTTTATCAATTAAGTCCGTGATTACGGGCTTTTTCTTTTTCTAAAAACAATTTTTTATAGACTATTTTTTCAATTCTTTAAATATTTCCCCAAAAATAAAGAAACTTACCATTAAAGATAAGTTCCTTGGTAGAAGCCTAATTTTGCGTTAGGCGATAATTCTTCTATTTTGTGTTTAACCATTATTGGACGCCGAAACTAGGCTGGGGCTACCAACTCCAGTCATTAAAAATATTTATTACTTAAATTATATCACACATATAAAAATGTGTAAATTAATTTATTGAGAACTTTTGCATTATTTTTATAAATACTTTTAAGATGCCGGTAGAGGAGTAATATTTAAATCCATTTCCATATTTTCAAGGATACCGGTATATTTTTCATAAATTCTTTGATAATCACTTAAATAAGTTCCATCATGCATTATTGAAAAGGGAATTACAACATGGCCATCATGATTGGCGGTAGTAATTGGATTTCCATTATATTTAGTAAATATTAATTCGCCCCCAACATTATCGATATCAATTGTAACATCACCCTCCGGGGTAACAGTTTTGGTTATATCAAGTGTGGCCATAAAACCAACAAGTTTATTATAATCATCAGTTCCATATTGATTAGAGATAAAATTACCTAAAGAATACATAACCAGTGTATCATCAATCATCGTAATTGGCTGTAAAACATGGGGATGACAGCCAATGACAATATCAACATCGAGATCCGCCAAGTAATTGGCAATTTCAATTTGTTCTGAATTAGGACTTGATACATATTCAACACCCCAATGCATGGCAACAATTAAAACATCAACTTTATCCCGAACAGCCTCAATATCTTCTTTTACTTGTTCGGCATCATAAACATTTACTAAATAATCTTTCCCACTAGGAACAGGCAAGCCATTAGTTGAAGTTGTATATGATAACATCGTATAAGTTATGTTATTTTTCTCCCCAATAATAAAATTATTGCGAGATTCTTCACTATCAGCAATACCGTTATATACAACGCTATCTTTATTTTTAAAATAATTATAAAAATTTAATACTCCAGTCTCACCTTTATCAATAGTATGGTTAGTAGCCAATGACACCATATTAAAACCAGCCTTAAGCATCGCATCACCAAACTCGGAAGGAGTAGAGAACCTTGGATAACCATCAGGTTCACCCCCAGCAAATGGTGTTTCTTGATTATAATAAGCAATATCATATTCAGCAACAATATCTCTAACATAATCTAGGGCCCCATCAAAGTTGTAGCCGCCATCATCAGTTTCATATTCCCAATAAATAGCATTATGGATTAAAGCATCCCCTGTGGCTAGTAAACTAATTTCATATACTTCATCTTCTTTTGGGGAAGTATTATTATTTCCTTGTTCATTATTACTAATATTGTTTTCTTTAGAATTGTCATTAGCAAATGAATATTTATAAGTAACTAATCCCCCAATAGCAATAACAATTAGTAGTAAAAAAGTAACAAAAACTTTCTTTTTTAATTTTTTTCTTCTGCGAGCCATTTTAATCTCCTTTTAATATATTATACATTTCCTCATTATTGTATTTATGTTCTTTATTCATATAATTTGGTAACAAATGTAAGTGAAAATGTTTAATAACTTGGGCATCCCCATAATTTACCAAAAAAGTTAAAGCCGATTTATCTAATTTTGTCATTAACATTTTAGTGGTATCCTTGCCAATTCCAATTATTTTTAACAAGACATCATCATCAATACTATAAATATCTTCATAATGTTTTTTCGGAATAACTAAAGTATGACCATCAGTATCGGGATAGGCATCAAGAATAACCATTACATCATTATCTTCATATAATATTTTAGCATCCACTTCTTTATTAACAATCTTACAAAATAAACAATCATTTTTCATACAATCACCAAGTTAAGTATAGCATATTAAAGCAATTTTATAAATAGTTATAAATATTTATCCTTGAATAAAATTGTAAGTTCCCGTAAATATTTATATGGGAACTTAGTTATAGAAATTTGATTTAAGTGGTATAA
>CALVVK010000072.1 GCA_944363825.1 uncultured Bacilli bacterium | reverse complement strand
ATTACTAAATACATTACTTTCTTGATATGCTCCATCATCTATAGAATATAAATAATGATCTACTTCATTTGTCCCATTTGTTCCTGTTGGGGTTAATGTTATGGAATTATATGTAGCCTCAGCATCAACACTTGCTACTACTGGTAAGATATATATTTCTGTTGTTATTTCTTCATAATATTCGGTTGATTCTACTCCTTCACTATCTTTTACTTTTACTTTTATTTGATAAGTTGTTGAATCTGTTAAATTATCAAATGTATAAGCATTACTTGTAGTTGTTTCCCAACTTGCTCCATTATCCTTACTATACATATAATTTACTATCTCATTACTGCCATTACTGGCACTTACTGTTAATGTGATACTATTTAAGGTTACACTATGAGATACACTATCTACTGTTGCTAAAACATAATCTCCAGTTGTTACATTAGTTTGATAAACATTTGACTTTATATTATTAGTATCTAATACATAACTATATATTGTATATTCTTGACTTGGTTCTAGATTACTAAATGTATAAGTACTACTATCACTTTCAATATATTCTATTTCCCCAGTACCAGTTGTAGCATCTTCAATTCCATAATAATACTTTGCTGGATCTGCTGTTCCATTAGTTAAATCTAATGTCGCATTTATTTGATTATATTCTGTAGTTGTTTCAATATTATTTATCTCTATTAATTCATAAGAACTCATTTGTTCTTGAGTCATATATAACTTGGCTGTTAATGTTTTTTCCGTGTTTAATTCTTGATCACTATCTAAATTAACAAATGTTACTTCGATATTCCATTGTTGCATTTCTTCAACTTGATCTGCTGTTATTTCATAATCGGAAATAATTAGAAATCCACCTGTTCTTGTTGTAATATCAAAACCATCCGCAGTATGAACTAAACCTGTTATATTTTCTAATTCTTGACCAGTTGGACTTGTTACCTTTAAAAGTATTTCTGGTGTTTGATTTTCTGTTGTATATTCAAAATTATTATTTTCGATAATTAAATATATATTATATTTTGCTGTTGCTTGATTCGTATAATTATTTGGTCTTAACAATGCCGTACCGGTCGTACTATCAGATAAACTTGGCATTCCTTGAGCAAAGTTTTCTTCAGTTGCATTAATATGTATTTCTTCTCCAAAGGCAAATGATAAATTATCGGTAGTACTGGTTCCAACATTAGTATCAATATTACCATCCCCACTACTGGTTGCTTGAAAGTAAGCATAAGTTGCTCCAATTACAACAGTTATTAAAGTAATAACACCAACTAATGTAATACCTATTAATTTTTTATTATCTTGTTTCATAATTAATTACACTCCCTAAGTAGTATAAACTATAATTAATGAAATATCTGTCGAAGTATGTATACTACTAGTAATAATTATAGAAAAATTTCTTCTAAAATTATAGTAGTCAAAGTGATATCATAAAGCATATAAAAAAAACAAGTAATTACTTGACACCAAAGCCCTTTTAAAAAAGAATTGTCTAGTTTTGTCGAAGTGCTTGCAATCACAAAATAAGGCTTTATAATAGAAAATTGTTACCTATGAGTGGGAGCGTCTACTTTTCTGAGTGAGTAATCACTTTCAAGGGGGTAAAATCCTAAGGGAGATCATGGTGAAAGCGAGGTGGAGTTATGAACGATAAATATTTTTATCAAGTAGTTATAATGCTGATTCTTATTCTTTATGGTGGAAAAAATGCAAAAAAACGCTAAAATAGCGTCTAAACCATAGATGCTACCCACCACCCTGGGTAACACTTACATTTATATTATATGATATTTTATAAATAATTACAATATTTTTTGAAAACAAAATTTTGACAAAATTTTCTATTTAATTCCTAAACAATAGGATTCATGATCCATATATGTATCCAAAAGATTAACATCTTGAAAATATTTCGGCTAAAAAAAGTGCTTACGCTTCGTAAACACTTACTTTCTTTCTATTTTTACCAGATCTTTCATATTTTACCACACCAGTGATTTTTGCAAATAAAGTGTGATCTTTTCCCATACCAACATTTGTCCCTGGATAAATTTTTGTTCCTCTTTGACGATATAAAATTGATCCAGCATTAACTTTTTCACCATCACTAGCCTTAGCCCCTAAACGCCGACCAGCAGAATCCCGACCGTTTTTAGTTGAACCTTGAGCCTTAACGTGCGCAAATAATTGGATATTTAACTTCATGAAATTCATCTGTCTTCCTCCTTTACTATTTTAATATTTTTACTATAAGTTGCTGCTAATTCTTCTAGCATATAAATCATATTTTCGATTATTAAATTAATACTTTTATCATCACTTTTAATATCAATTGTTAACTTATTTGCTTCTTCCTTATATTCTAAAGAAAGAGAATC
This sequence comes from uncultured Bacilli bacterium, assembly GCA_944363825.1. Classification (GTDB taxonomy): domain Bacteria; phylum Bacillota_I; class Bacilli_A; order RF39; family UBA660; genus Onthocola_B. Next base: position 1,306 of record CALVVK010000072.1, on the reverse strand, counting down.
AAACCTAAGACAAGCATTAATACTGGTGATAATAATACTTGATGCACTAGCACAAACGATATCCTTGCCATAATCCGCAAAATGGGCATGACCTGTGACAACAATTTTCTTATCCTTAATATAAACCTTAATCATTAGCCAATTTTCTTTACAACTAACTTAGTATATGGTTGACGATGACCTTGAGTTTTCCGATATTTTTTCTTAGGTCGGTACTTAAATACCTTAATTTTTTTATTTTTACCTTGTTTTTCCACCGTACATACCACTTTTGCATCAACATAAGGATTGCCAGCAACACCATTTAGAAATAAAACTTTATCAAAAGTTACATCACTACCAACTTCTGCATTTAGTTTTTCCACATAAATAACATCACCAACAGCCACATAATATTGCTTGCCACCAGTTTCAAATATTGCTTTCATTTCATACCTCCTTTTCTTCGAAGTCGCGCCCTGAAGGTAACCGAAGTTTTCTAACCTTTTTAGTGCGGTTTTTTAAGAAATTACTTAAAAACATCTCAATTATACCCAAAAAACACTCACTTGTCAAATCTTTTACACAATTTATCATATTCACTCACTATTTTTTTATTTTCTCTAAAATATTGATAAGTATCTATTTTTAAAATATCTAAATTACCTTCTCTCGTACTTAAATATTTAAACTCATATTTATTTAAATATCGTTCTAATAAAAACTTATTAAATATAAAATTATAATTCTTATAGGCATAATAAGTTTTAACAACAAATAAAGAGATAATTAAATAATTATTTAAAGAAAACCAAATATTACTAAATAAATAAAGTAATATAAAAATACAGGATATAAAAAAATATAGATGATATGATGTTTTAAATGAAAAAAACTTATTTAATAAAGCATTAATAACTATACTACCATCTAAGGGAATTATAGGTAAGATATTAAATATCATAATACTTAAATTATATTTATAAAAATACAACTTAGTATTTAATGATAATGGTATTAAATTAATTATTAAGAATAATAAGATTTGAAATATTATCCCCCCAAGCGTAATAAGTATTTCTTTATTCACTGGGGTATTAAGATCTTTTCTAATATGGGTAATACCTCCGAAAGGATAAATTGTAATATCTAATATTTGGTATTTAAATAACTTAATAAAAAAGACATGACCTAGTTCATGAAATATGACAATAAAAAAAATAATTAAACCAACTTTTAAATAACCACATATAAATAATATTAATAAAAAATAAATAGTTAAAAAATTAACTTTGATAATCTTCATATTTAATATATTTATTATCTT
>CALVVK010000071.1 GCA_944363825.1 uncultured Bacilli bacterium | reverse complement strand
TGACTACAAACAAGGTTTACCTTTGTTTGTTATCCACATTATAAATCGGTATCATTTTAACTAATGTTTAACATTTTCGTATATCTACTAGGGTGTAAAAAATTTTTGTGGGTAAAATGATTAGTGTGTTATACTTATCTTAAAGTAAAGGTGGTAGATAAGTGTGAATACTATCAAGCAAATTGAAAAGAATTTAATTAATTTAGATTCTAATTTTAACAAATTGATATCTAATAATAGTTTGGATATTAATTCTATTGAGGAATTAGCAGTAAATAGTATTAAGGATTGTGCAAAAAATAGTAGTTAATGAAATATACTATTAACTACTATTTACCCACAAAAATTTTTTACACCCTATCTACTAGGTATATGTATGTTTTATTTAATAAGCATGGATTTTAATTAATTAGACATATTAATAATAAGGTGGTTATATGTCTTGGATACTTAAACTTAAAATAATAAGGAACAGTTGTTGCTACAGTAGTATCTTATCCTTTATATATTTTATATAGAAAATTTCCAAATTTTTTGACTAGTATATTTTCACCAGCAAATAATTCTTTATGGGAACATGCCAAAGTTATTTTTGGGAGCATATTAATTGGGGGAATTACTCAAAAGATTATTATGATTGCTTTGAAAATACATGTTAATAACATTTGTTTTTCAACTTTTATTAGTGCCATTGTGGCAATACCTTTGTATATAATACTAGCATCTATACTATTCTCAATATATTGGGAAAATAATGTAATTAAGTTTATCCTAACTTTTATTGCAATATTAGTTGCTGAGATAATATCATACTTTATTATGAAAAGACCAGAATTTAAATTAGAAAACTATACTATTATATTTACTATTATAACTTATATTATATTTACTTTTATAACTTATTTCAAAAAGTAAGACCTAATTAAGACCTAATTCAAATTGAAACATTAAAAAAACCCGTACTTACGGGAGTTATAAACTTAATGGTGGAGTAGAGGAGAATCGAACTCCTGTCCAATATGCCCTATTATACAATATCTACAAGTTTAGGTAGATTTGTGATGTCCTAATTAAATGGCTCTACACTAACCTCATAATTAGTAAGTTTAGTAATCTTCGATATATTATCCTAAACAAATAATATATTATATCTTATATTTATGAACCCCTATCTTAACCTATAAGAGAAATTAAGTAGAAGTGCTCCCTTAACCTACTATTAGGCAAAAGCAGGAGCGAAACCATAATTAGTTTCGTCATTTAATTTTAAGTGTGCACTTAAGGTATGCCGACCACTTGCAATCATATCTAGTAACATATGTCGAAACCAAAAATACTACCCCATGCCATAATTATAGCAAATAATTTGCAGATTGTCTACTTTTTTCAACAAATGTTTGCTTGGGATTCAGCATTTAAAGAAAAATCAGCAAAATCTTGTTTTAAATATAAGGGATAGGCAGCAGCACCAATCATCGCGGCATTATCAGTACAATAAATAAATTCCGGAATTGTTAGTTTAGCATTATTTTGGCTAGCAACTTTGGCAATTTCACTGCGCAAATATTTATTAGCGGAAACCCCACCAGCAACAATAACATTTTTAATACCAGTATTTTTTAGGGCTAAGTCTACTTTTCGGGCAAGTTCATCAATGGCAGTAGTCTGAAAACTACAAGCAAGGTCGGCTTTTCTTATTGCATTTCCCCTCCTCGTTTCATTGTGAACCAAATTAATAATGAAACTTTTTAAACCACTATAACTAAAGTTATATGAATTATCCATTACAGGTTTAGGTAATTCATAAGTAGGATGTCCTTCTAAGGCTAGTTTTTCGATGCCTGGTCCGCCGGGATAAGGAATATCTAAAATTCTCGCCACTTTGTCATACGCTTCACCAATGGCATCATCAAGCGTAGAACCTAAAAGTTCAAAATCATAGTCATCTTTCATGATAACAAGTTCGGTGTGACCCCCACTTACGACTAAAGCGAGCAGCGGAAACTCTAACTTATTATTGATAGCATTAGCATAGATATGACCAATTAAATGATTAACTTTAATAAGTGGTTTATTGTAAACATAGGAAAGTACTTTAGCAAATTCAATACCTACAAGTAGAGACCCTAAAAGACCAGGCTTGTAAGTTACAGCAATGGCATCAACATCACTTACTTGCATATGGGCTTTATTTAATGTTTCTTCCAAAACCATAGTAATATTTTCGGTATGCATCCGTGAAGCAATTTCGGGAACAACTCCCCCAAATTTAGCATGGGTAGCCATTTGCGTAAGAATAGTTATCGCTACTACTTCATGACCATTTTTAACTATTGCGATACTTGTTTCATCGCAGGATGTTTCAATGGCTAAAATATATACATCTTTCATTCATTATTCCCCCATTTCATAATATAAGCATCTTCCGTGCCATAGTATTTACTACGTTTACCAACAACTTTAAAATTTAATTTTTTATACAAATTATACGCTGGAATATTTAAACATGATACCTCTAAAGTTATTGTTTTACCTTCATGGTAACAATAGTTATTAATTAAATATTTCAGTAATTTTGTCCCAATATGTTTATTTCTATTTTCTTCAACAACATAAATACTGAGTAAGTCAATATTATCACCAAAATCAAGAGCATATAAGTAGCCGTCGATAAACTTGGAATTTTCACTGACTAAAACTATGGCTAGTTCACTATTGATTTCCGTTTCAATATGATAAGTTAAAGCAAAGTTATCATGCAGTCTACTACCTAATTTATTGATGTCATAAACATCTTTTTTATTTGCTACTCTTATCAATTTCTACTCCAATCTTTTTGATATAAATTGGTTTTACTTGGTGCGGATTGATACTCTTTCTATTTTTTAAGAAAGCATATATTTTTTCAACATCGATATTGTAATCCAATAAATATTCATTATTGGTGTTTAAATTAACAAAGTCTTGATCTTTTAAATAAGTATAATCACCAATTAAATTGAAAGATTCATCGAAATTACCCACGTAATAGCCGTTGGAATCACTGAATGCCACTTTATAAGTATCATTGCTTATGGCCATGCATTCTAAGGCTGTAATAGTCTTTATGGGAATATTTAAGGTATATGCTAACGTTTTAGCAATAGTTACACCTAAACGAACTCCGGTAAAGGATCCGGGACCATTAACAACAATTATTTCATCTAATTTAATTCCGTCGATTACTTTAACTATACTAGGAAAAATATATTCACTATTATTTTTTTTGTTGATAACTAATTCTTTATCAACAATTTTGCCATCTTTTAAAAGATATATTAAAATATCCCAAAGATGAGTATCAATAAATAAATTATACATTATAATACCGCACTACATAGTTCTTCGTAGGCATCACCATAAGGCATGAATACTAAAACTCGTGTATCTTCATCAATTACTTTAAATTTAATAACTAACTTTTCTTCAGGAAGTTGATCTTTGATAATATCCGCCCATTCAATGATGGTTACACCACCTTTATTAAAATAATCTTTAAAACCAATGCTCTCGTCAGTTTCTTCCAAACGATAAACATCCATATGATATAGCGGGAGTTCACCACTATTATATTCTTTTATAATATTAAAAGTTGGACTAGTAATTGTATCTTTAATTCCTAGAGCTGCCGCAAAGCCTTTAGTAAATACGGTTTTGCCACTCCCTAGTTCTCCAATAAGACAGATAACCATATTGGGAAATTTTTCGCTTTCAATATTTTGAGCAAGTGTTAAAGTATCTTCAACTGAACGTGAAGTAAATTTATATTCCATAATTAAAATCACCTGTTACCATTATAAATTAAAAAAATCACTTATACAAGGTATTAGTGGAGATTTGACATTTAATTTAAAGCAAAAAAAAATAGGCAACTTCCTATCTTAGCATTACACTATTGTCGGCGTTTTAGGTCTTAACTTC
>CALVVK010000070.1 GCA_944363825.1 uncultured Bacilli bacterium | reverse complement strand
TACCACTTAAATCAAATTTCTATAACTAAGTTCCCATATAAATATTTACGGGAACTTACAATTTTATTCAAGGAAAGATATTTTTTATACTTAATTTTTTTAAAAAACATGATATAATTAAATTGTAATATAAGGAGGTAAGTTATGAAAAAAATTGTTAAATTTATTGGAATATTAATAATAATTGCTGTTGTAGTTATTCTAGTAGATACTATTCAAGCCAAAGTGTTTGATAATAGCCCAATCTTAAAAGTGACAGAAAATAATGACGGTGGTTCACTGGATAGAATTGACAAAGGTATTTTAGTAGATACTTATGTATTTACCGATGGCGAAAAACACACTGTATTTAAGTGGGAAGATTATACTTATACTGCTAATGAAGATAACGAAAATGAAGATACTCCATTCACCGATGACGAGTTAAGTACAATGGCTTTAGATTATTTTTTAAATAATACTGAAGACCCATTAGAAAGAGATGAATATAGTGTGGGAATTTCTCGCGATGTACCAGAAATATATCAAGATCAAAATATGGTTGTAATTGAAATTCGGCATATCAATAATGGCAACAATACTTTGGATGCTAGATATTATATTGATACTTTTACCGCCGAAGGATTTGATGATAGTGATAACCCAATTGATTTAAATTAATGGGGATAATTATGAAATATTTAGGAAGTAAACAAATTGAAACAGAAAGATTAATTTTAAGGGCAACTCGCGAAAATGATCTAAAAGTACTTTGGCAAATATTATGTATTCCGGAAGTTAATAAATATTATTTGACGAGTAAATTGCATCCAGTTTGGGAAGAAGAACTTCCCTGGCAAATGCAAAAATTATCACATGCTAATGATTTAGATAATTTTTGTTGGAGCATCGTTTTGAAAGACACAAATGAATGCATTGGCCAAATTACAGCCCAAAGCAAAAAAGGTTATCCAGATGAAATCCGCGATATGGGGTGGTTTATTAATCCCTTGCATCAAAGGCAAGGATATGCTTATGAAGGTGCTAAAGAAGTTATTAAATATATGTTTAAAGAAGTCGGTATTTCTAAAATTTTAACAGGTGCAGCAATTGCTAATCCGGCATCATGGAAGTTAATGGAAAAATTAGGATTCCGGAGAATTGATGGTAAAAATTATTTTGCTAAATATACATTTTTACCTGAAGAAGTTGAGTTATATTCCTATGAATTAACTAAAGAGGATTTTAAATCTAATAAATGAAAATATTATTCTTCTCAGATATTCATGGGATAACTAAAAACTTGGCTAAGTTAGAACAGGTAATTAAGAAAAATAATTTTACTAAAATAGTTAATCTTGGTGATATGTATCATTGTAGTTTCGCTATTAAAGGTGTTTTAGAAGTTAATCCGAGTAAAGTAAAAGATTTTTTAAATAATTATTCATCAATTCTTTTAAATTTGCGTGGTAATTGTGATAAAGATTACGATATATTAACATCAAAATTTCCAATTTGTAATGAAGTTTCTTTAATTAGAAGTGATGGGTTAAATATATATTGTACTCATGGCGATAAATATAATATTGCTAAAACTCCTAAATTAAATGGACCAAGTGTACTAATCTATGGCCATTATCATAAACCATATATAAAAAAAGATAACGGTATAACTTATGTCTGTGTTGGCTCCGTATCTTTACCCAGAGATTCTTTTGGCCCAACATATGCCATTTATGAAAATCGTAAAATAACAATTTATTCTTTAATTAATAATGCCAAAATCATAGAAGGAGAGGTTAATTATGAAGTTACAAATAATTGGTAACGGTGGTATTTGGAATAAAGAAGCCAGTGCTAGTTACTTAATTGATGATCATATTTTAGTAGATATCCCTAATGGTTGTTGTAAAGCCTTAGCCAAAATAGATGCTAAAATATCCTTGATTGATCATGTTTTAATAACCCATTTTCATGGTGATCATTATTTTGATATTCCCTTTTATTTATTAAGAAAATATCAAGATGAAGAAACTAACATTAATATTTATTGCACTAAAAATGGCCGGAAGAAAATTGATGTTTTATATAAGTTAGGTTTTTCTGATGTTGCTAAAGAATTGGCGAAGAAACTGGATATCAAATATAATATTGCTAGCACTTTTATGATTGGTGATTACCAAGTAAAAAGAATTAAAGTTAGTCACGGTACTATGAAAGAAGCATATGGCTATATTTTTACTAGTGAAAATCTAAGCGTTGGTTTTACTGGCGATACGGCTTTTTGTGAAAACGTCGATTATATGGCTAGTGTTTGTGATTATCTAATTTGTGATTGTAGTTTAATTTTAGGTAATGAGGCTCATATGGGAATTGATGATATTAAAAAACTCGCCGCTAAGTATCCGGAACATAAATTTGTAACTTCCCACATGTTTAGTGAAACTATCAAAGAAGCCAAAAAACTTAAAATTAAAAACATTATTGTTCCGAGTGAAGGCGATATAATAATTAGGGAGTCAAAATAATGGATGAAGTTATAAAAATATTAACTAAAAAAAATAAAACTATTGCCGTAATGGAATCATGTACTGGTGGGGCTCTTGCTAATAGCATCACTGATATTCCAGGGGCAAGTGAAGTGTTTCGTTTTGGAGCCATAACCTATGCTAATGAATTCAAAATAAAAATGGGAGTAGACTCCCAAATTATTGCTAAGTATAGTGTTTATAGTCCAGAAGTTGCCCGGGATATGAGTAAAACTATTGCCACATTTGCAGATGCTAATTATGGCGTTGGCATCACTGGTAAATTAAATAGAGTAGATCGATTTAATCCAAGTGGTGATGATTCTCAGGTTTTCATAAGTATTTATGATCAAAACCAAGAAAAATTTTACGAATTTTCGCTCCAAGTGCCTTACAGTTCGCGAAAACAAAATAAAGATTTTATTATTAGGGAAATAACGAAAAAATTATTAACTATTATTTAGGTATAGCAACTAAAACCACTTCGGTCGGATAATATCTATTACCAAAATATCTTAAGTAAAACTTATAATTACTATTAATACTATATATTAATTTTGGTAATTTCCATAAATCGTTATGATTATGATACACTGATATAAGTAATTTAGGTGTATCATTTTTTATATGTTTACTGGCCCCTAATAAAGCACTTTCTTCACTTCCTTCAATATCCATTTTAATTAAGGTAATTTCCTCAGTAATATCTTCATCTAAAGTAACACTATTAATTTTATCGGTTCCTTTATTAGTTATCACATTAGCAGAAGCACTGGCAGTATTCCCTTTTATAAAAAATTCACTCTTGACATCTGCAACAGCCTTTTTTCTAATGTCAATATTAGGATAATTCTGTAAATTACTTTGCATTGTCTTAACACTTGCCTCAGTTATCTCATAAGCATATATTTTTTTATAAATAGAATAAGTGGTTAAATAATTTAAAATTGTATCACCTGTAAAGGCCCCAATATCAACAAAAACTTCATTAGGATCAACTTTTATCAAGTCTAAGTCAAAATATTGTAAAAAATTTTCTTCTCGACATTTACCTAAAACTGTAAAATCATTATTATACCAATAATTTAATATCCCATATAAAACTTGTTTTGAACGATAATCTTCTAACGAATCATACAGCCACAAAAAATCATCACTATGCTTTTTTAAAACTTCAGCCCGTCTTTCTAATTCTTCAAAATTATTATTTTGATAATCTAAATTCCCCCAATAATTAAATAATCTCAAAAACTTTTCAATAGCATTCTTATTGTAATCATCTATTTTTAAATAAGTATCTACAATATTTTTAGAAACTGTTTCATAACTTAAAGTTTTAATAGATGTTACTAAATTATTAAATTTGATATCTAACTTATTCATTCCTTCCTCCTTTTACAATAATATGCAAAATATTTGTCAATAGTTTTTGAAAATGTCTTAAAAAAATTTAAACATTAACGGGAAAATATTCTCGTTTTTGTTTGTAATTTT
>CALVVK010000069.1 GCA_944363825.1 uncultured Bacilli bacterium | reverse complement strand
AAATTTGATGATTAATTTGTAATTAATATAATTATTTTGAATAAGAATTGGGAATCCAATTCTTATTCTATTTTATATAATATATTCAAGAAAGGAGTCAATAATGTGCTAGAACATTTAGATAATGTAATTAAAGATATTCACGAAATAAAAAAAACAAAGCAATATAACTTAAAAAATACTGATATTTATGTGTTGAAAAAAAATAGCCGAAATAAAAGAAAGTTTAAATAAAAAAATTGACCTAAAAAAAGTTAAAACAATATCGGAAATGATTTATCAGCTTAATTTAGATAATACATTTTCTGAATTAACAGATCATATTAGCAACGAATTTTATGCTTTTGAATTTTTACTAGAAAAATATTAAGGAAGGAAAAATGTATGGCATATAGATTAAATTTATGGAATAGATGAAAAAGAAAGATACATTAACAAAAGTAAAATTTGATGATTGATTTCTTTCTTAAGTATATCATTCTTAAATTTAGGCGAATAAACTAAACAAAAAAAACTTCTTTCATACATTATGAGTGAAAGGAGTTTTCTTTATGTATCCAAGATTTAATCGCAGACCTGATCAAGATCGTTTTGTTTTTCCATTTTTAACAGGGGCTTTAGTGGGAGGAGCAGCAGTAGGGCTCACGAGACCTAGACCAATTTATAATGTGGCACCATATCCATACCAACCATATCCACCATACCCACCACGGCCATATCCGGGACCATATTACAGTAGTTCTTATAGTTATTATCAACCATACTAGATCACATCTTTTTTAAGAAGACTTAAGATAATACCTAAGAAAATAAAATAAATAATAATTGTGGAACCACCATAAGATAAAAAGGGAATCGGTATCCCAATAATAGGGAGTAATCCCAAATTCATGCCAATATTAATTATTTGTTGGAAGAAAAATATACTAATAAAACTAATTAAAACTAGTTTTATTTTTTTATTTTTTTGCCTCAGATATTGGTTAAGTAAAAATATGTCAATTAATAAATAACATAGTAAAACTAAGAAACCAGCCAATATACCAAAATTACCAATAGTAAAAGCAAAGATAAAATCAGTTGGTGCTTCCGGTATGTATAAAGATATTTTGTTTAAGCCAGTACCAAAAAGGGAAGACGAACCAATAACTATTAAAGCATTTTCTAGTTGATAACTTGATTCTGTTTGGAAGGTTATAAGGCGTTCAATCCGATAAAAAAAACTAGTGCCAATTAAATTGATTAAAAGATCACGATTATAAATATAAAGAAGAATAAAAATTAATAGAAGTAAGAGAATAATACCTCCGAGGATTAAGAACCAATATTTTTTGATACCTGCAACAATTAAAATAGTTAAAGCACTAAGTAAATAAAAAATAATTGCTCCGGTATCTGGTTCTAGAAAGACTAAAATAGAAGGTATAAGAGTAATTATGGCAACTTTTAAAATTAATTTAAAATCTGGTTTGTTTTTACTAGCAATATCACTTAAATAAAGAATAAGTGTTAGTTTAGTTAATTCACTAGGCTGAAAGGAAAATATGCCAAAGTTAAACCATGCTCGGGCACCATTAATAGTTTTACCAAAGAATAAAACTAAAACAAGCAGAATAATTGATATTAAATAGTAATATTTAGAATATTTTAAAATAGTTTGAATATTTATTTTACTAATTATAAATAATAGAATAAAACCGGCGATGTACCAAATTAATTGTTTTGTTAAATTATTTTCATAAAGTGAACTAAGTAATTTAGCATTTTGCATATTTAAAAGACTAATAATCATTATTATTAGTAGGGGTATAAATAATATAAGAGGACTATTTATAACTTTTTTCATATAATTAGTATGTGTTTATTTTAAAAATTTATCATACAATATAGTGAGGTGGAGGAAATGGAAAAACCTAGAGTGTTTGCTAATCCTATAAATAAAAAAATTGATAATGTTCAAGAACTATTTCAAAGTAATAAGGATAGAGGGGTTAATCCTGTTGATGTAAATAAAAAAATTAATGAAATATTTGCATCACGGAATCATGTTTATAAGAGTAAAGTTAAGATTACTTTAAAAGATAGAGTAATTGATACTGATATTGTGGGTAAAACTAATATTAATTTACTTACTTTAGATGGAAGTTTAATTAGAATTACCGATATCGTAGATATTGAAAGAATTTAAAAAGTATATCTTAGAGAATTTCTTCGATATACTTTTTTAATTGTTTAGCATTTTTACCAAATATTATTTTTAATTGATTGTCGATTTCGACGATCCCTTTGGCTCCAAGTTTTTGGATTCCATCTTTATTGGCTAATGATACATCTTTTAATATTACTTTAAAGCGCGACATATTACATTCAGCATTAACAATATTATCTTTACCACCTAGGTAAGTTATTAATTTATTAGCCTCGATATTAAAATCTCTTTTGGATAGTTTAACAATAACTAAAGAAATGATAATTAATACTACGGCTATGATTACATATTCAAATATTTGCATTTATATCACCTAGAATAATTATACTACAAATAGGGGAAAAATAATAGATGTAAAAATTATTATCAATTTATATAATTTTTGATATAATGTTATTGAACCACTCCATCCTCGAATGAGGGCAAGGTGGTGCCTTTTTTTGTTATTTAATCATTCAATGATTCTAATAAATATTTCTATGGCCTTTGTTGACACTTATTTTTAGATTATTCATAAATTATTAATGAAAGTACATGAAAGGGTGAAAGTTTATGAATAATCAAAATTCAAACAGCAATGGAAACTGCATTAATGAAATATTATGTGTTATTTTAGTATTACAAGAAAATGCATGTCCAGATAACTGTTTACAAACTTGTGATAGACCAGTACTCGGCGGCGGAACTAATTGCATCGTATGTAATACTAGACCAGTAATGCTTTACACTTGTTGTGGAAATGGGGTGCCTTGGAGCATGCCAATTACGAAAGATTCAACAATAAGTTGTGCTGGATCTGATATATCTACAACTTGTTCAAATGTATTTAGAGTTGAAAAAATCGAAGGAAATTGCTGTACATTTAGAGTTTTGGCGGACAATACTGATACTACAAGTTTATATCCATATGTTGCTACTAATGTATTCTTCACAATGGATTGCAGTTGTCTTTGTAGTATAAGATGTCTATCAGACACATTTGTAGATTGCGTTTGCTAAATATGGTAAAAGCCACAGAAAGTGGTTTTTATTTTGGAATTAAATTCATAATATTAACAGAAAGTAAAGGGAAATGTATTGACAAAATTAAAAATTGTTGTAGAATATTTAGTTAACTTATGCTATTATTTAGATAATAGAGAAAGAAATGGGGTGACAGTAATGCCAGATGCAATTAGAGGAATGTATGATGGAATGATTGATGAAAATTGTTCGAAAAGAGAGAAAACTAATTTTTGGAGTAATTTATTATACATGTTTAAACTTAAAAGATATGCCAAGAAAATAGATTGGTCTTTAATTATTGAAAAGAATGCTGATATTTGCGGAGGTAGTGCTGTTATAAAAGGAACTAGAATAAGACCAGAGGTAATAATGGAAAGATTTAAAGTAATTTGTAATTCAACTGAAGATATGGATTCAAACAAGTTACTAAACAAGATTAACCAAGATTATCCAGCATTAAGTATTGATGATATCTTAATGGCTATTTTATATGTGATTCATAAAAAAGGATTAAGATCTTTACTTAAATGAGTTTTCTGTTAGATGAAAATGTTCCTGCTAAATTTCAAGAATTATTAAAAAATAATGGTTATAAGGTTGAGCATATAAATAGTAAACATAAAGGAATGACTGATAAAGAAGTGTTGGCATATGCTTACAAAAATAAGCAAATTATAATTTCGCAAGATTTTGATTTTTGTCAGTTAAGACAAAGAGAACATTGGGGAATTATAAAAATAAGTGGTAAAATAGAAAATCCTTTAGATATTTTATTGAAACTATTGAAACATTTAAATGGACAGCCATTAAAGGATGTTTATGTTCAGGTTGACCGTTACGAAAAATAGGTTCAGGCCACGTGCTTAAGCACGTAAATTGTTAAGAATTTAAAGACAATTTATTG
>CALVVK010000068.1 GCA_944363825.1 uncultured Bacilli bacterium | reverse complement strand
CCTATTGGAAAAGATGACCAAGAAAATGTAGAAATAGAAAAATTTGGTGAGCCATTGGTTCCAGATTATGAGATTCCTTATCATGCCGATATTATAGAAAGATTAAATGGATTAGATAAAGTTAGTAGTGGTCGTACGAGTGGGAATGGATTTTACTATTTAATGGGAGATATTGCGCGTCTTTCAAGTGCGATGTTAAGTTATGCGCGTGATTTTATGATTGATAAAGGATTTACTTATTGTATTCCACCATTTATGATTCGTTCTGATGTTGTAACAGGTGTTATGAGTTTTGATGAAATGGATGCGATGATGTATAAAATTGAAGGTGAAGATTTATATTTAATTGGAACTAGTGAACATTCAATGATTGGTAAATTTAAAGATCAAATAATAAAAGAAGGGGAATTACCAATTACGATGACTTCATATTCACCATGCTTTAGAAAAGAAGTGGGAGCGCATGGAATTGAAGAAAGGGGAATATACCGTGTTCACCAATTTGAAAAACAAGAAATGGTGGTTTTGTGTAAGCCGGAAGAATCAATGGCTTGGTATGAAAAAATGTGGCAATACACGGTTGAGCTTTTTAGAAATTTAGATATTCCGGTTCGGACACTTGAATGTTGCAGTGGGGATTTAGCAGATTTAAAAGTTAAGTCATGTGATGTTGAAGCGTGGAGTCCGAGACAAAAAAAATATTTTGAAGTTGGATCATGCTCAAATTTAGGAGATGCCCAAGCTAGACGTTTAGGTATTAGAGCGAAGGGGGAAAAAGGGAACTATTACTTACATACTTTGAATAATACAGTATTAGCATCAAGTAGAGCCATGATTGCCTTACTAGAAAATAATTATCAAAGTGATGGCAGTGTATTAATACCTAAAGTTTTACAACCTTATATGGGTGGCTTAGAAAAATTAGTTCCCAAGAAATAATGAGTTTAGGAGAATTAGCCTTAATAGTATGGTTAGTTAATACGGGGGCTACTTATGGGATTAGAAATTATATTAGTAATAAAAATTTTGCAGATATCAAAAAGATAATTGAAGAAGAAAAAATTACGATTATTGATTTAGATGAAGTTGAAAAAAATGTAAGTACCACTTTGCGAGCTATAGATTATATTCCAATTGTCAATGTAATTGAAGCCGTTAAAGATTTGTGTTTAAGAAAAGAAAGTATGGCTTTTTTAAAAATTTATTTACAAGAAGTTGAAAAACAATATGGTATCAAAGAAGAAATAGTTGAGTTTGATTCCGAAAATGGGGGAAATAAATTACGAGAATATTTCGTCGGCTATTACTATGAAGGACGACCAGTAATAATTTATTTTCGTTATGATGGCGATCGGGAATTATATATCGATGGGGAAAATAGTACCGAGTCTTTTACTTTAATTGCTGTTGATGATCAAATTAATATCTTATTACATATTTTATATGCTATTTATATGGGTTCGCAAGAATTTATTAGAAGTAATCATATCGCCGAAGCATTTACTGATACCATGGTTAGTAATTTAATAGATGCCTGTGAAAAAGAAGAAAAAAATTATACTATTAACAATTTAACTAGGAAAAAACCTAATTAAATTGTTTTTTTTGTCTAGTTTTGTCGAAGTGCTTGCAATTATAAAAAATACTGTTAAAATGGATGGTGAAAGCGGGTTTTGGTAAAATTCTAAATATGTTATAGTTATATCGTTTTCAAATACATCCTATACTTTTATATCCAATTATTACTACTCTACACATAACACTACAAAAACCGCTTTCACATTTTTATTGGAAAGCAAAAAAATTATTTTGACTTTTATATCTAGTATTGATACAATAAGTTCTTGAGAGGAAGAAATTGTATGAATAAACCAGATTTATGTATTGCTAAAGATCGAAAGAAAGTAGATATAGATTATATTAATTTAGATATGGATATAAAACCAATATTTCAAAATAAAAAATATTTTCTTAGGACTTATGGTTGTCAAATGAATGTTCATGATTCAGAAGAAATTAAATATTATTTGGAGAGTTTAGGTTTTACTCCCACCAATATTTTGGATGAATCGGATATTGTTGTTTTAAATACTTGTGCGATTAGAGAAAATGCTAAAGATAAAGTATTTGGTTATTTAGGTAGATGTAAACATTTAAAGAAGATTAAGAAAGATTTAATTATTGTTTTAACTGGTTGTTTAATGCAACAACCAAGTGAAATAGAAGAAATAAGTAAAAATCATGGTTATATTGATATAGTTGTGGGAACGCATAATTTAAATGAATTACCTAAGTTAATAAGTAATGTTAAAGGTAAACAAAATATTGAAGTATATTCTAATAGTGATAAAGTTTTTGAAAATATTAAATATCGTCGCGATTCAAAAATATCAGCATGGATAAATATTCAACTAGGGTGTGATAAGTTTTGCACTTATTGTATTGTGCCTTACACTAGAGGAAGAGAAAGAAGTCGTAGAATGGATAGTATTTTAGAAGAAGTTGCTAGTTTAAAAGAACAAGGTTATATGGAAGTAACTTTACTGGGACAAAATGTCAATGCTTATGGTAATGACTTAGGTTTAGGTTATGATTTTGCTACTCTTTTAGAAAGTGTTGCTAAAATTGGGATTCCCCGCATTCGTTTTGTTACTAGCCACCCTTGGAATTTTACGGATAAAATGATTGAAGTAATTGCCAAATATCCTAATATTATGCCTTATGTTCATCTACCTATTCAATCGGGCAGTGATGCCATATTAAAGAAAATGAATCGCCGTTATACAGTAGCAGAATATAAGAATTTATTTAATAAAATTAAAGCAACTATTCCCCGAGTTAGTATTACAACAGATATTATTGTTGGTTTTCCTAATGAAAGTGCTAAAGATTTTCAAGATACTTTAGATATTGTTAATTATTGTAAGTTTGATGGGGCCTTTACTTTTATTTTTTCACCACGGATGGGAACTGCTGCGGCATTAATGGTAGATAAAATAACAATGAAAGAAAAAGAAGAACGCTTACATCAATTAAATGAACTTGTCAATAAATATTCTTTAGAAAGTAATAAAAAATATGTGGGAGAAGTTGTTGATGTTTTAATAACAGATTTAAGTGATAAAGGAATAGATAAAGTATGTGGTTATACAGATACCATGAAATTAGTCAATGTTTTGGGTAGTAAAGATTTAATTGGCCAAATTGTTAAGGTAAAAATTACGGATGCGAAAAGTTTTAGTTTAGATGGTGTTGTTGCATGAAGCATATTTTTATTGTTAATACTAATGCCAATGGTGGTATGGTAGCATCTAAGTTATTGGAGATTAATAATATTTGTAAGTTTTTAAAAATCCCTTATGAAATATATCCAACAAGTAATAAGGATGATGCTATAAATATAGCACAAATGTACAAAAATGACGATGCGGTAATTTATGCGGTCGGGGGCGATGGCACTATTAATGCCATTTTAAATGCTATTGTTTTTGGTAATGCTGCTTTAGGGATAATTCCTTTGGGTTCCGGCAATGATTTTTATAGGACTTTGGCAACTTATAAAAAACCTCATGTTACTTGTAATGTCATGAAAGTTAATGATCAATATTGTTTAAATATATTTAGTGCAGGTATTGATGCCGAAGTATGTGCTACGGCCAACAAGTTAAATAAATATAATTTAGGAAGTAGTGCTTATAGTTTAGGTATGGTTTATACATTTTTTAAACATCGTAATATGCCCGCTTATATTACGATTGATAATAATTATTACTATTCCGATAAAATGACTATGATTACGGTTTGTAATGGTAAATACTATGGTGGAGGTAGAAAAATTGCTCCAAATGCTTCCCTAGAAAGTTCTAATGCTTTAATTTATATTTTAAATGATATGAGTAATATTGGAATGCTTGGTTTTTTAAAAGCCATTAAAACTGGAGAACATGAAGAAAAATATGATCTAACAAAAGTAATTGGTAAGAATATTGATATTGAAACAGATTCTTATATCACTGCCAATGTTGATGGTGAAATATTAATTGATAAGAGATTTATAATTGATACCAGTGCTACTAAAATAGATATTGTTAAGGATAATCAAGTACTAAGTTTAATAAGAAAGAAATAACTTTCTTTTTTAATTTAGATAAACTTCAATTCGCAAAATTTAAATAATTGAAAAAGCACCAACAAATACTGTATAATTAATATATAGTAGAAAGTTGGT
>CALVVK010000067.1 GCA_944363825.1 uncultured Bacilli bacterium | reverse complement strand
AAAAGAAATGTTTTCATGTTCGTTTGTGGCTAAAGCAAACGAAGTGAAGCGGAAAGGAATGTTTAGAAAAATGAAAAAAGTAATAATAACCTTATCTTTAACAATTATCATTATTTTAGGAATTGGTATTTTATATTCCCAACTTACCCCCAATACCATAACTATTGATAATTTAAATAACAATAATATCACTATGTTATTAGAAACAGATGTTAATAGCAATAATTACGAAATATCTAATAATACAACTTGGCCCGATACCAATTATACATTTAATGCAACACTTTCTTACTGTGATAACGGGAGTGAAATTACCTGGAATGCCACCGATAACACAATTACTTTAAAAGGTGACTTATCTGATAAATGTTATTTCTATTTCAGTCGATTATGAAATTTTTGTGAACTTAGCACTCACACTTGACAACTGCTAATTTTAGTGTTATATTATTACTGTCAATAGGAAATATTGATATAAAAAAACATTTTCAAGTATAAACATGAATATTTGGAAAAGAATAATTAAGAAAGGACGATGATTATTTATGTTACCAAGCAGAATGTTTTTTGATGATATGTTAAGTGATTTAACATTAGAAAATAAGATGAAATGTGATATCTATGAAAAAGATAATAAAGTATTCATAGAAATGGATGTTCCTGGTTATGAAAAAAGTGATATTAAAGTAGAATGCAATAAAGGAAATATTGTAATTCGGGCTGAAAAGGAACAAAAAGAAGAAGAAAATAAAAAATATCTTCATCGTGAAAGAAAAATATATGGCAAAATTGAAAGAAGTTTCCATCTAGAAGATATTGATGAAGACTCAATTGCTGCTGAATTTAAAGACGGTATATTAACTATTAGTGTTGCTAAAATTGATGAAGATAAAAACAAAAAATTCATCGAAGTTAAATAATTCCATACACATTTAAAACCAACGTATCAAATCGTTGGTTTTTTATTTTTAAAAATTTTTCCACGGATCACTTCTTTTAAGTCGCAAAATTGCTTTCTTTATATCAATTTCATCAGGCTTAACTTTATCTAATTCACTCCATTTAATTGGCATTGACACCGTCGGTTTCCCTCGAAGTCTTAAAGAATATGGCGCAACACTAGTAGCCCCTTTAATATTTCTAACCCAATCAATAAATATTTTCCCTTTTCTTTTATCTTTCTTCATATTACTAGTATACTTATCTGGATAAGTCATCTCCATTAATTTAGCAATATTTCTGGCAATATTCCGGGCATTTTTCCACGTAATCGAACTTTTTAAAGGTACAACTACATGATACCCTTTACCCCCACTAGTTTTTAAAAAAGATTCCATTTTATAATCATCTAAAATTTTCTTTAAATCTCTTACCCCTGCTCTTAATTTAGCCAAACTAAGCCCTTCATCCGGATCCAAATCAAACACTAACATATCCGCATGATTAACATCACTGGCCCGACTACCCCAAATATGAAATTCATAACTATTCATCTGAACTTCCGCTAAAATGCCATTTATATTTCTTATATAGTAATAGTTGCTACCCAGCAGCCTCTTTACTCCTAGAAAACCACCCAAATTCTCAAAATGTTTCTTATAAAAGGGTATACCCCCCACCCCATCAGGCAATCTAATCGTACTAAGCAATCTATTTTCCACATAACGCATCATTCTTTTGGCAACTAACTGATAATACGCAAAAATATCCCCCTTAGTAACTAAAGGATTTTTAAATATAACTTTATCAGGATTAGTTAGTTTGACTTCATCTACTCCTTGGGCAACTTCAACCATTGTAAGACCACTTTTAACACTAGTTTTAAATTCATCTATTTTCTTAAACAAATGATACTCATCTTTATCCTTAATTAATAACCAATTATCCTCAGCCATTTTAACCAAAGACCATAACCCCTTTAGTCTTTGGCCAAACAACTTAAATTTAATTAAAGTAACACTCTTCTTTAACATTTCATACTCGCCATAATCAAAGATAATGACTGTCCCTCCACCATACTCCCCTTTTGGGATAACCCCTTCAAAATTTTTATAACTAAGAGGATGATCTTCCACATGGACCGCCAGTCTTTTATCCTTTGGATCATATGATGGCCCTTTAGGTACCGCAAAACTAATTAAAACGCCTTGCCACTCTAATCTTAAATCATAATGATCTTTCCGCGCCAGATGATGTTGCACCACAAATAAAGGTTTCTTCTTACTTTTTTTCACTTCCCCAATAGGCTCTTTAGTCTTCTTAAAATTTCTTTTTTTATTATAATCTTCCAACATAACTATCACTATAATTATTTTAACCAATATCTGCTATTTTACTCTTTCCTTTATTACATCATCACTATTAATATTACCAATTAACATCGTTGAATCATCATTATGTAACAAATAATTATTATCAACCATTATCTCATCATAATTAGCATAACAATACTTACACAAATGCTTACACGTATTATAAGCCCCAATATCAACCATTTGGCAACACTGACAATACCCACCTTTTCTAACAACTTGCTTCCGATACTTTTTCCCAGTCATTTTAAAAGCCAGTTCTTGCGATAAACATTCCCCCTTAACAAAACCATATTCCTCTAAAGTTCGATTTTCAAAACAAGTCTGTACCACCATCCCATTTAATCTAGCAGACTCACTAAAAGATAAACCAATTTCCTGGTAATCACTTTCATCTAACACTTTAGGCCTCAAATAAGTTATATTTTTCTCTACATTCTTATAATTATCTAAAAAAGACACAATTATTCTTTTAACATACCCATTTAATAAACCACACATTCTTCTAAATACTTTTTTATGATATTCTAACGTATATTTATTATTAATAAATATTGGATCATATCTAACAACTATATTATCACTACCAATAATTCTAGATATTTCTTTAATCCCTTCAATAATCTTAGTTTTATCTATTACATTAGGTTCAATATCTTTTTTATAACCAGTCAATGTTACATGAAATAATATTGGTTTATCAAACTCTTTTAAATACTTAATTATTGGTAAAGGATTCTTAGTACAAAAGAAATACATATCAACATCTTTAAAATTAATTCTACTAACTAATTTCGGATTAAAAGGATTTCTAACATCGACAAAACCTTCATGATATCTATTCATAAACCATTTAGTATAAAAAGCAACTATATCTGTTCTACCACTTATAAATAAGATCATCTAAAAACACCACGTCTATATTATACACTAATTTTATATTTAATATAGAATGTTTTAGATAAATACAATTATTGGACAGATAACCTGTAAGGATCTGTAGATGTCCCTGTACCACTAGTTATTGCCACATTGGACTTTAAGTAGAAGGTAGGCCTGACCGCATGGCTGCCGATCACGGCGCTGCCCGCATTCAAAATGCCGTTGCTACCCAAATAGAACACAAGGTGGC
This sequence comes from uncultured Bacilli bacterium, assembly GCA_944363825.1. Taxonomy (GTDB): domain Bacteria; phylum Bacillota_I; class Bacilli_A; order RF39; family UBA660; genus Onthocola_B. The sequence continues at coordinate 1,182 of CALVVK010000067.1, read as the reverse complement.
TTGCCGAGGAACACGGTGTTATTGTCCACTCATTTAAACCTAAATATAACCAATTTGCATTCGTTGCACTATTATAAGAATGTAATAAAGTCCCCCAATAATCTGGGCTAGTGGCATAGCCATAATCACTTAAATACATTAACCCTATTGCTCCAATATAACTTGTTGGGTTACCAATATACACTGTTGTTCCTCTTTCATATCCATAAAATTGTTTTGGTGTTGCTTGTTGCGTTGACCAGCCTCCTAAATACCATATTGTATTTGCTTCTATTAGATTACTCCACTCACCTAAACTATTTAAATACGTACTATTAAAGGTATTTTTTAAAGTTGATGTTTGCCAATTATTACTACTGTTACTATCCCATGCATAACTACCATAAGATGTACTTTTTATTAACTTTATTTGTTCTCCAAACACTCCAATTATACGAAATATATTATCCGCTGGACATGTCTCCGCATCTGAACCAAAACAAACATAATTATTGGGATTTGCTCCACTATATCTATATGAATAATCGCCCGCTTCCTGATCCGCATTAGTATAACTTCCTACTCCATCATGATAATATAAGCCATTTTCGCCATCTATTCCAGTATAAACTGTGTTTTTAATATAATCCGCAAAATTAAATATAGATAATGTCGATTCACTCAATGTATAAATGTTTGAACTAACTCCATTACTATCTACGGCATATACTCGGAAATTATATTCTACTCCCTGTTCTAAGTTATTAAACGTATATGTATTATTTGTACTCTCTTCATAGTAACCGCCATTATTGCTACTAAAATAATATGTCGCAATTTGGCTTTCTCCGGCTGTTGCTTCAATCGTTAATGTTATACTATTATTTGTTATATTACTTGTTGTTACATTTGTTATATTAATTGCCAAATACCGATCAAAATACACAAAACACTTATCAGTTATACTAGTCTTTAGATTAATACTTTTATTTTCCGCATCCCAAATTAAAGTACTACCTTTTTCACAATAAGATAATTCCTCATTAAATGAATAACCATCACTTACCCATTCATTACTGGTAGCAACTGTATACTCGTTAGAATCCACATCTGTTTCCAACATCATGGTCAACTACCATGCAATAAATTGCATGGCTTGTATCAGGTGCTGAAAGCACATTTAATGAGTAAACTCATCCCATT
>CALVVK010000066.1 GCA_944363825.1 uncultured Bacilli bacterium | reverse complement strand
ATGACTACAAACAAGGTTTACCTTTGTTTGTTATCCACATTATAAATCGGTATCATTTTAACTAATGTTTAACACTTAGAAGAAATTTGCGAAGATAATATTTTATGTAAATGATGTAAATTTTCATAAAATTTCCATTTATTTGTGTATTTTATGTGATATAATTTAATATGGAGGATAGTATGAAGTTTATTGAACTAAAGAATGTTAATAAAGTTTATAAAAATGGTGTTACTGCTTTAGCAGATGTTTCTGTATCGATTGAAAAAGGCGAATTTGTCTTTGTCATTGGCTTAACGGCTAGTGGTAAGTCCACTTTTATAAAAATGTTATATAGAGAAGAAAAACCCACTAGTGGGACAGTTATGGTTGGGGGATTAAATGTTGGTAAGATTCGTAATGGTCGGGTTTATAAACTTAGAAGAAAATTAGGTATAGTGTTTCAAGATTTTAAATTATTACCAAAACTTACTGTTTATGAAAATGTGGCTTTTGCCTTAGAATGTGTGGGCATGAAAGATAGTGAAATTAGACCAAGAGTTATGAAAGCCTTAGAACGGGTGGGTTTAAAAGAAAAGGTGCGTTCATTTCCTGGGGAATTATCAGGTGGTGAACAACAAAGGGTTTGTATTGCTCGGGCTATAGTTAATAAACCAAAGTTGCTTATATGTGATGAACCAACTGGTAATCTTGATCCCGATACTAGTAAAGAGATAATGAATGTAATTGAAAGTATTAATAAGGATATGGGAACAACTATTATTATGGCTACTCATGATAGGGATATAGTTAATCGCATGAAAAAGCGAGTTTTATTAATTGATCACGGTATTTTAGCAGGTGATTATGCGAAAGGAAGTTATAAGACTCATGAGGGCAGTTAGAATTTTTGGAAGAAGTATTAGAGATGCTTTTAAAAGTGTTTTAAGGAATTTTAGTTTAAGTTTTGCTTCAATTATGTGTACTACTATTACGTTAATATTAGTATCTGTTGCTCTTTTATGTGCGGCGAATATTGATAATGCAACAAAGGCCATTGAAGATGAACTTACTATTGTTGTTTATTTAAGTAGTGATATAACGGAAGAACAAGTAGAAAATATTAGAGCGGATATTGATAGTCAAGAAAATGTCGCCGAGATAACATTCAAAAGTAAGACTGAATGGCGGGATGAAATGAGTGAATATGATGATACTTTTGAAACAGTCTTAAATTATTTGGATGAAAATCCTTTGATGGATTCATTTATATTGCGTGTTAAAGATGTTGAACATTTATCGGATACAGCGGAATATGTGGCTTCAATTAATGGGGTTGATACCGTTAAATATGGTGAGGGAATGGTTGATTCAATAATTAGTGCCTTTGATATTGTTCAAAAAATAGTAGTAGTTATTGTTATTGCGCTAATTATTGTGACGGCATTTTTAATTAGTAATACTATTAAATTAACTATATTTAGTAGGAGAAATGCGATTGAAATAATGCGTTTAGTTGGGGCTAGTAATATATCGATAAAAATACCATTTATAATTGAAGGTTTAATCATTGGGGTTATTGGAGCAATTATTCCAATATGTATTACAATTTATGGTTATGTTATTTTGTATGACGTTTTAAATGGGCATGTGTTTTCGAATATGATTGTTTTGATTAAACCTTATAATTTTGTTTTCTGGGTATCACTGGTGTTAGTAGTACTTGGGGCTATTGTGGGTATGCTTGGTAGTTATAAAGCCGTACGGAAGTATTTGAAAATATGATGAAGTATATAAGTTATTTTGTTAGATATCTGTTTGTATTTTTAATTCTTAGTGTTTATATACTAGAACCGATGAGGGTGGCTGCAAGTAGTTCAAATACGCTGCGGGGACTTAGAGCAGAACTAGCGGATTTACAAGCCCAAAAGCGTAAGAATGATAGTCAGCAAGCCGCAACAGAAAATGAAATTAGAGAAAATAATGTGGCAATCTTAAATGCTGAAGAGGAGATTCAAAAATCACAAGAACAAATAGAAAATGCGAAAATATTGATTGAAGAAACGGGAACGGAAATCACTAAGTTGCATGAACAAACGGAAAAGTTAATGGCCTATTTTCAAGTTATGCAAGGTGAAAACGTTTATATGGAATTTGTAACAGATTCGAGTAGTATGACAGAAATGGTCATGCGTAGTGATGCAATTAATCAAATTGCTAATTATAATCAAGAAAAGTTAGTAGAACTGGAAAATTTGATTAAAGAAAATGAACAATTACAAGTAGATTTGATAAAATATGAAGAAGAATTAGCCTATAAAATTGCTGATTATGAAGAGAAAATAAGTTCGTTACAATATGATTTGTCGAGTCTTGGGGAAGTTGGTATGGATATCGAAGATGAGATTAGATCAAAAGAAGAATTAATTGCGGCTTATGAAGATATGGGTTGTGGTGAAGATCAAGATTTAGATGTCTGTGCTAGTATAAATGGTAGTGCTACTTGGTTTAAACCACTAAATAAAGGAAGAATTAGTAGTATATTTGGGAAAAGAACTGATCCTTTTACGGGAAAAACTAAAATCCATAAAGCCGTAGATATCGCTGGTAATTCGGAAGGAACAAGCGTATATTCTGTGGGAAATGGGATTGTAGTTGCTACAGTTGATGCTAAAGCGAAGGCTGATCGTGGTGAAGGTAAAACTTGTGGTGGAAATCAAGTCTATATTCAAGTTTTAATTGGCGGAAAGAAATACACCGTTCAATATGCGCATTTACTAACTGTTAATGTGAATGTTGGTGATGTTGTCAATGTAAATACAATTATCGGGACCCAAGGTGGAGGATCAAAAACCAAAAGATGGGAGTCTTGTTCGACCGGTTCCCATTTGCATTTTGGAGTAGTTGAAGGTTATGTTAAGACTAAGTATATGGCAACTTATTTTAATAATAATGCGATTGTTCCCCCAGGATATCCCGGAAAAGGCGCATGGTTTTATTCAAGGACGCAATGGTTCGCTTAAAAAATTAAAGGAAGTGAATTAAATTGAGAATAAAAAAATTGGGTGAATATTTTATTAGATATTTTTTAGTAGTTTTTACAGTTATGTATTTCCTCCCGCTTGAGCCAGTTGCGGCGGCGAGTAATGCTGATACGCTGGCAGGAATGCGTTCAGAATTGGAAGATTTATATCGGCAGAAGGCTGATGCGGAACATCAACAAGAATTGAGCGAAGCCGAAAAAAAAGAAAAGAATCGTCAAATCGCTAATGCTTATGCCGAAATAGAAGATGCCCAAATAAAGGTGGAAGAGGCTAAGAAGACTATTGAAAAAACTAGCGAAAAAATTAAAGAATTAGATGAACAAACTCAAGAGTTAATGGCTTATTACCAAATATTACAGGGTAATAATTCATATTTAGAATTTATTACAGATTCTAGTAGTATGACTGAACTAATAATGCGTAGTGATGCTATTTCGCTTTTATCTGATTATAATCAAGAAAAATTAGTAGAATTGGAAGATTTAATTATAGAGAATGAACAAACACAAGTTGATTTAATAGAATATGAACAAGAATTAAATGATAAAATTGCTGATTATGAAAGACAATTAGAAGAAATTGATGCGGAAATTATTCAATTTTCGGATATTTCGATGGATATTGATGGCGAAATTGATTTGTTAGAAAATACCATTGAATTATATGAAGATATGGGGTGTACGGAAACCGAAACAATAAGTGCTTGTTATCAACGTTTAAGTAGTCAAGATTATGAATGGTATATCAATAATTATGGTTGGTTAAAACCAGTTACGGAAGGCAGAATTACAAGTAATTTTGGCTGGCGAAGTGTTCCTGGTCAAAGTAGTTATCACAGTGGTATCGATATAGGGGTATCAGAAGGAACAGAAGTTTATCCTGCGGCAGCTGGCCAAGTTATCAAAATTGTCAAACGAAGTTCTTGTGGGGGTAATCAAATTTACATTCAAGCTGTTATTAATGGCGAAGTTTATACTATCCAATATGCGCATTTACTAGAAATGTATGTTGATGTTGGAGATATCGTTAATGTTAATGATGTCATTGGCTTATCTGGAGGCTATTCAACGGCTTCTCGATATGGCGGCTATGATACTTGCACAACTGGGGCGCATCTACACTTTGGCGTATCAGTTGGGGCTTATACAAGTTGGTCAAGTTATACGGCTAATTTGATTAATCCGCCAGGATTTCCTAATAAAGGTTCATGGTTCTATTCTAGAACCCAATGGTTCGATTAAGTTATCGTAATTGATAACTTTTTTCATTCGACAAAACTAGATAAGAGCTCCTATGGACTATAATTTTATTGTGTGTTAGGATAATTAATCAAGGAAATATTTCCATGTAATTCGAATTATAAAAATTATTATGAAAGGTGGGTTTTGTCATATGTCAAATGATGCTGATACACAAAAATTTTATAATGGTACGAGTGATCGGGTTTTTAAAACAATTGCTAATAGTGGAGAAGAAGGAAAAAAGTTTTTAGAAGCAATACTTACAACAGTATTTGGAACTAGTGTTAAAATAGTTAAATTCCTAACTGTTGAATTACCTTTGGAAACAGAAAAAACTAGAAAGAAAGTATTAGATTGTTTAGTTTTAGTTGATGATAAATATATCAATGTCGAAGTAAAT
>CALVVK010000065.1 GCA_944363825.1 uncultured Bacilli bacterium | reverse complement strand
GTATACAATAATATTTGTCATTATTGGTCTTTTAATCTTATTATTATTTGATAAATTAATACCGCACCATCACCATGATCACAAAGAAGATGATGAAGCAACTTTAGAACATCAAAGTCATATCCAACATATTGGTTATATGACAATTTTAGCCCTAATTCTTCATAATATGGTTGAATGTATGGCATTATATACTGTTGCTACTAATAATTTAGAAAGCGGAATATTAATGCTAATTGGTATTGGTTTACACAATTTGCCACTAGGTTTTGGTATTGCTAATTATAGTAATAAGGCTTCTAGTAAATTAGCCGTTCTTTTGCTCATTTTATCAGGTTTTATCGGCGGTTTAATAATTTATTTATTTGGTAGTGTTTCGGAATTTGTAACTAGTGTTATCTTAAGTCTTACTTTGGGAATGCTTCTTTATATATTGATTTTTGAATTATTGCGGGAAGTTTGGAGTAATATAAGACAAAAAGCAACATATTGTGGTATAATTATAGGGATTTTAATATTATTATTAATTAACATAATATAAGGAGTGAAGTCATGAAAAAGGTTTTAGTAACTGGTGCTGCTGGTAGTATTGGTATTCATGTTATTAAATATTTGCTGGCTGAGGGGAAATATGAAATTACGGCTTTAGGTTTAAAGAATAAAAACGTTATTAAAAGAATGCGCCGGTTTAAAAAAAGAATTAATATTTTATATGGAGATGTTCGCGATCGGGTTTTAATTGAGGCCTTAATAAAAGATCATGATGTTGTTATTCATTTAGCGAGTGCTCTTCCACCACTGGCTGATATGAAAAAGGGTTTGGCGGAGATGATCGATTATGATGGCTGTGAAAATATTGTGCGAGCAGTCAGTTATTATAATCCGAAGTGTCATTTGTTTTATGCATCAACTACTAGTATGTATAAAACAAAGGAGAATGCTACGGTTAGAAGTCATATTGAACTTGATGAATTTGATTATTTTTCTATGGCAAAATATAAAAGTGAAATGTTAATTAAAGAAAAAATAAAGAATTATACAATTTATCGGATTCCTTTAGTTTTAAGTAATCCTTTAGGTGATAATTTTATGTATCATGTTAATAAAAATAGTGTTGTTGATTGTATAACGAAAGAAGACTGTGCTTATGCTTTTGTTAAAGGGCTTAAATATTTAGATAAGTTAAATAGAAAGACTTTTAATATAGGTGGGGAAGAAGTTTTATATCGGGATTTATTAAATAAGATATTGGAAATAGATGGTCTTAGTTTTAAATATGTTTTTAGTAGATTATTTTTAGAGAAAAACTATTATAGTCCGGTTTGTTTGGATTCTGATGAATTAGAAAATATTATTCATTATCGTAATGATTCTTTGGTGGAGTATTATAATCGCCTGCGGAGTAGGTCGACCAAAAGAAAGTTTGCTAGGTTTTTGGCTAGACCATTTGTCAAGAAAAAATGATTGGTTTAGCACTGGCTGGAGGTGGGGCTCGCGGGTCTTACCAAATTGGGGTTTATATGGCTTTAAAAAAGTGTCATATCAAGATAAATGGTTTTGTTGGTACCAGTATTGGAGCATTTAATGCCGCGATGCTTGCTAGTGGCCGAGATAAGGAACTACTCAGTTTTTGGCAAAATGTTAACATTGGGGCTATTCTAGGACTTAGTGATAAATTTATTTTAGAATTACAAGAAAACAAATGGGATATGGGCTTATTTAAAGAAGGATTTAGTGATTTAAAAAAAATAATTCGTAATAAAGGACTTAAAACTAAAGAATTAATGAAGGTATTAGACAATTTAAATATTGCGGCTTATTTATATAAAACCAAATATGATTTTGGCTTAGTTACAGTTCGTTTTAAAGATTTAAAACCATTATATTTATTTAAAGAAGATATACCTAGGGATAAATTAAATGAATATATATTGGCTAGTTGTTATTTGCCAATATTTAGATTAGAAAAAATAATTGATGATCATTATTATTTAGATGGGGGATTTTATGATAATGTGCCAGCGAATGCTTTACTTAATCGCGGTTATGATAAAGTATATGCTGTTGATTTGAAGGCTATAGGTATTAAAAGAACTTATCAGGATAAGAAAAAAATTATTGAAATTAGTCCCTCCCGGAAGTTAGGAAGTATTTTAAATTGTAATCCTAAAGAAATTAATGATAATATCAAATTAGGATATTATGATACTTTAAAAATAGTGAAGAAATATGATGGGAATAAATATATTTTCAAAAGTAAAAGTAAGAGGTATTATGATCGGTTAGTTGCAAAGGTAAGTAAGAATGTTTTAAAGGAAATGCAAAAATTATTTCGAACTACTGATAATAAGCAACTTGTTATTAAAGCCGTAGAGTATGTGATGAGGCAAGAGAAATTTAGTTATTTTGAAATATATAATATAAAAAAAATAATAAAAACTTTAAAAAAACGCAAGAAATATGGCGTATATCGATTTATTAATCAATTATAGTTTGGGAGTAAGAATATGAAGTTAACAAAAATAGGAAAAATTGTGGTGAGTTTAGTTTTTGTTGCTGTGGTTTTAGGTATTATTCTTATTTGGCGAAGTAGAAGTAATATTAGAAGTATTCATAAGATGGAATCCAATGAGTTTTATGATTTGAAAATTGATTATGATAAAACGGGAATTGGGAAGATAGATGATAGAATTGCAGACATAGTTAGGGAAAGGCAAGATAATTTTATTGCTATTGTTGAAAAATCAGGAAGTGTTGCCACCAGTAAGTATAATTTAGTAATAAATGGAACAAATGTTAGTTATAAAAATATTAAAAGTGTCCATATAATTAGTTACGCTTATACGGGGGGAGCCCATTATACAAGAGAAGATATTAGTTTGGTTTATGATGAGAAAGATAATAAATATCTTAATTTTTTAGATATATTAGTTGCTGATGGTTTTAATTCTTTATTACCAATTATTAAAAAAAGTTTGCTTGAATATAGTAATTTAAATAATATTGTTTTAAATGAAGAATGGGTTAATGATGGAACTAAATATAGTGATGAAAATTATCAAAATTTTTATTTAGATGAAAACGGACTTGTTATTGTATTTCCGCCATATCAAGTGGCTAGTTGGGCAGATGGGGAAATAAAAATAGAAATTTCCTATGATAAATTAAAAGGGATTTTGAAAGAAGAATATTTAAATAATGATTCAAATACGAGTATTGATACGATAATAAAACCAGGAAGTAGAGATATATTGCAATTTAAAGATAAGAAGTTAATTGCTTTTACATTTGATGATGGACCAAATAATAGTACTACTAGTAGATTATTAGATGGTTTAGATGATTATAATGCCAAGGTTACATTTTTCGTTTTAGGTAGTAGAGTCAATAATAATAAGGAAGTGCTAAAAAGGGCTTATGAGGAAGGTAATCAAATAGGCTCACATACTTATAATCATTTGAATTTATTTTTATTGAATGATGAAGAGATACTAAGTGAGGTAAATGATACTAATGCGGTTGTAGAAGATGTAATTGGTATTAGACCGACATTACTTAGACCACCTTATGGCAATGTTAATGATAATATTAAATTGTTAAGTAATATGCATATAATAAATTGGGATGTCGATACTGAAGATTGGAAGTTAAAAAATAGATATTTAATTCGGGATAAGATTTTAGAAGATGCTCATGATGGAGCAATAGTGTTACTGCATGATATTTATCGCGAATCTGTTGAAGGAGCATTACTCGCCATGGCTGAGTTAGAAAAACAAAATTATGCTTTTGTTACTATTGAAGAAATGGTACAATTAAGAGGGGTTACATTAGACTATGATACGACATATTATAATTTTATAAAAGGAGGAAATTAATTATGGGAAGAGCATATGAAGTTAGAAAAGCAAGTATTCAGAAAACTGGGGCTGCTAAAGGAAAGGTATATACTACTTTTGCTAAAGAAATTTATCTGGTGGCTCATAAAGGGGGCGTTGATGTTGATGCCAATGTCAATTTAAAAAGATTGATTGAAAAGGCTAAAAGACAACAAGTTCCTAACGATATTATTAATAGAGCATTAGATAAGGCTAAAGGTTTGGGACAAGAAGAATATCATGAAGTAATTTATGAAGGTTTTGGTCCGGGGGCTGCTACTTTTGTTATTAAATGCTTAACAGATAATGTCAATCGAACTGTAGGGATGGTTAGAGCGGCTTTTAATAAAGTTGGTAAAAGTTTAGGAGTTACTAATTCGGTTTTGTATAATTATGATTATTTAGGAGTACTTTCCTTTAAATATACTAATGAAGAAGAAATATTAGATTTGTTATTAAATGCGGGAATTGAGGTAATAGATATCGATAATATCGAGGGCGAAATTGTGATTACAATAAAACCTAGTGATATGAATAAGACTAAAGATGAAATAGAGAAATTAATACCTAATGTAAGTTATGATATCGATGAAGTTGGCTATCATGCTAAGGATAAAATAACTTTAAGTGGGGAAGATAAAGAAGTTTTTGAGCGACTTTATAATTTACTCGATGATATTGAAGATGTATCGGATATATATACTAATGTTGTAATGGAATAATTATGAAGAAGTTATTAAAATTAATTGGTGTTGTTGGTTTTGGCTTATTACTTTTTTGGGGTGTATTACTGTTTTTTGGTAGTAGTATTGCCAGGGTAATATATCAAACTTTATTTTATGGTAAATATAACACAATGTTTATCGCTGAATTAGTTCTTTTGTTGTTTTCTTTAATTGTCTTATTAGTTCGGCATCGTACAAAGATATGTCTTAGTAACTGGCAAAGTTTTTGGTATGGTATTAAAAGAGGATTACCAATTTCAATTGTTACTTTTATATCTTTAGTTGGTAGTGTTGTAGGTATTGCTGGTGAGGAGTTAAATATCCCTAATTTTTTATATAATAGGAAAGTCATACTTTTTTAGAAAAAATACTTGACACACATACATTAGTTTGATATAATCAAAT
>CALVVK010000064.1 GCA_944363825.1 uncultured Bacilli bacterium | reverse complement strand
TTTCGACCGCCCGGTTATGTTTTTACCAAAAACTTAGCATATTCTCCTTAATTCGACAAATTTTATAATTCTTTTCTGCTATTATAGAAAACTTAAGGAGGACATTATGCAAGAATTCACCAAAATAATTAACCAATTTCAAAAAATAAGCAAGATGGGCTACATCAAAAGCCCATATGCTAACAAACTTAATGCTGGAGGTCTTACTTTCGAGTATTTATTAGGTAAAAAAATCGATAATCTTGCTTTACCAGATTATGATGATATTGAAATCAAAACCAAAGCCCGCTTTAGCAATTATCCTTATACTTTATCGACGATAGCCTTTGATGGCCCAAACAATCACGAAGCACTCGATATTGCCCAAGCCTATGGCACTAATCCATCAGGTAAATCATTATACCTCAATGTCGAATTAATCATCGATACTTTAGTGTTAGTTAATAATAAATATTATTTTGAACTCAAATATGATACCGAGAAATTTTACCTAAACATCTATGATCTTACTAAAAATTTATTGGCTACTAGAGGATTTCTTAAATTTACATCTCTTAGTATGCGCCTAAAAGAGAAAGTAGGGAAAATCTGTTTTATTCGGTATAGTCAAAAAAAGGAAAAAGATATTTTTTACTTTCGATATTATCATATAATGTGTTGTATTTTAAAAGATCCAAACATCGCTATTGATTTATTAAAACAAAATAAAATGCAATTAGTATTAAATTTAAAATACAATAAAATAAATAATAAATATAAAAATAGGTGCAAAAACTATATCATAAATTTACCCCAAGAATATATATTTGAACTGTTTGCCATCAAATATGAAAGTAAATGTTAGAATAAATAATGGCAAAATTTCCCATATTTCCGGGAAAATTAACCACCCATGGTTAAAATAAACAAAAAAACATCAATTTCACATAATTTTCACAATTTTACCATTTCTTTTTCTAGTGTTTTGTGGTATCATGTTTTCGGAGGAAGAGGTTAAATGTTTTTTTGTTTATTGATCATTAACTCTTTTACAAACCTTTCTATAATATAAATTATAGTCTTATAGTTCCTACAATATTAAAGTATTAAAGTTTTCTTTTAAATATAAACAATATAATTAAAATACTGCTGTTAGTACCTCTCCTCTAGATAGAAGATTATTCTTCTATCTTTTTTCTATTAAGGGTTTAAAAAATTGGGTAAATAGTTTATAATTAATTATATGAAAAAAGATTAGGAGTGTGCCTATGGATTTTAATAAAACTAGTGTCTTTAATGTCCGCGAACTGCGGCAAGAATTAATTTTAATGACGGTAAATGAAGTTATTGAAGCCTTAGAGTTCAAAGGATATAATCCGACCAACCAATTAGTTGGCTACTTAATAACTGGTGATTCTAAGTATATTACGACATTTAATGATTCGCGGAAAAAAATTAGCAAATATGATCGTAGTGAAATTTTAATGGCTATTATCAATGCCTATATGGGGAAATAATGCAATATTTAGGATTGGATTTAGGAACGCAAAGTTTAGGAGTATCTATCAGCGATAAAACTAATACTTTAGTTAGTCCATTAACATTAATTAAATTTCCGGCTTTACAATATGATATCGCCGCTCAAGAGTTGATCAAAATCATCAAGGAAAACAATATTGCTGCCGTCGTCTTAGGTCTTCCCAAAAATATGGACAATTCCTTAGGCTTTGCGGCCGAACGCAGCCTAAATTTTAAGGACATGTTAGAGCAACTTGGCATAATTGTCTATCTAGAAGATGAAAGACTGACAAGTGTTGAAGCCCAAAATATCATGAAGGCAAATGGGGTAAAAAAAATAAATAAACAAGGAAAGACTGATGTTTTAGCAGCCGTCTTAATTTTAGAAAGTTATTTAAAGAGGATGAAGAATGAAAAGAAGTAATTTAGTAATTGAATCAGGGGATAGTAGTGAGGTATTTGATATTTTATTAAATATCGAAGCCGAAGAAGCAAATTATCTAATTTATACCAAACATGAAGAAAATGATTGTGGTGATACCATTGCTTATGCCGCAACTTACGATTTTAAGGGGGGCAAGCAAAAAATCCGCCCTGTCGAAGATGAAGATGTTCTAGAATTTCTCGATGTAATTCTTTTACAGATTCAAAATAAAATGAATGGTGGTGAATAAAATGCCTAAGAAAAAGAAAATATTAATCATTGTAATAGTTTCTATAGTTGCCATAATTGCTTTAAGTGTTGGCTTGTTCTTCTTTAATCTAAGGGCAATCGACAAGACAAATGAAACCGTTATTTTTACTATTAACTCTGGCGATTCCAAAGATGAAATTGCCACCAATTTAAAAGAAGCAAACTTGATTAGAAGTAAGTATGTCGCTTTGATATACATATTCATCTCCGGTAATACCAATATCCAAGCCGGTAATTATGAGTTAAGCCGGGATATGACAACCCAAGAGATAATAACAATTTTAGCAAATGGTGATGCGACTTTCGATGAACGGCCAACTGTCAGAGTAACTTTTAAAGAAGGAATTACCCTGCAAAATTACATGGAAATCCTAGCCGAAAACACTAATTTATCTTACGATGCCATAATCGAACAAATAAATGATCCCGCTTATTTAGAGACTTTAATTGCGGATTATTGGTTCTTAACCGATGAGATTTTAAATAGCGACATCTACTATGGCTTAGAAGGCTATCTGTATCCGGAAACTTATGAATTTTACACAGATACTACTTTGGATGCGGCTATAAGACGCATGCTTAATGTAACCGATATTAATTTAAGTGAAATTCGGGCAGAAATAGAGGCTAGCGATTATAGTGTTCATGAAATTCTAACCATGGCAGCAATTGTGGAAAAAGAAGCCGTAAATGATGCCCACCGTGCGAGCGTTGCCCAAGTAATCTATACAAGATTAGATAGAGGCATGAGTTTAGGCATGGATGTAACCACCTATTATGGGGTAGGCAAAGATATGAGTGAGCCCCTAACAACTGTTGACTTAAATGACAATAACCCTTATAATACTCGTGTTACCTCATTTATTGGTCTTCCTGTAGGGCCAATTTGTAATCCGTCGATGTCCAGCATTAATGCGGTATTAAACCCATCAGACACAAATTACATTTACTTCTTTGCGGATATCGTAACAGGTAATGTCTATTTTACAGATAATTATGATGAATTTTTAGAATTTCAAAGATTATATGGATAGGTGAGAAAATTGAAAGAACATATCTTAGAAATGGAAAAATATGCAATTGATAATAATATTCCAATAATTGAGAAACAATCGATTGCTTTCATTATGAAATATATTAAAAGTCATAATGTTTTAAATGTCTTAGAAATTGGTAGTGCTATTGGTTATTCCACAATTTTAATGGCATCGAGCACCAAAGACGTGCAAGTTACAACTATTGAACGGGATGAAGCCCGCTATATGGAATGTCTTAAAAATGTAAAGAAATGTGGCATGGAGAAAAAAATTAACGTTGTCTACCAAGATGCTTTAGAACTAAATTTAAGTGAAGAATTACGTTATGATCTTATTTTTATTGATGCCGCCAAAGGCCAATATATCAAATTCTTCGAAAAATATAAAAATTATTTAAACCCGGGAGGAGTAATCATTACCGATAATATTAAATTTCATGGTTACGTCGGCGAATCTAGTAAACTAGATAAAGGCAATTTAAAAAGTTTAGTTGAAAAAATCGAAAATTACGTTGAATTTTTAAAAAATAACCAAGAATTTGATACTGTATTTAAAGATATTGGTGATGGTTTATCAATAAGCACATGGAAAAACGGCAAAAATTAGTTACTGTAACCAATCGCGAAATTATTGCGAAATTAAAAAATAGGGATATAAATTTATTATATCCCCTTCGTTCATTTTGTGTAGGTTACGAAGAAGAATTTGAAATCACCGAAATCGATGATTTCATCTTAGTTAATAGATTACTTAATGATTCCGAATTAGATGAATTATTTAATATTTTAAAAAATGCCAATATTAAAGGCATAGTTTTTGATGATTTGGGAATTATAGAAGTTGTTAAACATTTAAATATTACTAAAATCCTTCTATTAGATCATTTAGCAACTAACAATCGTTCCATTAATTATTATTTAGATTATGTTGATAGTGTAGTTGTATCTAATGATTTAACTAAAGAAGAAATTAGGGATATTGTTAATCATAGTAAAAAACCGTTAGTTGTCAATGTTTTTGGTTGCAAAACTTTAATGTATTCGCGAAGACTACTCCTTACTAACTATGCCAAATACCATAAGTTAAAGGAAAAAAAATATCTTTCAGCCCATATTGATGCTAAATATTTTCGCATTATAGAAAATGCTTATGGTACTAAGTTTTATGCTAGCAAGTATTATAATGGTTTAGAACTACTTAATTTAGATAATGTTTTATATTATTGGTATGATCCCATATTTTTGCGTAGCGATAAAATCACTCAAGTTGTCTTTAACAATGATTTAACAGATATTACTAGTGATCCCTTATTTTTAAATGTGGCGACATATTATAAGGTGGGTGATAAAAATGCCTGAGTTACTTGCGCCAGCGGGCGATTTAGAAAAATTAAAAATAGCCTTCTTGTATGGGGCTGATGCCGTATATATTGGGGGTGAAAAGTTTAGTCTTCGCGCTAATGCCAAGAATTTTTCAAGTCCCGAAATGCAAGATGCCGTTGCCTATGCCCATAATTTAGGAAAAAAGGTTTATGTTAGTCTCAATATTGTTTTTCATAATCAAGATTTTGTGGGGGTAGATGAATATTTGCATTTTTTAAGCGATATTAAAATTGATGGCATTATTGCTAGTGATATTGCGGTTATTAAACGAATCTCTGAGTTAAATTTACCAATTAATATCTGTCTTTCAACCCAAGCCAGTCTACTTAACACTAAAGCCTTACAATTCTATCGTAATTTAGGTGTATCCCGAGTCGTTTTAGCCCGGGAAGCCGATCGTGAAACTGTAAAAAAAATTAAAGATACTGGCATCGAAGTCGAATTGTTTATCCACGGTGCCATGTGTACTTCTTTTAGTGGCAAATGTGTTTTATCAAATTATATGACAAATCGGGATGCTAATCGAGGTGGTTGTGCCCAAGTGTGTCGTTGGAATTTCACAGTTTCGGACCAACCTGATTTAACGATTACCCCTAAAGATTTAAACATGATTCCCTTTATTCAAGAATATATTAATTTAGGTATTGATTCTTTTAAAATCGAAGGTCGAATGCGTTCTATTTATTATGTCGCAACGGTAATTTTATGTTATCGTCGTCTTATCGATGCGGCTTTAAATAATATGCTTACGCCTGGTCTTGAACAATATTATCTAAACATCTTAAATCGGTGCGCCAACCGGGAATCTACACCGCAATTTTTCGACAAACTGCCAGGGGTTGAAGAACAATATTTCCAAGGAAGAGAAGAAATATCTAATCAAGATTTCTTAGGTTTAGTAGTAGATTATGATCCGATTAAAAAAATTGCTACTATTGAATCCCGTAATTACTTTAAAGTCGGCGATGATGTTCAATTTTTTGGTCCGAACATGGAAACATTTAATTATCACATTAATACAATATATAATGAATCTGGAGAAGAAATAGATGTTTCGAGAAATCCCAAGACTTTGGTCAAATTACCCGTCGAACAGTTTTTAGAGAAAAATGCTATGATGCGTTTGAAAGTATTGTTAAACATTAGTTAAAATGATACCGATTTATAATGTGGATAACAAACAAAGGTAAACCTTGTTTGT
>CALVVK010000063.1 GCA_944363825.1 uncultured Bacilli bacterium | reverse complement strand
TCTTTACATAATCCTGGTAATTCTTTTATTTGATCATAACAAGACTTAGATTTACCTGATGTTTTATATTCTTTTATTTTTTCATCCAAAAAGCGATTATAGATAAACCTAGTGCAACCAATCGTTTTATTAATTAATTCTTTTTGATTATTTGTTGGATATAACCTTAAAACATACCCTTTTAATATAGTAAGCATGTTATTCACCTCCCCTGAATGATGATTTGATTATATCAAACTAATGTATGCGTGTCAAGTGATTTTTCTAAAAAAGTATGACTTTCCTATTATATTAAAAATAATGTCGAACTAAGTCATTTCGACCTTAAAATAATTATATCTTAAAAATATGGGTAATGCAAGGATCTTATTTTGGGACTTACTAGGTACTCCAAGTATCTTAATTAAATTGCTGTTATCTTGTACAATTTAAAGAGAAAGGAGCATGGTAAAAATTGGTAAAAATTTAATATTATCGAATTACTTGAGAAAAATTACAAAACAAAATATTGGCTATGCAAACATATGAATATGACATCGAGGAACTTAAATAGAATTATAAATGGCTATACTACTTCAATATCATTTAAATATATCGAAGAATTTTGCCTTTTATTAAATTGTACTCCTGGTGAACTTATAACAATTACAGAAGATGAATATAGCAAATTATATCAATAACATTTAAAAACTCAGAAATTATAATTCTGAGTTAATTGGCTTCATCACAATTTAAACATATATTTTGCCCATTTTTCTCGACGATTAATTCGCCACACTTGGGACAAACTTCCCCTGTTGGTTTATACCAAAGGGCATAATTACATTTTGGATAATTACTACAACCATAAAAGATTTTCCCTTTTTTGGTTTTTCTTTCAACTATCATTCCTTGATTACACTTTGGACATTTGCAAATCTCCGTCACTTCTTTTTTCTCTTTTTTAATATATTTACAGGTTGGATAATTACTACAAGCCACAAATTCTCCATATTTACCCTTCCGGATGACTAAATTACCACCACATTCAGGACAAACTTCGCCAGTTTCCACTGGGGCTTTTTTCTCCATCTCTTTGAAAGCCTTTTCCACTAAAGGTTCAAATTCATCATAAAATTCATGTAAAACTTTAATATTATCTTTTTTAGCCTCAGCAATTTCATCCAAATCATGTTCCATATTCGCCGTATATTCAACATTGACGATATCACTAAAGAATTCTTGGAGTTTATCAGTAGTTTCTTCCCCTATTTCAGTTGGTTCAAACTTTTTATCTTTAAGTATTACATAACCCCGATCTTTAATTGTGGCCACAATTGTAGCATAAGTGCTCGGACGCCCAATTCCTAAACTTTCCATTTCTTTAATTAAACTACTTTCCGTATATCTCGGCGCCGGTTTTGTAAAATGTTGAATTTTATCAATTTTATCAGCCGTAATAACATCTGACTTGTAATTTTTAAAATCTGGTAAAACAACATCTTCACTATCTTCATATTCTTGATAGACTTTTAAATAACCATCAAATACTAAAACACTACCTGTGGCTTTAAAAGTATAACCATTATTTTCCAGGATTACAGTAGTGGCTTTAGTCTTCGCATCCTTCATTAAAGATGCTAAAGCCCTAATATAAATAAGGCGATATAATTTATATTCATCGGCGGAAAGATATGCTTTAACCGATTCTGGTGTCCGCATTATACTCGTCGGTCTTATCCCTTCATGCGCATCTTGCACATTTTCGCTCTTTTTGCCCTTTTTAACATAACCGACATAATCATCACCAAAAGTGCCTTTAATGTAATTATAGGCATCAGCCACAAAGGAATCCGAAATCCGCACGGAATCCGTACGCATATAAGTAATAAGCCCCACGGTTTCATTACCTAAATCGACCCCTTCATATAATTTTTGGGCAATGCGCATCGTTTTCGCCGGCGCAAAATTAAGTTTAGATGATGCTAGTTGTTGTAAAGTACTAGTTTTAAATACTTCCCGTGCCGCTTTATTCTTTTCTTTTTCGGTAACAGATTCTATTTTGAAAGACCGTGATAACTTACCTAGTATTTCATCCGCCGCAACTTCATTAGGTATTTCCACTTCTTTTCCATGATATTTTTCTAAGACCGCTTTAAAAGTGGAAAAATCCGCTTCGATGGTCCAGTATTCCTTAGGAACAAATGCTCTAATTTCTCTTTCCCGATCAACAATTAATTTTAACGCCACACTTTGCACCCGACCAGCTGACTTACCACCTGTTTTCCTTTGCATAAGTTTTGACAAGCGAAAACCAATAATCCGGTCTAAAATTCTTCTAGTCTCGCCACTCTTAACTAAATTCATATCAATTTTCCCCGGATTATTAATCGAATTCATTACTACATCTTTTGTAATTTCATTAAAAACTACCCTTTTATATTTACTATCAGGTATTTTTACTTCATCATAAATATGCCAAGAAATTGTTTCTCCTTCCCGGTCTGGGTCAGTTGCCAAATAAACTACATCAGCATTATTTACTTCTTTTTTTAGCATATTAACATCTTTAGTTTTCCCCTTAATTATCACATAATTAGGTTTAAAATCCGCATCGACATCGACCCCTAAACCAAACTTCCCAGTCGTTGCTAAGTCCCGAATATGCCCCTTACTAGATACTACCTTATAATCACTCCCTAAATATTTTTCAATCGTCTTACATTTAGCAGGTGATTCCACAATAACTAAGTTCTTCATTTAGCCTCCTATTAAATTGGTATCAATATTTTCCGAAGTTTCTTCAACTTCCGCATATGTTTCTTGTTCACTTTTTAATCGTTCTAATTCCGCATCCAAATATTCATAATAATTATTTTGAATAATTGAACTACTCATTTGCATTTTTAAAGTTATTATTTGATTAATTCTTCTTATTTCCTCAGTACTAATAGTAATATCTTGATAATATGTCACTTCACTCGTCGCAGCATTATAATACATATAATCATTCTTCCAAGAACCATCAGCAAATGTCACAATATTCCAATAATCTTCACTTAAGACATCACTTCCCATATAATGCCTTGGATCATAATCAAGATTAAAAAGATTAGCAATTGTTGGTGTTAAATTGACATAAGAAGTATATTTATCTACTTGCATAGGTGTAATTTCACTATTGTAAATAACCATAGGTGTTCTTTCTCTTTCATAATCATTTAAATCATAATCTAATACGTAATTAATAGTTTCATCACTTAAACCATAAGGATAGTGATCACCAAATAAAACAATAACAGTATCATCGAGTATTCCGGCATCGCTCAAACGTTCTAATAAAATACCTAAAGCATTATCTAAAGTTTTCAACTTCGACATATATCTTCTTAAATCATCGGGATAATCCGTACCCTCGGTAATACTTAAATACTTATCACCCTCAACACTCGATTGATTATATGGTTGATGACTAGAAACTGTTGTTAGCCAAAGCATAAAAGGATTAGTAGAAGTATCAGATAATGTTATATCCATAGCCACTTCCATAAAATCTTCATCACTAGCCCAGTTTTTATACTCGTTATAATAAGGAATACCTAAATCTTGTACCCCATAATAACGACCACTACCCATATTAGCATGAATAATACTCCGGTAGTAATATGCTTCTGTATAATCATGCATACTACTCGTTTTATAACCGGCATTATTAAACAAATTAAATAAAGACGTACTATAAGTATTATCCCGATAAATATTAGCAGTACAATTATTTTGAATAGAATAAAGACCAGTCATGGCACTAAATTCATTATTACCAGTCGAACAACTATTCCGTGGGGAATAATTATTAGTAAAACTTATCCCTTCGCTATATAATTTATAAAAGTTAGGATAAAGATCAGGATTAATAAATATTTCATTAACTGATTCCATCATAATAACTATTAAGTTCTTACCTTCAAAAAGACCTGTATATTCATTATAATCAGTTATGGTATTATTTATCAAATAATTATTAATCGTATTTAATGCTGTATTTGTCTCTTCCTGAGTTAACTCTTGCCATAAAGAATCATCAAAAGTTCGATCAGTTTCAAAAGTAATATTTTCATCCTCTGCATCATAAACATAAACTTCGAGAGGATCAACATATAACGACTTAATATCTAAAAAGCCAAAACCAATAACCCCAAATTCATTAATAACTAAACTCGGAACACTAGGATAAGCAAATAAATCTTCATTGCTTATAGTTTGTAATTCGTTTTGCATAAATTTAGCTGTTAAAGTTTCATTATAGACAAAACCAATTACAAACAATACCAAAATAGTAGAAATAGTTCTTATTCCTGGTTCATATTTAATATGTGATTTTAAAACAAATTTCTTTTTAAACCGCATTTCGGTAAATTTATCTAAGAAAACATAATATATAATCAAAAGAGCAAAAGGAATAAAGATTAAATAAAACTTTGGTAAAAAAGATGCTAAAAATTCTTTAACATAATCTGTAACCGCTCCTAGTTGACTAGAAGTATTAAATGACATATAAACACCAATAAAGTTATTAAAACCTAACTGCAAAAATGCATAAATACTAAAAATTAAACTAATAAATATTACTAATACTTTACTACAAGTTTTATTAGTCCACGATAAGATAAAACTAATTAATAATGAACCAAAAGCCAGTCCTAGAAAAATTCTTAAATAAGACCAATCAAAAACTAAAGAATTGTTAATCATTCTAAATGTTATTTCTAAAATATTAGTAAATACTAATAAAATCAAAAAATTCTTAATTAAATTATTGTTTAATAACTTCTTCATGTTGCCTCTTTTCTATGATTTCCTTAACAGGTTTATAACTAAGCCTATAATTATCTAATATACCATATTTTTCGATATTTTCAAGATGTTTTTTCGTTGGATACCCTTTATGTGACTTAAAATCATATTGGGGATATTCTTTATCGAGTTCATACATCATCGCATCCCGTGTTACTTTGGCAAGTACACTTGCTGCTGCAATCGATAGTGATAAGGCATCACCATGAATAATTGGTTTACTATTAGGATATTTTAAAGGCATAGCATCACTTAAAATATAATCTGGTTTTATTTTCAGTGTATCAATTGCTTGTTCCATTGCTTCTCTTGATGCCTCATATATGTTTACCTCATCAATCCTCTTCGCATCAACTATCCCAATACTATATGCGATAGCATCCTTCTTTATTATTTCATAAAACATATTACGTTTCTTCTCACTTAATTTTTTCGAATCAGTTAAGCCCTCTAAATGATAATTTACGGGCAAAATCACCGCCGCTGCCACCACGGGACCAACTAAAGGACCGCGTCCCACTTCATCACATCCTGCAATTAATTTATAACCCAAAGTATATAACTCACGTTCATATTTTAATAAATCTATTTCCATCTGTCAAATGTTACTCCTTTTATTGAACCATTATTTATATCATTATATATGCGTAAACTTACCTTTTCATAATCTACTTCAGCATTTTGATAAGCCCCAATTTTCTTAGCAATGGCCGCAAATATTTCTTGGGGATCATTAGATACATCAATATTATAACGCACCCTTAAAACATCAGGATAATAATTTTTTAAAAATGATATCAAATAACCACCAATATCCGTGATATTTAATATTTCGGTTTTAATCGTTGCTGTTGCTGCTAGACTTAAGGCTTCTTCGTTATCCTCTATCTTCGGCCAAAGAATACCAGGAGTATCTAACAATAATAAACCTTGATTAGTTTTTAACCAATTAATCTGTTTAGTTACCCCAGGCTTATTAGCAACACTTGCCACTTTCTTCCCTGCTAACTTATTTATCAACGTACTTTTACCAACATTAGGAACACCAATTACACCAACCTTTATTTCCTTGGCTTTTAACCCTTGTTTTAATCTTTTAGCCTGTACATCCTGCATTAATTCCTTGGTCATATTGATAAGTTTTTTATAATCATTATTATTTGTCAGATCAACTAATATTACTTTATAGCCATCACTTTCATACTTTTCAACCCACTTTTGTGTAACACTCAAATCACACAAATCTTTTTTAGTCATTATTAAAATTCGCGGTTTATCTTTTAAAATATCATCAATATCTTTAATTTTTGAAGAAACAGGCATTCTAGCATCAACTAATTCATAAATACAGTCGATAATATTCATCCGTTCCTTTAATTCTCTTTTGGTTTTGGCCATATGCCCGGGATACCAGTTAATCCTTCCTTTTTGGAAACCTTTTTCTTCATTTGCCATTACTATCACCCACTTTACTACTTTCTT
>CALVVK010000062.1 GCA_944363825.1 uncultured Bacilli bacterium | reverse complement strand
CAAATATTATTGTATACCACTTACGTATTTCTAATAACTCCGGGATTAAATCAAAAATAATTAACCCAATAATAACCACTAAAGCCGAAGCCATTGCTGCTACAGTAAGTTCATTTTTATGTTTAACAAATTTATAAATTATAATACCTATTAAAAAAAATAAACCACTAATAAATGTTAATAATAAAGCCATTTAAATCACCAAGAATATTGTACAATGTTTTAGAAAGAAATAAAAGAGTAAACAAAAAAAACTTCTCACCAAATGATGAAAAGTATTTTTTTAAATTAATATTCTAATAACTGATATTATGCACAAGGTGTTTGAGCAAAGTCAATTGTTGCAGTAAAGTTCTTTTCAGTATTAGCATTTTGATCACTATCTAAGTTATCGAAAGTAACTGTAAATCTCCAGTAATCATAAACAGTTTCACTTACACCAGCACTAAGTACGTGCTTGTAATCATTTCCACCAGCAGTAGTTGGAATTTGAACATCAGTTTGAGTAGTAGTAATATCCAAAGCATTAATTAATGTAGTTCCACCAGTAAATGTAGAATCTTCACCATCGAAATCAGGTTCAGCTGTTGTACCAGCAGCCTTCTTTTCAGCAGTAAATATCAATTCAGGTGTATTAGTTGGTGCAGTAGTATACTCAAAATTGTTAGAAGCAATATTAAGCGTTACATTGTAACAAAAATCTGATGCGTCTTGTTCATTTGAAGAGTAAGTTACTACTCCAGTCGCACTATCAGTTAAATCAGGTTTACCTTGAGCAAAATTATCTTGATTAGCAGATATACTAATTTGTCCATAAGTAACAAAACTACCATTAGTTGTTCTACCAGATGTAACTGTAACGTTTTGTTGAACTGTATTACCTCCTTGTGCTGTGAAGTATGCAAATGTTGCACCTACTACCGCTACTAATAATGTAGCAACTGCGATTACTGTTAATAGAATCGTATTTTTCCTATTTTCCATTTTACTTTTTCCTCCTCCTATTCTAATATTAGCAAAAAAAGAGTCTAAAATCAACTCTTTTTTTCACTTTTTTATCACTTTTTTATAAAGTCATTGTAAAATTGTTATTTGTCGTGTCAACTACTATTGCTAAACCGCCGATATCAGCACTGGCTCCCCCCGTTAATTTATAAGTTGGATACAAATTATAAGTGCCCCCATCACTAAAAGCCACTACCGATGAATAAGTATTAAAGCCATTTAAATTAATGATCTTACTCAAAGTAGTTTTATAAGTATCAGCAATAGAATAAATACTGGTACTAGCACTACCATTAAAAGTTGTTCCTAAAGACTCTATACTATTACCACTACCTTCTTCAACTGTCAAATTACCACTATAAGTTACACCATCATATATTATATCTAAATTATAAACACCTGGGTAAACGCCATTTAAATTAAATGTCCCATCAGTTCCTGTAGTACTTATCAAAGAGCCATTATGTAGTGATACTGTTGCTCCACTTAAAACATTTCCCTCGGTATCAGTTACCGTTCCTGCTAGATTATAACTCATCTTCGCATTTTCTACTTCCGCTACAATTTCAGTATCAATATAAAAATAAGAATAACTTGCTGCTGGTATTGCTTTATCGGAAAGCCACATCTTAATCCGATAAGTTTTCGTCGAATTACCACTAGTAGAACTTCCAACTGTATCGAACAATAAAGAATAACGATTATATCTAGAATCACTACTATTGACCGTATAAAGAGGCAAATCAGCAACTGTAATTGGGCCAATAACTAAAGTCTCATCAATGGCTCCCGTCTCATCTAAACCATTATATTCAAAAACGGCAATCTTGACATAATCAAGTGGTGTTAACATTCCCGTCCCATCAGAACCACTACTAAGGGTAAAATTCTCCATGTCATACCCAACATTCAATGTAAACGTCGAATCAAGTGAACCGGTATTTTGAATATAAATAATACTTGTTTCACTTTGATTAAGTCCTTCTTCATCACTCATCGCCAGCATATTATTTTTTTGTATTGCCGAAGACTCACCACTATAAGAAACCGCCAGGGTTCCCGTTGTTACAGTTTGATTATTCGTATTAGTCTTAACTGTAAAAAACGATGCATATGAAAAACCAATTATAGATATCGTCAAAACAAAGACACAAACTGCAATAAAGAAATTCCTACTTTTAATAAATTTTGTTATTTTATCAAAATCTATTTTTTTCTTCATTCTACTATCACCTAGTATAATTCTAACACATAACTTTAATAAAAAAAAGTAATTTTTTGAAACATTTACTTTTTAGAATATAAAGCAAAATAATCATCTTCATATATTAACTCATAATCACCCAGTAAATTAGCATAATCATATAACTTGTTACATTTCATTGCTATAATATGGGTTATATCATAATCCTTTAATATCTGATAATAGTTACCATCCATATATTCTTGTAAAATATCTTTAGTTTTATTAAACTCTTTAGTATAAAGATCAGCCCTTGAATCAATAAACACTGGGATATCATTAAATAATAAATAACTTCCATAATTATACTCATTTAATAAACGGATATTTTGATAATCTAAATTATCTTTAATATATTCTGTTGCTTGTACGGGATAAAAAGCATCATCAACAAATACTTTATCTTTAGTTATATAAATAGATAAAACAACAATTAAACAAATACTAATTAGACTAATACCAACATTTGATAATAAGTATTTTAAAACATAATTATCGAGATCTAGATTACATTTCTTGAAAATATTATTAGTAAGTACTGCCATTATTGGGAAAATAAATATTGTATATAATGCTAGATGTCTACTTGAAGTTAGTGCCATTAAAGTTAAACCCATAATCAAAAATAATTGATGTAATTTAATTTTACCTAAAATTATTAAAACCACAAATACTAAACTATACGCACCTATTATGATAAGGCCACCTAAAGATGGAGGCAAATGTTCTTGAATAAATTGTTGACTACTACCTTGGAATGTATTTAATAAATAAGTAAATGGGGTATTACCAATTGGTGTTAAAAACCCAGGAATAATGCAAATTAACATTGTTAAAAATAAATATTTGATGTGGGAATAATCTTTTATCTCAATATTAAATATTTTATCTTTTCTTAATATTTTAGCAATTAATTTTTCAACTAAAAACGGCAAGAATATAATAAAATAAAAAGGCCAAACTGCAACATGCATATTACATAATAAACATGATAAAATAACTAAGCCAATAAGATATAATTTATTAGGTTTATTTAAGTAATTAGTAATAAAAATATATTCTAAAATAAAGACTATGTAACTAATAACTTGGGCTCTAGTTGCAATATAAGAACTTAACATGAAAATACTTAAAATAGTAAAAATAAGGGTTATAAATTTACTAGAACAATTTTTATAATTAAAATAAAAAATTAATAGAATTAAAACTATAAATGTAATAATATTAAAGATATATAAAGAAGTTAAGCCAGCAATAGTATATATTAAATAAACAATACAATCATATAACCAATGCGGATAAGTATAAGGTAAAGTATGAATTGAAAAATGATCTTGCATATCAATACCATTATGAACAATATAATCACCTATTTTAATTGTGTAAAAAGTATCATTTTGAAAGAGAATTGGCATCAAACAAATACATAAAATAACAATACAAATTATACTTATAATAAAATACTTCTTTTTCATACGCCTCGTCCTTAGGATAATTTTAACAGATTATTAAAATTAAGTCTATAATTAATGACTCCGGCGATATCTTTCTTTCGGATCTAAATATTTCTTACGTAGTCTAATGGCATCAGGTGTTATTTCAATATATTCATCACTTTCAATAAATTCCAAAGCCTCTTCTAAAGTAAATTTTCGGGCTTTATTTAAGGTAATTGCTTCATCAGCATGCGCACTTCTAGTATTAGTTAATTCTTTATTTTTACAAGGGTTGACATTTAAATCGCCTTCTTTATTACAAATTCCAATAATCTCACCAATATATACTGGTGTAGATGGATCAACAATCATCGTTCCTCTACTACTTAAATTGTATAAAGAATAACCAAACGTTGTTCCATTTTCCATGGATACTAAAACCCCATTTTTACGACCTTGAATAGGACCAGCATAAGGATAATATGAATCAAATGAACGAACCATGATTCCTTCACCCTTCGTTTCCGTAATAAATATACCACGATAGCCAATTAAACCACGCGTTGGCACTAAATACTCTAAATGCGTGTAACCTACTTCCCCAGGAGAAACACTTTGCATCATTCCTTTGCGTTCATTTAAGGAATTTATTACGGTTCCGGAATATTCATTAGGTACATTAATTATTACTTTTTCATATGGTTCCAGTTTTTGACCGTTTTTTTCTTTAAATATAACTTCCGGTTTTGAAACGGATAATTCATAACCTTCACGTCTCATATTCTCAAGTAATATTGATAAATGTAGTTCACCCCGACCACTTACCTTATAACCATCGGAATCGGGTAAAGTCTCAACTTTTAAACCAACATTAGTTTCTAACTCCCGCATTAAGCGATCATGCAAATGGCGATTAGTTAAATATTTACCACTTTCACCCGCAAATGGTGAATCATTTACTAAAAAATTCATCGAAAGTGTTGGTTCTTCAATAACAATTTTGGAAAGTGGCACAATATGATCTTTATCACATATAGTATCCCCGATAGATACATGATGACATCCCGCAACAGTTACGATATCTCCGTAGTAAGCTGTACTCACTTCCACTCTTTTGATACCTTCATTAACAAATAATTTTGTTACTTTAAAGTTTTCGGTAGTGCCATCATTTTTGGCAATTGCGACACTTTCTCCGACATTTATTTTACCCTTATTAATTCTCCCAATTCCCAGTCTACCAATATAATCATCATAAGCCAGTTGACTAATTTGCATTTGCAGTGGATCATTTAAATTACCTGCAAAAGGTTTGGTATTATTTATAATCGTTTCAAATAATGGGGTTAAATCTTTTCCTTCATCCCCCATGTTATATACGGCATAGCCTGACCTAGCACTACCATAAAGAATTGGAAAATCTAATTGTTCATCAGTTGCTCCTAATTCCATAAACAGATTAAATGTCATATCAACAACTTCAGTAGCCCTTTGGTCTTTTTTATCAATTTTGTTAATAAAAAGAATGGGATTCAAATTATTTTGTAATGCCACACTTAAAACAAACCTAGTCTGAGGCATAGGACCTTCGGCTGAATCTACTAACAAAATAACGGTATCGACAGTTTTGATAATCCGTTCAATTTCTGATGAAAAATCGGCATGTCCGGGAGTATCAACAATATTGATCTTATAATCCTTATATTTAATAGCACAATTTTTAGCAGTAATCGTAATACCACGTTCTTTTTCAAGATCCCCACTATCCATAACACAGTCGACTAATTCTTCATTATCCCGGAATACCCCACTTTGACGAAGTAAGCCATCAACTAAAGTAGACTTACCAGCATCAACATGAGCAACAACCGCAATATTAATAATTTTATCCATATAACTCACCCTTTTTTCGCACCCCTAGATAATAATACAAAGTCCTAAAAAAGTCAAGAAAAAGAAAAAAATACCACCTTTGGTTATGATTAGAATATGATAATGTCTTAAGTGTTAGTATTTGATTATGTCTCAAAAATAATGTAGAATACATCACTTGGTGATGAATATGAGAAAGGTTGAATTAAGAATGAATGAACAATTAAAATATGAAACAATTAAAGAATTAGTAGATCATAATGGAAATAAAAACAGAGCTAGTGAAAAGCTCGGTTTATCAAGAAGACAAATTGATCGTCTTATTATTAAATATAAGGAGAAAGGCAAATCTGCTTTTGTACATGGGAATCGATCAAGAAAACCAGTTAGTACATTAGATAAGTCAATCTCCGAAGATATTATACTACTTTATAAGAGCAAATATCAAGCCTGGAATTTTAAACATTTTTATGAATGGTTAATAGAAAAAGAAAATTTCAAGGTATCTTATAAATTTGTTTATAACATTTTAACAAAGGAAGGTATCTTATCTCCTAAAGCTAGAAGAAAAACAAAGCGAGATTATGCAAAGAAAAAATTATTGCAAGAAAAGAGGATAAATGAAGCTATGTCAGAAGAACAAATAGAAACAATTGTAAGTCATGAAATCGCTTTAGAAGACTCTCATCCAAGATTAGAAAAGCCTAAATATTTTGGTGAAATTATTGAACAAGATGGTTCTATCCATAATTGGTTTGGAGGAATTAAAACTTGTTTACATTTAGCTATTGATAAAGCTACTTCTACTATTGTTGGTGCTTATTTTGATAAGCAAGAAACATTAAATGGCTATTATCATGTTTTTTATCAAATATTAACCAATTATGGAATCCCATATAAATTCTTTACTGATAATCGAACTGTATTTAACTATATGTCTTTAAATCCTGATAAACGAACTTCTGATAAAGATGTATTAAC
>CALVVK010000061.1 GCA_944363825.1 uncultured Bacilli bacterium | reverse complement strand
TGACTACAAACAAGGTTTACCTTTGTTTGTTATCCACATTATAAATCGGTATCATTTTAACTAATGTTTAACAGAAAAACTGTTGAATTTGGAAGTTATCCACAAAAAATGGGGATTGTGGATAAAATGTGGATAACTTAGGAAAGTTTTCCACATAATTAACAACATTTTATCAACATGGCTGTGGATAATTTGTGGATATGTTGATTTTGGGGATTTTTATTTTGGAGATTTGGGGATAATGGCGATTTTTGTCGAATTTTAGCCAAATTTTTTGTGGATAACTTGGGGATAATTAATTTTGATAACTTTCTCTTTTAATTTTAGCAAAAATGGGTTAAAATGTTATTAGTGATGGATGTTAGTGGGGTGAGGTTTTGAAAACAGATGAACTTTTTTCTCAATTTTTAAACGATATTCAGTCTCAAGTTAGTCAAAATGCTTTTACTATTTGGTTTTCAAAACTTGAACTACTATCTATTGTTAATAATGTCGTAACAATTAAGGTACCGATGGAAATACACAAGCAAATGCTAAGTGAAACGTACAACGACATCATTGATGCGGCGTTTTTCTCTTTGACAGGAATTAATTATACATTTAAATATATTACGGAAGAAGAAGTAGAAACATTTACTCAACCAATAGTAGAAGAAGAAGTTATTAATAAAGAAATAGAGTGGAATACTAACTTAAATCCGAAATTTACTTTTGATAACTTCATAGTTGGAAACTCGAATAGACTCGCTTTTGTCGCCGCCCGGGCAGTTGCGGAGGCGCCAGGGACAATTCATAATCCATTGTTTATTTATGGACGAAGTGGCCTTGGGAAAACGCACTTGATGCAAGCCATTGGTAATTATATAAGAGAACACAGTGATAAAAAAGTTCTTTATACAACGAGTAATGAGTTTATGACCGAATTTACGGGCATTGCAACGGCGGATAAGGGCAGTAGTAGTATTAACTACGCTAATGAGTTTAAGAATAAATATCGGAATGTCGATGTCTTAATAATCGATGATATTCAGTTTTTAGTAGGTGCCGAGCGAACGCAACAAGAATTTTTCCACACCTTTAATGCGCTTCATCAAGCCAATAAACAGATAATTATCAGCAGTGATAAGAGTCCTGATGACTTAAAAAGAATAGAAGAGCGGCTTAGAAGTAGGTTTATGTGGGGACTACCAGTTGATATTTATCCCCCAGATTTCAACCTTAGATGCGAAATAATTAAAGCGAAGGTGAAGAATACGAGTATTGAAAATAAACTCACTGATGATGCCATCGAATATATTGCCAATTCCTGTGTCAATGATGTACGGCATATCGAAGGGACAATTAATCGCTTGCTGGCGTATTCAGCGATGATGGTACCAGAGAAAATAACGCTTGATTTTGCTAATGAAGCATTGAAAGATTATGTTACTACTAACATATTTATCAACAATTCGATTGCTTCAATCCAAAATGCCGTTGCCGAATATTTTCAAATATCGGTGGATGATTTAAAAAGTAAGAGAAGAACTAATAGTGTGGTTAGACCAAGGCATATAGCAATGTATCTATGTCGCGAAGAAACTGATGAGAATTTAATGAAAATTGGCCTCGAATTTGGGGGCCGAGATCACTCAACGGTATCAACCGCAATTGATAAAATCAAAGAAGAGTTGGAGACAAATGAAAATTTGCAAAATGTGTTGAAAGATATTAAGAAAACGTTACAATAATGTTGATAACTCGTGAATAAATTTTGTCGAAATAATGGCGAATTTTTATGATATAATAGAGTTATCAACATTACCAACACTATTATTAATATAATAAAATAATATATAAAGAAAGAAGGAATGAGAAAATGAAATGGACTATTGAAAAGGGAATTATTTTAGAAGCATTAAATAATGTAACGAAAGCATTATCGCAAAGAACGACTATTCCGGTATTAAATGGGATTGTCTTTGATGTTAAAAGTGATGGTATCGAACTTTTAGCAAGTGATTCTGAATTAACAATTAAAGTAATGATACCAGAAGAAAATATTAAACATTTGGAAGGTAGCGGTAAAATAATTATTCAAAGTAAATATTTTATTGATATGATTAGAAAAATGCCTGCGGATGTAATTGATTTTGAAATTGAAGATAATTTAAAGATCAAGATATCAACACCAAGTAATCAATATCGGCTTAATTGTTATAATCCTAATGATTATCCAAATATTATTCTAGAAAAAAGTGAAGATGCTATCAATATTGGGGCTGATAAGTTAAGAGAAATAATTGCCCAAACATCTTATGCTTTATCAACGCAAGAAGTTCGTCCACTTTTAACGGGTATTAATTTAAAAATTAACGGTGATATTTTAGAATGTATTGCAACAGATTCTTATCGATTATCGAAGAAAAACATTAAGTTAGCAACACCAGTTAATAAAATAATTAATATAGTTATTCCAGGACGAAGTATTACAGAACTAGAAAAAATCATAAGTGAAGATGATAATGTGGAAATCCATGTATTTACTAACAAAATATTGTTTATTTATAAAAATATTTATGTTCAAAGTAATTTACTTAGTGGAACTTATCCGGAAACAAGTCATTTTATTCCGAATGATTTTGCTTATATGATCAATCTTAACTTAAAAGAATTTTATGATGCCGTTGATAGAGCAGCGTTACTGGCCCAAAATAAGGAAAAAAATATTATCAAGATGCATATTGAAGATAAAGAAATGGTTATTACATCAACTAGTAATGAACTAGGAAATGCCGAAGAAAAATTGCATATTGATTGTAATAATAAAGAAAAAATTGAGATATCATTTAGTTCAAAATATATGATGGATGCCTTAAAGGTAGTAAAAGAAGAAAATATATTCTTACTTTTAAATACTGATGATAAACCAATTTTAATTAAACCAGTGACTGATGAATCATTGATTGAATTAATTTTACCGATTAAAACTTATTAAAATTGAACAATTTTGTTAGTTGTTCTTTTTTTTCGACAATTTTTTTGGCAATTATATGCTAAACTTGGGGCTGAGAGGTGGGTTATGGATTATATTATCAATAAAAATACTTGTTTTTTAATGTTTGATGGCAAAAATACAGTTATCAACGAATTAGCAACAGAATTAGTAATACAAGGTAATACTTTAAAAAATATTTTAGAAAGTAGTTGTGAGTACTATGGTAGTTCTTTAAAGGGAAGAATTATTGGGGCGAGAAATATCATTAAAAGTAGATATCGCATTCCGATTATTGTCAGTGAAAAAAATAATATTTTACTTTTTCCTTTAAATGGGAAGAAAAATGGGGAACATATCTGGTTTAATTTTGGAATGATTAAGAGTTATGAAAAGGCTGGGGAATTTGTTAATATTACTTTTAATAATGGATTTTCTAAAAAGTTTATGATTTCTTATGCCATATTAAATAATCAAATACTTAAATGTAGTAGATTATTAGTCATATATATGTCGCGGGTTTAGTTGATGTTAATTTAAGTGTTAAAAGTCGTTTTTTGCTTTAAAACGCCTTTTTTTTATGATATAATTAATATGTGTATAGGTATACCACAATACCTTAAATTTTAAATACTAATTGTTAAAGGGGGTAATCCGTGAAAGTTGAGTCATTAAACTTGGTTAATTTTAGAAACTATGAAAATTTAAATATTGAGTTCGATAATTTTTTAAATATTTTTTATGGTAAAAATGGATCAGGTAAAACAAATTTAATTGAAGCAATTTATTTACTTTCTTTAACTAAGTCATTTAGAATAAGTAATGATAAGACCCTAATTCGTAAGGGAAATATAAAAGCAAAAGTACGAGGTGAGATTAGAAATAAGGGATATTTAACAAGTTATTGTGTAAGTATTAGTAACGATGGGAAAACAGTCGAGATTGATGATCAAAAAAAAGATAAAATAAGTGATTATGTATCACAAATTAATGTTATTTTATTTAATCCAGTTGATACAAGGCTTATTGATGAGGCTCCCGAGAAAAGACGAAAGTTACTTAATATTGAAATAAGCCAACTTTATAAAGAATACTTAGTTGTTTTAGCCAATTATCAAAGAATATTAAAGCAACGTAATTTTTATTTACGAAGTATGTATGTTAATGGTAATAATGATACGAGTTATTTAGATATTGTTACCAAAAAATTAGTAGAGTATGGTTTGTTGATAGCGAATTATCGGGCGAAATTTATTGCAGATATTAACAAATATATTAGTGATATTTATCAAAGTATTTTTAAGTCAGGGGAATTAAAAGTAAAGTATGTTTCTAGTTATAAAAATAAAACTGAGAGTATGTTATTAAAAAGTTATCAAAAAAATTATTTAAAGGAAATGGAAATTGGTAAGACTTTGCTGGGAATTCATCATGATGATATGGAATTTATACTCGATAATAATAATTTAAAGGAATGGGGCAGTGAAGGGCAGAGAAAGAATGCTATTATTGCCTTTAAATTAGCCGAATTAAATGTTATTTATGAGTTAAAAAAATATTATCCAATACTTATTTTAGATGATTTATTTAGTGAACTTGATAAAGAAAAAATTACGAATATTTTAAAGATGTTAAATGCCGAAGTTCAGACATTTATTACGACGACTGAGGTTGATAAAGTCGATAGAAAGGTATTAAAAAAAGCCAAAATATTTAAGGTGCAAGATGGTATGATTGAGGAGGATTTACATGAATAAAGAAACACATTATACGGATTCAGATATCCAAGTTTTGGAAGGTTTAGAAGCAGTTCGGAAGCGGCCTGGTATGTATATTGGTTCAACCGGGGAAAAAGGTTTACATCATTTAGTTTGGGAAATTGTTGATAATGCAGTTGACGAATCGTTAGCGGGATTTTGTGATGATATTGAAGTAATTATTGATAAAGGTGATGTTATTGAGGTTCGCGATGATGGTCGGGGTATTCCAACGGGTATCAACGAAAAAACTGGTTTATCAACAGTTGAAACAATATTTACAGTTCTTCATGCTGGTGGTAAATTTGGTGGTGATGGCTATAAAGTAAGCGGAGGGCTTCATGGTGTTGGGGCTTCCGTTGTTAATGCTTTATCCAAATGGTTAGAAGTTAAAATTTATCGGGATGGTAATGTCTACTTTCAAAGATTTGAAAATGGTGGACATCCTGTTGAACCTTTAAAAGTAATCGATACTTGTGATGTTGATCGGACTGGTAGTACGATAAGATTTGAACCAGATGAAACAATTTTTCGGGAAACTACCCATTTTGATTATGATATTCTTTATAAAAGATTACAAGAAATAGCCTTTTTAAATAAAGGTCTTAGAATTAATTTATATGATTTAAGAGAAGATGATAAACATGATACTTTCCTTTATAATGGGGGTATTATTGAATATGTAGGAATGCTTAATAAAAATAAGAATGTTTTACATGATGATGTTATCTATTTAAATGGTGAAGAAGATGGCATAATGTTTGAAGTGGCATTTCAATATAATGATGGGTATAATTCCAATATTTATTCTTTTACCAATAATATTAATACTTATGAAGGTGGAACTCATGAAGATGGAGTAAAACTGGCTTTAACTAGAGTTATCAACAATTATGCTCGGAATGCCAAGATATTAAAAGATAAAGATGAAAATTTATCAGGTGATGATGTGCGAGAAGGTCTTACTATGATTATTTCTTGTAAGCATCCTGATCCGCAATTTGAAGGCCAAACAAAGACTAAATTAGGTAATAGTGAAGTTAAAAAAATTGCTAGTGATGTCTTTAGTACAGGATTTGAACGCTATTTAATGGAAAATCCGACGGTTGCCAAAACAATAATTGAAAAAGCGATGGCGGCATCACGGGCGCGGATTGCCGCGAAGAAAGCCCGGGAATTAGTGCGCAGAAATAGTGGTTTGGAAATTACGGCTTTTTATGGTAAATTAACTGATTGTAAGAGTAAAGATCCGAG
Source organism: uncultured Bacilli bacterium (assembly GCA_944363825.1). Lineage (GTDB taxonomy): Bacteria > Bacillota_I > Bacilli_A > RF39 > UBA660 > Onthocola_B. The sequence continues at coordinate 636 of CALVVK010000061.1, read as the reverse complement.
TGAATCTGAAATATTTTTAGTCGAAGGGGATTCTGCGGGTGGTTCCGCTAAAAGTGGTCGGGATTATATGACGCAAGCAATACTTCCTTTACGAGGTAAGATTTTAAATGTGGAAAAAGCAAGACTTGATAAAGCATTAAGTAATGAAGAAATTAAAACAATAATTACGGCTTTTGGAACAGGTATTGGTGATGAATTTGATTTATCGAAGTTGAGATATGACAAAATCATTATTATGACCGATGCCGATGTCGATGGATCCCATATTAGAGTATTGTTATTAACACTTTTCTATCGTTTCTTTAGACCAATTGTTGAGGCTGGTCATGTTTATGCCGCCAATCCGCCGCTTTATAAAATTACTCATGGTAAAACCATAAAATATGTTTTAAATGATGAAGAAAAAGATGCATATTTGGCTAGTTTACCAGCCAATGTTAAACCAGAAATTGCGCGGAATAAAGGGCTTGGGGAAATGAATCCCGAAGAACTTAGAGTAACAACAATGGCCAAAGAAACTAGAACTTTAAGACAAATAACAGTCGATGATTTACAAGAGGCTGATGCAGCATTTGAAAAATTAATGGGAGAAGAAGTAGAACCAAGAAGAGAATTTATCGAAAAGAATGCTGGTTA
>CALVVK010000060.1 GCA_944363825.1 uncultured Bacilli bacterium | reverse complement strand
AATAAAGAAGCATACCACCAAGCATTCCTAAAAGAACAAATAATAGACCATTATTGAATCCCAGCACCGCCGTTGCACTAGTTGCGGAACCACCCATTCCATTAGTTGACGTTGTTTGTAAACCAAATGTTGACCAAGCCGTTTGGGCTGCTCTCGTATCCGTAAAACACCACCAACCACTAAGGAAAATAAAGATAAATGGCGCAACAATTCCCGACATGAAATCTTCGTTTTTCGAAAGTCCCCAATATAGGAAATAACCAACAATGATAATTGCGGAAATAAACCACAATGTCCCATTTAAGTTGAAGAATTCGTTACCAACACTTCTTAGACCCACAGAATGGAAACCTAAAAATTCCCAAGCACTATTAATAATCATGCTTACTACTTGTTGGAAACTATAATCGGGATAGTAGAACTTTGTTGAGATCAGTACACCAAGGATATAACCAAGAATTAACACTGGCATTAAACCTTTAATTCTTGACCAGGTATATTCCCAAGCCTTTGATGAAGCACTCCGTTTTTGATATTCCTTGTCGGCATTTCTTCTTTTAAAGTGTGATACCATAAAGTATCCCGCCGTCAAAGTGAATATTAGTAATACTTCACTGGAACCAAAAAACCAATTAGTTGTTTCCATATAATAACCAAGGGAACCATCACAACTTCTAGCTATAATCCAACCGGTGTGAAACCCAATTATCGCTAAAGCAATTAAAAATCGCCATAACTCAATCGCCACATTCCTTGTCTTTGGAACTACTTTTGTATTCGCCAAAACAAACACTCCTTTCTACATAAGTATTACCCTATGCTAAAGAAATTATACCACATTTTGCCAAAAAAAAATCAACTTTCGTTGACTTCTCCCATTTTTTCGTTCTTTACCTTTTCATATTCGGCCATTACGGCTTCTTCTATTTTATCTCGCATTTCTTTATTAATTGGAAACACTAAATTTTCTTCTCGCCCAAACTTATTAAGTTTACCAGGCATTGAAACAAATAATCTTTTATTTCCTTCAATTATTTTAGCGCCTTTAACAGCCAAACAATCATCAAGCGTAAAATCGACGAATGCCTTTAGTCTTGATCCTTCCTTCTCCCGAAGATAAATATTAACTTTTGTAACTTCCATTTTCTTCTCTCCTCTTTTTCTTATAATATAATTTTAATTTATATTTTGAAATTTTGCAACAATAAATTACAAATATTTAATTTTTACCTCCCCCGTTATCACATCCCGATAATTAAAACTTTTTTCTTCCCCATTCACTAGAATAGTAAATAAATTGGGATACATTTTATATATTGTTCCTTCATATCTATTAATTCGATTACGTAGACCATGCACTGATATAAATACTTTTCTATTTAAATTTTTACTTATTTCTTCTTTAATTAGATTAATATTCATCTCGGATACCCCACATACATGAGACCATTACAAATTAAACCACCCATACCATCTTCTTTATATTTAGTTTTTTCAAGTAACTTTTTTAAATCTATTTCCCTATTTCTTTCTGTTAATGATATAGTACTGGCAATAATTGCTGGATCCAAAGCATGAATATTAACTCTTTTCGGGCTCGATGCAAAATTGGCTCCGGCCTTAATTAGTTCTTCATAATTACTTTGGCAAGCACCGGCAATAATAACTAACTTTTCATGGCTTTTTTCATAATTTCTCGCCGCTCGAACAGCCTTCACAAAATATCCTGAATTCTTATAATTTTTTAAATCATTGATATCATCGCCCTTTTTTCGCAGGTAAGCATCATGACCTGTAATAATGACAATATCGGGTTTATATTCTTTTAATAAACCTTGTATTTGCTCATAGACATTTTTTTCATTAATTTTCTTACCAATTGCTAGTATCCCATTTCTTTTATAAAATTTTAAACAACGGCTTAAGTAATCTTCATCACCATCAATGTGCAAAACTTTCGCCGGCAAATAAAAATAATCACCACGCGTTAGTAACTCATCTTTGATATCAATTTCATCAATTGGATCAAACTCTTTAATATCTTCTTCTAAGCGTAAGTCATCAAAAGTGGCATCAGCATAAAGACGTACTTCTACTCCCTTTAAATAATACATATTATCACTAACATTAATAACCTTAAAAACCGTATCATTTCCATAACTATTTCTAGTTACATAATCCCCTTTTTTAATCTGCATATAATTATTCACCAATACAATATATGCAAAAAACTTAGGATTTTTTCCTAAGTTTATATTTTTGGCTTAAAATCAAGGAAAAATCACTTTCCATCATTTTTTTACAGGGAATATTTCCATTTTCATCATTTTTTTACAGGGAATATTTTCGTTTTCATCATTTTTTTACAGGGAATAATTAAATATTTTTAAATATTTCAACAAAAACATCTTTACTTATTTCTTCCGCTCTAACTGATTCCGTCATATGATACTTATTTAAAACATTTTTAATTTTATGCCAATCATAACCCTTTAAGTTATTTTTTAAAGTCTTTCTTTTTTGGCTAAAACATACTTTCAAAAATTCTTTGAATTTATTAAAATCTAACTCTTCCTTTTCTTTTCTAGGCACTAATCTTAAAACAGTACTTTCCACTTTAGGAACCGGATTAAAACAATATCTAGAAACATCTGTTACTTTACTAACTTCAAAATAATAATTTAAAACTACTGTAATATAACCATATTCTTTCGTATGAATATTAGCCATAAAACGTTCAGCAACTTCCCTTTGCACCATAATAATTAATTTTTCAAAATCAATATTACTATCCATAATATGTTCTATTATTGGTGTTGTTATATAATAAGGCAAATTACCAACAATATATAATTTATTATATTTAATATCCTCTATATCTTCATCAATTCTACTTTTCAAAAAATCTTGCCAAATTATTTTTATCTTTTCATCTTCTAATTTATTTAATATTGCAGCCAAATCTTGATCTATTTCATAACAAATTAAATGAGCCTGTTTCCTTTTTAATTCCTTAGTTAATGCCCCACGCCCCGGACCAATTTCGATAATTAAATCATCATTACATGCTGATACCTCAGTAACTATTTTACTGATTATATTTTTATCTATTAAAAAATTTTGTCCTAAACTCTTCTTTGCTTTCATAAAAAAATTGGGTGAGTATTACTCCCACCCACTCCTTAATACATCATAAGTTATAGTACTTCGACCGATATTGTTATAAGCATATTCGATATTCGGCGCCAAGAAATCTAAAGCATTTCCTCTAACTCCTCTATCTAGAACTATGGCTACAACCTTGTCATCAGAAATACGACTACTTTCAAAACTTACAATAGATCCACATGGTAAATTCTTACTTGAAGCAACTATATATACTTCCCCATATTCGGCATCACTATAAGTATTTTTTCCATCAGTAATATCATAACTAGGCATACATGCTAGTGTCCCATTACATAATGGACAATTATACACATAACCTGTTAAATCCCCTGTATAAGTATCAATTGCAGTATATTTAAGTGTTTGTTCTACTTCGATAACCTTTAATGCCATTGTTGATAAATTAATGGTTTTATTAACATTTTCATTTTCAACACTAGCATCCATAACATTAGTACTACTTTTAGCAATTATTAATACAAATACCAACAAGGATAATCTGACAAAATAATTTACTATTTTCATAAAATACATCCACCTCAATTGGATAATTTAATTATAGCATTATCATGTACTGTTGTCAAAAGTTTATCGGTATTTACCTAAAATTGGATAATAGATTATTTTTCTATTAGTTCTGATGAATACCAATAATAATTATTTATATTATCTTTTTTAAACACAACTTTAAATAATCCAGCATCATCACCATATCTTTGAAATAATTCATCACTACTTAATTCATATAAATTATCTTCATTAGCAATAAAATTGTTAAAATCTAAATCACTAAAGACGCCCTCACTCCAATCGACATTTAGAAAATCAACATAAACAATAATATCTTCTCCACTAATTTCTGTTCTATTATAATTTATAAATGCCGCAGAATAAGCAGAATCTCCCCCATTACTTGAATAACAATTAATAAAACCATCTTCTAAAAAACATTCATGAACAAGTGGGTATTGCCAACCGGAACCATCAATATAAATAACATCTTTATCATTACCAAAGATACTCTTAAATGCTCGAACATAACTATCATAACTTACAGAACTATATAAGGCATTAGGTGTTTCCGCTAGAATATCTGCAAAATTACTATAATAAAATGAAAAATCATTAACAGGAATTAAACTAAACGCAATAATAGACTTAATATCATCATCTAAGTCATTATATGTAAGTTTATCCGTAGAATATAGGAAATACTCAGATCCTGTCCAATACTGAATATTTGTTTTCTCAAACAAATTATTTCCCAAAGTATCTAATTCAGCAGCAGTTAAACTACTTAAATCAGAACTTTCACAATTATCTTCATTTTGCCCCCAAAACTTATCATAACAAAGATAACCACTAATTATTAAAATTAACCCTATTAAAACCCCAATTACAATATTTTTCTTCATAAATTCCTCCGTCAACATAATAACATAAAAATATAACATTTACAACTTTCTATTCTTCAACTTTTTAATTCGCAAATTTAATAAATAACACAATATATCACTAGTATAAGATTTCATTCAACATTGATTACTTATTGATATGATTAAGCAAATATAATTTTTTAGGCAATTTCAACACGATAAGGATCTGCAGATGTCCCTGTACCGCTAGTTATTGCAACATTGGATTTTAGATAAAATACCGGCAGAACAGGGTCACCAAGATAACTAACAACATGAGCAGCATCATTAGTACGAGAATCTATAGCACCAAAGAGAAAATAATATACATAACCTGAAGTATTTGAAACACGAGTTATTGTTGAAACATCACCTGCATACATCCAATCCACAGTTATTGAAATCTGATTAATTGCAGTCATCGCAAGATTTCATTGAACATTTTTTACATTTGCGTAAAAAATGTTCAATGAATTTATTACATAAAAAAACTATTGCTCTAATTTAAAACAATAGTTATTAAAAGAATTTTTTATATTTTCCCTATACATGCTAAATATAATTTAATTCAAATATGTAATTATTTATTTTTTTCTTTTAAAAATCTTTTTAAAAGAAAAGTCATAAAATACGGAAATGTATAAAACTTACCATTAAAACCGACATTTTTATTACATCACTTTATCCCATATTTTATATTTTTATACTTTTCATCTATCAATTTATTCAATGAATATGTTGCATTATTTGATGCTTTAACTTCAACTGGTATTATATTTTCTACATCTCTTACAATAAAATCCATTTCAATTTTATTTTGTTCATCTCTATAAAAAAACAATTCAAACCCAGCTTTAGTTAACATTTCAGCAACTATATTTTCATATAAAGCCCCTTTATATGTTCCAAAATTTTGATTATTGCGCAAATCATTTTGGGATTCTTCATCTAATGATCCAATTAATAATCCTGTATCTCCAAAATATAATCTATAATTATCCGGATTATAATTTGCCTTTAATGGTAACTCTAGATGATCCAATGAATAACTAACATTAACAATACCTGCTCTTTCAAGCCAATCAACAACACCAATATATTCTCTATTCCTAGCCCCTTCTTTAAGTTTAGTAATTTGAAATTTTTTATTATCATTACCAAGAAAGACTTTAATTTTTTGATAAGCAACTAATATTTTTGATTTATCCAAGCCACCAGCATACTTAGTAATATCTTCTTCATAATCTAATAACAATGCCCTTTGTTTATCTAATACCCCACTAAAGTTTTTATTATCAATAAACATACTTACAACCTCGGGCATTCCTCCAGTAATTAAATAATCATTAAAATTATTCATCATAACACTATACTGTGTATTAGTTAGTGGCTTTATTTCCTTCATACAAGTATATAAATCTTCTATTTGTTCATCTTTATAGCCTTTAGCCCATAAAAACTCTTCAAAATCCAAAGATCGCATTGTATAATCTTCTTTATAACCAACACTATTAGAGTGGATTTCCTGATAATTAATTCCCATAAGTGAACCAGAACAGATTACATCAAATCGCCCATCGATACAAAAAAACTTAAGAGAAGTTGCAACATCAGGATATTCTTGCATTTCATCAAAGAAAATTAAAGTATCACCTGGTATAAATTCCCAATTACCATTATGTAGACTTATATTTTTTATGATATTATCAACAGTATATCCATCATTAAAAATTGTTTTATATTCCGGCATAGATACAAAATTAATTTCAATAAAAGACTTATAATTTTCATTACCAAATTTCTCAATAGAAGTTGTTTTTCCTGTTTGCCTAGCCCCTTTAATAATTAAAGGTTTTCGCATTTTTGTATTTTTCCAATCTCGTAAAAATTTATCTATTTTTCGTTTTAGTTCAGCCATATAATCACGCTCCGAGTAAATTATATCACATTTTTAGAAAGAAATTCAACCTCAAAAATCACATTTTTAGAAAGAAAACCGATGCCAAAAATCACATTTTTAGAAAAATTGATTAAAATTAATATTCAATTCGGCAATTTGTAGATATTTCATTCGGTTATTTGTAGATTATAGAACAAAAGTCAAACAAGTTTGACTAACCTTGCATCACTACAAGAATATTTCTACTTCACAGAACCCTTTGGGTTCTCCGTAGACC
>CALVVK010000059.1 GCA_944363825.1 uncultured Bacilli bacterium | reverse complement strand
CTTCTTTTTTACTAAAATTAACAACATTTTGTAATCTTTTACCCATTATTACTATTTTTCTATGGGAATTTGCTGCCGCTTCGAAGATTTCGGCAATAGTATATAAATGACTTGGTAAAACAGAAAATAAAATTCGTTTATCATGATGATTAATAACATTTTTATAAAATTCTACTAACCGATGTTTTGGAGAAGTATGTCCATTCTTTTCGGCAAAAGTTGATTCCGAAAGTAAACATAACACTCCTTGTTTTCCCACATAAGCAATTTTACCTAAGTCCATGTCATAAGCGCCTTGCATACTTGGATCAATGATAAAGTCTCCAGTATAACATATTGCTCCATCTTTAGTATTTATTACATACATCACTGCATCAGGACAACTATGGGCAACTGCAATAGGAAAAATAGAAACATTACCAAAATTTATTTTCCGGTGCGGTTTAATCATAATAATATTGGCTTCATTAACTCCATCTTCCATTAATTCAAACTTGGTAAATTTTGTTGCATAAACCTTAAGAGTTGGAATATCTTTGATTAAATCCGCAACTGCTCCCATATTTTCTTTATGGCCATGAGTTATAAACAAACCTTTAATTCGCTTGCGATTTCTTACTAAATAACTAAAATCAGGCATGATATAATCAATACCTAGTAAATTACCACTGGCAAATTTAATACCAGCATCAAAAACATAGATTTCATCATCTACTTCAATAACATAAGAGTTCTTTCCACTTTCCGAAAGACCTCCCAAACCAAAAATCTTTATCTTACTCAAAATAATCACCTTCCAAAAATAAAAAAATAAGTTCTTCGGTATCTAAATTATACCAAAAAACCTATTTAAAATCAATATTAATTGAGTGCTAAGCGATATGGATCAGACGAAGTTCCTGTACCTCCAGTGATTGCAACATTGGATTTTAGATAAAAGGACGGGCGCACACCGAGGCCGTTGCCGACGCTGAGGTCGTTCACAAGGCCTTCAGAATGCACGCCGAGCACAGAATTCGTAAAGTCCGATCCGCGGGAAATTGTCCATTCTGAAAGTCCCATAAACATCCAATTATTATTGCGATTTGTATCATTAGCATAATTAGATAATGTTGTTGTCCAGTTGGCTGGGCTTGCTGCATATCCATAATCACTTACATACATTAACCCTATTTTCGCATTGTATGTTGTACTTGAACTGTTATTTCCTACTTCATAGTTATATGCTGTTTTTACTGCACTATGTCTTAAATAACTATAACTTCCGCCGCCGACTTTCCATGTTGTCGTTTCAATCATAGCACTCAATTTAGAGTTTATGCCATTTAAACAATTTATATAATTTGTATTTAAATTTACTGTATTTAATTGGCTGGCACTCCATGTATTACTTCCGTTTCTATTCCAATAATATATTGGGATTGCTGATTGACTTTGATTTCCTTTATAATAACTTGATGAACTCCATTCACTTGTATATGCACCATAATAATCTCCATTTGTTCCTAACATATTACTATTGGCATAATCATGTTTGATTAATTTAACTTGATTACCAAATACCCCTATTATTCGGTATAAATTATCATTTGGACATGTCTCTGCATCACTCCCAAAACACACATAATTATTTGGATCGGCTCCGGCATATCTGTAGGAATTATCCCCTGCTTCTTGTGCCGCATTGGTATATGAACCACTTCCATCATGGTAATATAATCCGTTATTTCCGTCTCCTGTATAAACTGTATTTTTGATATAATCTGCTAAATAAACTATATCTGGTTCTGTTGCAACACTTGTGCTATATTCCCCACTAGTTCGGCCATTACTATCCGTTACATAGACTTTTAAATAAAATGTGGCATCACTTGTTAAGTCATTAAATGTATAATTTGGACTAGTACTTTCAACATAATTTAAACCATCATCTTTTGAATAATGATATGTTACAATACTTCCTGTTCCACCACTGGCAGTTACATTTAATGTAATACTATCAGAAGTACTACTTGCTGTTACATTACTTATTGTTGGTAATATATATTCATCTGTTGTTACTTTTATTTCATATGGATTTGATTCTCTATCTTCTGTATCTACCGCTTTAACATTTATTGTATATTCGGTATTATCATTTAAATTACTAAATACATTGCTTTCTTGATATGCCCCATCATCTATCGAGTATAAGTAATGATCTATATTATTTGTTCCATTTGTTCCTGTTGGTGTTAAAGTAATGGAATTATAGGTAGCCTCAGCATCAACACTTGCTACTACTGGTAAAATATATATTTCTGTTGTTATTTCTTCATAATATTCTGTTGATTCTACTCCTGCACTATCCTTTACTTTAACTTTTATTTGATATGTTGTTGAATCTGTTAAGTTATCAAATGTATAGGTATTACTTGTAGTTGTTTCCCAAGTAGCACCATTATCCTTACTATACATATAATTTACTATTTCATTACTACCATTACTGGCAGTTACTGTTAATGAAATACTATTTAAGGTTACACTATGTGATACATCATCTACCATTGCTAAATTATATTCACCAGTTGTTACGGTTGTTTCATAAACATTAGATTTTATATTATTGGTATCAACAACATAACTATATACTGTATATTCTTTATTTGGTTCTAGATTACTAAATGTATAACTAGCACTATCACTTTCAATGTATTCTACTGTTTCAGCATTGGCTAAAGTATTACTTAATTGTTGTAATTTATTATTATCATTAATATATGCAGTTGCACCATTTGTTTCTTCAATTCCATAATAATACTTTGATACACTAGCACTACCATCAGTTATATCTAAAATCGCTGTTACACTATTATAAGTTGTTGATGTATTTATATTATTTATCTCTATTAATTCATAAGAACTCATTTGTTCTTGAGTCATATATAATTTGGCTGTTAAATTCTTTTCAGTATTGGCTTGTTGATCACTATCTAAATTGACAAATGTTACTTCGATATTCCATTGTTGTATTTCTTCAACTTGGTCTGCTGTTATTTCGTAATCCGAGATAATTAAAAACCCTCCAGTTCTAGTTGTAATATCAAAACCATCTGCTGTATGAACTAAACCAGTGATGTTTTCTAATTCTACTCCTGTTGGTGAAGTTACTTTCAAAAGTATTTCTGGGGTTTGATTTTCTGTTGTATATACAAAATTATTATTTTCGATAATTAAATATATATTATATGTTGCTGTTGCTTGATTCGTATAATTATTTGGTCTTAACAAGGCTGTTCCTGTTGTACTATCTGATAAACTTGGCATTCCTTGAGCAAAATTTTCTTCTGTGGCATTAATGTGGATTTCTTCCCCAAAGGCAAATGATAAATTATCAGTGGTACTTGTTCCAACATTGGTATCAATATTACCTTCCCCACTACTTGTTGCTTGGAAGTAAGCATATGTTGCCCCGACAACAACTACTATTAATGTGATTACTCCCACTAAAGTAATACCTAAAATTTTTTTATTATTTTCTTGTTTCATATAAAATTTACTCCTTCAAAGATATCCTCAAATACCCTATTTTTCTAGATTTTACTAAAAAAAAAAAAAAAAAAAAAAAAAAAAAAAAAAAAAAAAAAAAAAAAAAAAAAAAAGTCAATACCCCCTTAGGTAAAATATAACTATGTAGTAATAAATAGTTTCAAACTAATGTAACGGTGCTAGTAAATAAAAGAAAATTAAAAAAAATCAAGCAATTTAATCACTTGACGTCAATTAGACATTATTTTACTCTCTCTTCACTAATTAATTCACTAATATTAACTATATCTAAATCTTTATAAATAATACTATTTATTATTAATTGAATATTTTTAGTATCTGTATTCTTACTAACATAATATATATCTCCACTACTAATATTATTTTTGATATCAATTATGGTACTATCATTAATTATTTTATCAGTTTTTACTAAATACTTACTATTACTTTTACAAATATCTAAATTAGTATTATTAACATAACAAATATCTGAATTATTAGTATATTTATTCAATAAAGATTCTAAGTCATTAAATTTATCTACTTCGCCATTTAATTGTTCTAATGTTATATCTTTAGAAAAATTATCCAACGTAACTATAACACTAGCATTATAATTATTACTAATAAAATAATTAATAATATTAGGATCATATTCTAAAATAAAAGAAACACTATTCTTTAAATGATTACCTTTATTAATTATTTTGTCAATATTACTACTTAATGATACATCAGGATAAACAACATCATACATTAAGTAATAAGAATTAAATATTTCCATATCTTTCATATTATAATAACTATTTTTAACATCTACAACATAACCATTTAAACCAGGAGTAATGTATTCATCATTAACTACAGCATCAACACTTAATATAGCATAGTCATCTTTTTGACTAGCAATTTCTTGATATAATTCATTATTTTCTAAAACATAACTAGCAATCTTTTCGGTATAAAAAAAACTAAACATGACAATACTTATTATGCCAAGATATTTAAAAAGTCTCAAATTACTTCACCCATTTAAAATATATGAAGTAAAACAAAAAAACTAACCAATATTTAGTTAGTTTTTAACCAATTCTTTTTTTAACTAGGTCTGATCCTCTTTTAGGATCTTCAAATAATATTTCATAAACTAATTTATCTTTGCGTAATTCATCGATAAACATTACTTCTTCTTTAGTCATCGTCCGGTATTCAGGAATATCGGCATCAACTACTTTAATAATATCATCTGTTCCTAAAAGATAATCAGCAGTAACACCTAAAATGTTCATAAATTCAATAATAGTTTCTAAAGTTGGATTTCTAATTTCTTTTTCATAACAACAAATGGCTGATTTTCCAACCCCCACTAAACTACCTAATTCCGCCTGGGTAAGATTTTTTCTTCTTCTTGCATCCCTAAGTCTATTACCTATAAGCATAATTAAACCTCACTTCTTAAAATTAAGTATACCTAAGATAACCTTATAATTGCAATATTTTCACCTAGGGTAAACTTTTTATTATGAATTATCCGTATTTTTTTCTTTTTCCCTATTTCTATTACCACTAGATAAAAAAGTTACGCGTTCTGCTATTACTTCCGTAATATATTTTTTCTCATTATCCGCTGTTTCATAACTTCTATTTTGTAAACGACCTCTAATACCTAGTACATCCCCAGTCTGACAAAACTCACTTGTGTTGGCGGCAACACCATTCCAAAGGACACAACGAATAAAATCTGTCTCATAAATGCCTTCAGAATTTTTAAATGCCCGTTGCACCGCCAGATTAACAGTCGTATATTTCTTCCCACTTTCCGTTTCAATAACTTGGGGATTATCTGTAAGTCGACCAACCAAAAACACCTGATTCATACATTTCCTCCTTTCAAAAACACTTTACCAACAAATGGCCAATAATGCAAATTACCAAAATATAAAATTAACTATATTTTTAACAATATTTTGCTAAAAAAATAATATTTTTAATAAAAAGAACAATTAAATTTAAAATTTAATAAAATTTATAAAAAATTAACTATTGTATTTTGGGCTAAAATTTGCTAAACTATTTACAGAATATGGAGTGTTTGAAATGGGTGAAATTATTAATGTAATTGATAATATAAAAGAAAATTTTGAAAGTATTAAAAGAAAGTATCCTAATTTACAAGATTTTCATTATGATGAAGCAACTGATACTTTATCATTCAATGGAGCAACAATAGATACGGCTGGGGAAAAAATTATGCATACTGATCCGATATTCTTTCATCTTATTCCCCAAGATATCTTCGATTATTTAAAAAATAATTTGTATTATCCTAATATTGATTTAGATAAGATTAAAAGGATGATTACAACCGAAATGATTATAACCGAAGATGAAATAACTAGATTAAGGCAATTTGTTGCTGATTATTTAAGAAGAGTTATAATTTATAATAATAATCGCTTAGTATTTGAACAGGGTATCCAAGATGTTACTCTAAATAATTTTCAAAATTATTTACTAGAATGTAGAAAAATAATTGAAAGTATTAAAACTGGTATTTACCATAGTGTTGCTGCTAGTATTATCCTAGATGAATATAATAAATTAACAGCCCCAATTACAAATATTCAACAAGAAATTAATAATGAAAATGAACAAGGAAAAACAAAGGAGCGTGAATTAACATTGACGAGAAAAAAACCAAATACCAATATTGATGATTACAATTTTTTAAGCCAAGATGAAATTAACAAGCAAGATGAAAGAAATAGTCATCTCGGAGTTGCAGGCTTCACAAGTATTGTTTTAATACTGGCTAGTGCCTTAACCTTTGGCATGTATATTGCTTTAAGATTAATGTAAAAAAATCAGGAAAACCTGATTTTTTTGTGTTAATAATTTTCTTTTTTAAGTTCAAAATAACTTTGGGGATGACTACAAACAGGACATACCTTTGGAGCCTCTTTACCAACAACCACATGGCCACAATTCCGACAAATCCAAATTGCTTCGCCTTCTTTACTGAACACTAATTTATCTTCAACATTTTTAAGAAGTTTGCGATATCTTTCTTCATGTTCCTTTTCAATGGCTGCAACCCCTTCAAAAAGATAAGCAATGCGTTCAAAACCTTCTTCATGAGCCACTTTAGCAAATTCAGCATACATGTCTGTCCATTCATAGTTTTCGCCTTCCGCAGCATCTAATAAATTTTCTGCTGTGGTAGGAATTTCCCCACCATGAAGTTCTTTAATCCACATTTTAGCATGTTCTTTTTCATTATTAGCAGTTTCTTCAAAAATAGCAGCAATTTGTTCATAACCTTCTTTTCTAGCTTTTGATGCATAATAAGTATACTTATTTCTAGCTTGTGATTCCCCAGCAAAAGCCACCATTAAATTGGCT
>CALVVK010000058.1 GCA_944363825.1 uncultured Bacilli bacterium | reverse complement strand
AGCCTCCCTGATAAGTTAATCCTAACACACAATAAAATTATAGTCCATAGGAGCTTTTGTCTAGTTTTGTCGAATGACTTATAGTTGACAAATGTTATATACTGTTATATACTGTATATCAAGGAGAAGTTATGAATATAATCATTAGTAATAGCAGTTCAGTACCAATTTATGAACAGATTAAGGAAGCGATAAAGAATGAAATTATTAGTGGGGAACTAGCGGAAGATACAGCTCTGCCATCGATTAGGAGTTTAGCAAGTGATATTAAGATAAGTGTTATGACGATAAAGAAGGCTTATGATGAGTTGGAAAGCGAGGGTTTTATTGTTTCAAGACAAGGAAAAGGAACTTTTGTTGCTCCGAAGAATAGTGCGTTGGTGGTCGAAAGAGCCCAAAAAGAAATTGATACTTATATGAGTAAGATTGTTGATATTGCTAAACAATTTAAGATTAAAAAAGAAGAAATAAAAAATTTAGTCGATATTTTTTATGAAGGAGAGGAATAATGAATAAAACGATTGTTATTAAAAATTTAGTGAAAAGATATGACGATAATTTTGCTTTGGGGGAAATTAATTTAGAAATTCCTTCGGGGATAATTATTGGTCTTATCGGGGAAAATGGGGCTGGTAAGACAACACTTATTAAGTCAATTTTGGGAATATTACATTATAAAAAGGGTGAAATTGCGATGAATGTTTTGAAAGAAGATATTGGGATAGTTTTAGATAACTCTTTTTTTCCGGAAGTGTTATGGGTTGTTGATATTGATAAAATTATGCAAGGTGTTTATAAAAATTGGGATAGTAAACTTTTTTATAATTATTTAAAAGATTTTAATATACCTATTAATAGTACTATCAAGAAATTGTCAACAGGAATGAAGAAAAAGTTGGAAATTGCAACAGCCCTCGCGCATCAACCAAAGTTGTTAATTCTTGATGAGCCGACGAGTGGTTTAGATCCAGTAGTGCGTAGTGAAATATTAGATATATTTTTAAAATTTATCGAGGATGAGGAACATACTATTTTATTTTCAACGCATATTACAAGTGATTTAGAACATGTTGCTGATCAAATTATCTTTATTAATGATGGCAAAATTTTATTAGATATGAATAGAGATGAAATATTAGATAATTATGGTATAGTTAAATGTAGTAATAAAGATTTTGAAAGACTTGATACTCATGATTATATAGCCTATCGGAAGAATAAATATAATGTCGAAGTATTAGTTAATAATAAGAAAAATATAAGTAAAAAATATAAAGATTTAGTTATTGATAAAATAACTTTGGAAGATTTAATGATTTTAATGATTAAAGGGGTGAAAGCATGATTGGTTTAATTAAAAAAGATTTATTATTTGTTAAGGGTATTTCTAGATTAGTTTTAATATTTTTATTATTTTTATTTATTGTTATTTTTGCCCAAGATGGTTTTAATTTCTATTATATATTGCCATGTATTGTCTTTTTAGTGCATTTTTCAACATTTAGTTATGATGAATTTAATAATTGGGATGCTTATGCTATAAGTTTTCCAGTTAAGCGAAAAGATATAGTTAAAGCCAAGTATTTATCCGGTATTATTATGATGCTTTTCGCCTTTTTAGTAACTGTAGTTATTTTAATTGGAATAAGTATTTTTAAAGATATGCCAATAGTAGATGCTATTAAAAGTATTGTAACGACAATATCGATTATATTGGTATTTGAATCTTTGATGTTACCATTTATATATAAATTTGGTTCTGAAAAGGGAAGAATTATTTCGATAGTTGGTTTATTCTTAGTAGTGGCTTTAGTTGGTTTTATATTATCAAAATTAAATGTTTTTGATAATATTGGGTTAATGAAATTCGTAATGGACTTTCATTATATAATTGCACCAATTGGAGCAATAATAATAATTGTTGTTTCGTATTTTGCTTCTCGATTCATTTATGAGAGAAAAGAATTTTAATTAATTTTTTTAAATAACTCTTGACCGGGAGTTACTCCTAGGTGGTATATTTAAAGTGTACTAGGAAAAAATAGTATGGAAGGAGAATGTTTATGAAATATGTAAAATTAAATAATGGTGTTGAGATGCCTATTTTAAATTTTGGGGTATATCAAATACCGAAGGAAGAAACCAAGAAGTGTGTGCTTGATGCTATTAGTGTTGGGTTTAGGGGCATTGATACGGCGCAAAGTTATTTTAATGAGGCCGAAGTTGGTGATGCTATTCAAGAAAGTGGTATACCAAGAGAAGAATTTTTTATAACTACTAAGGTATGGATCGATAATTACGGTTATGAAAAATGTAAGGCATCAATAGAAGAATCACTAAAAAAACTTAAAACTGATTATATCGATTTAGTTTTATTACATCAACCATTTAGTGATTATTATGGAGCATATAGAGCACTTGAAGAACTATATGAAGAAGGAAAAATTAGAACAATTGGTGTAAGTGATTTTTATCTAGATAGACTTGCGGATATGTGTTTGTTTGGAAGAAAAGTTATTCCGGCCGTTAATCAAGTGGAAACTAATCCAATTAATGCCCAATATGCGGCGCAAGAAAATATGGAAAAGTATGGAGTACATATTGAAGCATGGGCACCATTTGGGGAAGGAAAAAATAATATGTTTACAAATGAAACCCTAGTGGCAATTGGAAAAAAATATAATAAATCAGCCGCGCAAGTTATCTTAAGGTGGTTAATCCAACGTGGGGTTATTGTTGCTTGTAAGTCCACCCATAAGGAACGAATGGAACAAAATTTTGATGTATTTGATTTTGAATTATCAAGTGAAGATATGGCAGCAATACAGGCTCTTAATACAAGTGATTCATTATTCTTTAATCATCAAGATCCAAGTATGGTCGAATGGTTCGATAAAATGGTTTATGAAAGACGTAATAAATAATTACTTAAGCATTAAAAATTAATACTTTTAATGCTTTTTCTATGTTATAATCCTTATATGTGGAGGATAATTAATGAATATAAAATTAGTAAAAATTATAGTAACTGTGCCAAGGGAATATAGCGCTACCTTGCTTGATGCAATATTCGCGGCAGGTGGTGGGGTAATTGGTGATTATACTAATTGTTCTGTTATGACAAAGGTTATGGGGACATTTAAACCTAATGAAAATGCTAAGCCATTTATAGGAAATTATAATAAACTAGAGTGTGTCGAAGAAGATAAAATTGAAGTAAGATGTGATATTTCAAAAGTTAAGGAAGTAATTAAAGTTATTAAAGAAGTCCATCCTTATGAAGAACCAGTTATTGATATTATTCCTTTATTAGTTGAGGAAGATCTATGAGTTATTTACTTATTGGTAATGGTTTAAATATAGCCAATAATAATAGTTTTATTGATAATAATAATGTTTATGAACGATTTATGAATAATTTTAAGGCTAAATTTATTTTATTTAAGGATAGTCTTTATTTAAATGATATCGAATTTAGGGAAATAGAAGAGTTAATTGATGTTTACCGTAATTTAGGTATTGAACAAGTAACGGGTTATATTTTTGAATATTTGGCTAAGGCAATAATTGAGAAAAATGGGGAGTTATCTTGGAATGCTTGTTATCGTTTGATTGAGTTGTTGGCGGCCTTGAGTTTGGAATCTTTATTTATTGTCGATGGCAATGTAATGTATCCAAAAGTATCTTATAAATATAAGGAAAAATTAGATAGTTATGATTATATACTCACTTTAAATTATGTTGAAGAATGGGATACTTATAATAAATGTTTATATTTACATGGCAATATTTGTAAATATTTTAAGTCTTATCAAGGACAGATGATTATTACTTCGATATTAAAACATACAACGGAAATAAAGAAGTATTTAAATAAAGACTATATCGATATTGATATCGATGATGTAATATTTGTACCTAGTAATAAATTAGTTGATAAACATGCTTATGTTGGGGAAGGTTTATTTTGTAATAAATGTGGCCTAAATGTCTATCCAGCGGATGATTTATTTCCTAGTGATGGTAAGGGTGATATTTATGCATCGTTAAATTCAGTTGAGAAAATTGAAATTTTTGGGGTATCACCTTTTGGTGAAAAGTCTTTAATTGAAAAGTTAACAACGATTAAAGAAGTAATTATTTATGTTTATCGTGATGATGAAAAAGAAATTAAGGAATGGAAGAAATATATTCCTAATGCCATAATAAAAAATTCTCAAGATTTTTTAAAGTAAACTTATGAGTGTAAAATATTTGTATGTTTATATTTTTTGACTTGACTCGGGAGTTGGACACGGGTGTAAGATAAAAGCAATTGAAAACTTTACAAGAGTTTGGGCTTTGGAACTAGCAGATGCTGGTGTTAGAGTTAATGCTATTGCTCCAGGGGCAATTAGAACTAATATTTGGAATGTACCAGGATTATCTAAAGAGGCTAAAAAACACGAAGATGGTATTGCGGCTACTATACCTTTTAAAAGATTTGGTACTCCGGAAGAAGTTGCTAATGTGGCTTTATTCTTAGTAAGTGATGATTCTAGTTATGTAACTGGTTCCATATATGCTGTTGATGGGGGCCAAGGCGCATTATAAAAAACGATTGACTTTTTTTTAATCGTTTTTATATGGTTTTAAATTAGTATAGTATTTAGTTTTACCACTTAAGACATCTTCATAAAATTTTTGTTTCCAATGAATATATTTAATACTTTCTTCTATTTCATTAACTTTATTTTGTAGTTCTTTTAGTTTTGCTTTAAGTACTTCTTGTCTTTTGGGAATAGTTTTTTCTCCTTTTAAACAAAGATCTAAATATTCTTTCATTTCAACAATACTCATGCCACAGTTTTTAAGACATGATAAACTTTTAATCCAAGCAATATCATCATTACTAAAAATCCGATAGTTGTTTTTATCTCTTCTAACAAATGGTACTAAGCCTTCGTTACAGTAAAATTTTAAAGTATCATAACTTAAGCCCGTTTGATTACACGCTTCTTTCATAGTATATGTCATTTTTTTTACCTCCTTTGTAAAAAATTCTTGACCGTGAGTAACACCCGTCTTGTATAGTTTTATTGTAATTAAAAAATTAATAGGTGTCAAGGTGGTGATTATTAAATAATTACTGGTTATAATAATTAAAAAAATAAAGAAAGAAAGGTGATTTGATGAATAAGAATGTCATAATTGGCATAGTTGTAATTGTAGTAGCAATTGCTTTAGGGGTTGGTGGTTATTTTTTATTAAGTGATCGGAATGAAAACGCTAATGTAGATGATAATAATAATGACAGTGATAATGGTGATAATAATACCGATACAGGTAGTACTGAAAATATTTTAGTAGTTTATTTCTCAGCAACTGGTAATACCGAAGCGGTAGCAGAAAGTATCGCCGAAAACTTAGGGGCAGACATTTTTGAAATTGTTCCATCTGATCCATATACATCTAATGATTTAAACTATACTGATGATGATTCCCGGGTTTCTAGAGAATATGCTGATGAATCTTTAAGAGATGTTGAATTAGAATCAACAACAATTGAAAATTGGGAAGACTATGATACGGTAATTATTGGTTATCCCATCTGGTGGGGAATTGCGGCTTGGCCAGTAAGTAGTTTTGTTGCGGCCAATGACTTTACTGGTAAAACAGTCATTCCATTTTGTACTTCTTCATCATCTAGTTTAGGTCAAAGTGGAGAATTACTAAGTGATGCGGCTGGAACTGGTAATTGGCTTGAAGGAACAAGATTTAGATCTCGTCCAAGTGATGATGATATCAAAGAATTTACTGATAGTATTAGTTAAGGGATTGAACAATTCAATCTCTTTTTAAATGTAAAAATTTAGATATAATATTTCTAAAATGATATCACTTTGACTACTATAACTTTAGAAGAAATTTTTCTATAATTATTATTAGTAGTATACATGCTTCGACAGATATTTCATTAATTATAGTTTATACTACTTAGGGAGTGTAATTAATTATGAAACAAGATAATAAAAAATTAATAGGAATAACTTTAGTGGGAGTAATAACGTTAATAATTGTTGTCATTGGGGCAACTTATGCTTACTTCCAAGCAACATCTGATGGGGAAGGTAATATTGATACTAATGTTGGAACCAGTACAACAGATAATTTATCATTTGCCTTTGGGGAAGAAATCCACATTAGTGCAACCGAAGAAAACTTTGCTCAAGGAATGCCAAGTTTATCAGATAGTACAACAGGTACGGCATTATTAAGACCAAATAATTATACTAATCAAGCAACAGCAACTTATAATATTTATTTAATAATAGAAAATAATAATTTCGTATATACAACTGAAAATCAAACACCAGAAATACTTTTAAAAGTAACAAGTCCAACAGGACAAGAAGTAGAAAATATTACTGGTTTAGTTCATACTGCGGATGGTTTTGATATCACAACAAGAACCGGTGGATTTCTAATTATTTCTGATTATGAAATAACAGCAGATCAAGTAGAAGAAATGCAACAATGGAATATCGAAGTAACATTTGTTAATTTAGATAGTGATCAACAAGCCAATACGGAAAAAAATTTAACAGCTAAATTATATATGACTCAAGAACAAATGAGTTCTTATGAATTAATAGAGATAAATAATATAAATACAACAACAACTTATAATAGTGTAACAGCCAATTTGGATATAACTGATGGTAGTGCTAGTGCTTCAAAGTATTATTATGGAATTGAAGAAAATACAACAACTAGAAGTGCTGAAACAGTAGAATACATTGAAAGTGATAGTGCAAATTATACATTTAATAATCTAGAACCAAACCAAGAATATACAATATATAGTTATGTAGTAGATACTAATAATATAAAGTCTAATGTATATCAAACTAATGTAACAACAGGAGATTATGTTTTAGCAACAGTAGATGATGTATCTCATAGTGTAACATTAAATAGTATTTCATTAACAGTAAATGCTAGTAATGGCAGTAATGAGATAGTAAATTATATGTATAGTAAAGATAATGGTGCTAGTTGGGAAACAACTACAAGTAATACACATACATTTGATAACTTAACAGATTCAACAACATATCAAATAAAAGTAAAAGTAAAAGATAGTGAAGGAGTAGAATCAACCGAATATTATGAAGAGATAACAACAGAAATATATATCTTGCCAGTAGTAGCAAGTGTCAATGCTGAGACTACCTATAATTCAATAACATTAACTCCAACAGGAACTAATGGAACAAATACAATAGACCATTATTTATATTCCATAGATGATGGAGCATATCAAGAAAGTAATGTATTTAGTAATTTAAATGATAATACCGAATATACAATAAATGTTAAAGC
>CALVVK010000057.1 GCA_944363825.1 uncultured Bacilli bacterium | reverse complement strand
CAAGTATATTCAGGATGATGAAGGTAACATTGTTGAATATGAAGAAACTGGGCAAATGCTCCAAAAAGATATTTTGTGTCTGCCCGAGACTGATGGTGAATTATATAAATTATATGAAGAATATCAAGATCAATTAGATTATGATTTTAATGAGTTGCCAAGTTGTTCTGACTATAATTTGTCGGCCACTGAAAGTTCGGGTTTATGGGAATTTCTATTTGTTAAGCCCTTAGCATTTTTAATATTAAAATTAGGTAATTTAATTGGTAATTTAGGTGTATCCTTAATATTAATAGGTCTAGCAATCAGACTAATTCTTTTACCATTTACAATTAAGAGTTCGAAACAAACATTCAACATGCGTAAAGCCCAACCAGAGATAGAAAAAATAGAACGCAAATATCGTAATCGGACTGATAATGAGTCATTGATGGCTAAAAGTCAAGAAACAATGATGGTTTATAAAAAATATAAAGTTAATCCTTTAGTTGGTTGCTTGATGGCTTTCATTCAAATCCCATTATTCTTTGCTTTCTTGCAAGCAATATACCGAACTCCAGCCATTTATGAAGAAACCTTATTTGGTTTTGACTTAGGTATGACTCCAACTGTTGGTATTTCCCAAGGTAATTACTTATATATTATCCTTTTAATATTAATTATTGTTTCGACATATTTTTCATTCCGTCAGACAATGAGTCAAACTCCACAACAAACTCCTGAAGCCGGCAAGCAAATGAAAATAATGTTGTATGTTATGCTTGTAATTGTTGTCTATGCATCATTATCATTACCAACTGCCTTAGCATTCTACTGGATTGTTACTTATACATTTATTGCAGTTCAAAATATTATTATCAATATGATTAATAATAGATCCTTAACTAATCGTCCTAAGAAAAATAAAGAAGAAAAGAAAAAGGAAAAAATTAAAGATAAATTAGTTAAGAAAGAAGGTATGAAGTATGGAAAAGATAATTAAAGAGGGTAAAGAAGTTGATGTAATTCTAGAAGAAATACTAGCAGAAAATAATTTAAATAAAGATGATATAGTTTATACATCGCATGAAAAAAAAGGTAAACTATTTCAAGGTAATGTATTTGAAGTAACTGTTTATCAAAAGAGTGATATTAATGAAAGTATTAAGAGTTATTTAAAAGAAATAATTGAAAATATGGGAATTGATGTTTCATTTGAAATAATCAATAAAGAAGGAAGAACAACAATAAAAATGTATACTAGTAATAATCCTATTATTATCGGTCGAAATGGTAATACATTAAAAGCCTTAGAAACTCTTGTTAAACAAAAGATTCAAAATGATACTGATATTCATTATAAAATTAATTTAGATGTTTCAAATTATAAAGAAAAGATTGCTAAGAATATTGAAAGACTTGCAAAAACTACTGCTCGAGAAGTAGTTAAAACTAAAATACCTGTTGCCCTTGATAATATGACTTCATATGAAAGAAGAATAGTGCATAATATATTAACTGATTTTAAAGGAGTTACAACGGAAAGTGAAGGGGAAGAACCAAATCGTCATGTGGTAATTAAACCTCTTTAATGAGCCTTTGGGCTTTTTTTTGTTGCTCAAATTGTAAAATAAAATTTACTCAAAATGTAAAATGATTTTTCCTCAAATTGTAAAATAGTAGATTAACCATACAAAAATCTTGACAAACATACTGAAAAAGTATATAATTTCAGTATGTTTGTCGAAGGAGGGACTTTTAATGGAACATATGAATCTGGAAGAATTCAAAAATATAAGCAATATGGAAATAATTCAAGAACTTATTAAAGTAAATAATGGTTATATTACCTCAAAACAATTAACAGATTTAGGAATTCATAGAATGTATCTTAAAATGTTGAAAGATAAAAAATTAATTGAAAAAATTGCTTGGGGAATATATATCGATTCATCGAAGATTGAAGATAATTACTATGTATTAAGTATTGAATTACCTAAAATTATTTATTCGCATATGACTGCACTTTATTTTCATGGATTATCTATAAAGGCACCAGATAATAAGTTTGATATGACTGTTACTTATGAATACCATAATCCAAAATTAAATAAACATAACATATTTTATGTAAATGATGATATTTATTATCTTGGATTAACAGATGTGAAAACTCCGATGGGAAATATAGTAAAAGCCTATGATATGGAAAGATGTATTTGTGATATTATTAGATCAAAAAATAGAATGGATGTTGATCATGTTAAATATACAATAAAAAAATATTTACAAAGAAAGGATAAAAATATTGCTAAATTAACAGAATATGCCCAAAAGATTGGGATAAAAGATAAAGTAATAAATTTTATGAGTATGTTTGATGAATAGTATGCAATTAAAGGATAAATTAAGAAATATTTCAAAAGAAAAAGGAACAAATTTTAATATTTTACTTAGACTTTTTATGTACGATAGATTCATAGAAAGATTATCATTAAGTAAATATAAAGATAATTTTATATTAAAGGGTGGTTTTTATTTAAGTAATTTATTTGGAGTAGAAATGCGTAGCACTATGGATATAGATACAGCCTTTAGAAATTCTTCATTTACTGAAGAAAATATTGTTAAAATAATAAATGAAATAATTAAAATTGATTTAGATGATAATACTAAATTGGATTATAATGGTATTTCACTAATTAGAGAAAGTGATGAATATGGCGGATACCGAGTAGAACTTACTGCTCATTTTGAAAATATTAGAGAGACGTTTCATATAGATATTGCTACTGGAGATCCAATAACACCATCAGCAATTTCTTATAAATATCAACCATTATTATTAGAAAAACCAATAAATATTTTGGCGTATACAATTGAAACAGTAATAGCCGAAAAATTATCAGCAATTTTTAATAGATTAGAACTTAGTAGTAGATTAAGAGATTATTACGACATTTACTTAATTTATAATAAAGAATGGAGTAATATAAATATAAAAAATTTAAAAATGGCTATAAAAAATACATTTGATTATCGAAAATATAAAATAGATTTTATATCATCTTTTAAAATAATTAAAAATAGCTCAATTTTACCTTTAAAATGGAAAAACTATTCTAAAAGATTTGAATATGCTAAAGACATAAAATTTAATGATATATTAAATTGTCTTGAAATAATAATAAATGAAATAACTAATTAAAAATATAATATTACCCAAATTAAAAAAAAATCTGTTTGAAAAGAGTGATAAATATGAATGAATATCTTCCAAGAATTGTTGATAAAGAAATAAGTAGTTTATTAAAGATTATGGGTGCTGTATTAATTGAAGGATGTAAATGGTGTGGTAAGTCAACTACTGGAGCAAAACATGCAAAAAGTGTTGTTGAACTTCAAATCCTGATCGTAAAAAAGAATACGATCGCATAAATAATACCAAACCCTCATTATTTTTAAATGGCGATAAGCCTCGAATGTTTGATGAATGGCAAATGTATCCAGTTATTTGGGATGCAATTCGAACAGATGTTGATCATACTGGATTACAAGGTGAATATATTTTAACAGGATCTGCTCGTCCCGCCGAAGGACTTACCATGCATACTGGAACAGGCAGGATTTCGCGAGTTTTAATGCGTCCAATGAGTTTATATGAATCTGGTGAATCAACTGGTGAAGTATCATTAGAAGATATATTTAATAATAAAGATATTTCTGGTGTATCTAAATTATCCTTAGAAGATTTAGCAAGTATAATAGTTCGTGGTGGCTGGCCGGCTTCAATAAATATTCATAACGATATTAAATATCGTATTTCTAAAGAATATGTTAAAGCATTAATTCATGAAGAAGTAGTTAAAGTTGATGGTGTAGAAAGAAATCCGGAAAAAATGCAAAGTGTTTTAAGATCTCTTGCTAGAAATATATCAACTCCAGTATCTAAAGAAACAATTACAAAAGATATAAAAGATAATTTCGATAATGATATATCAAGACCAACATTAAATGATTATATTAATACATTAGAAAAATTATATGTAATTGAAGGAATAAAAGCAACTAATTTAAATTTAAGATCTAAATATGCTATTAGAACAACTTCTAAAAAAATTTTTGTTGATCCATCAATAGCAACAGCAGTTTTAGATATTACTCCCAATGATTTAATTAATGATTTAAATACTTTTGGTTTTATATTTGAATCTTTATGTATAAGGGATTTAGAAATATATTCTCAAAGTAATGGAGGAAACATAACTTTTTATCGCGATGAAAAAGATTTTGAAATTGATGCTATATTAAAATTAAGTAATGGAAAATGGGGGGCAATTGAAATAAAATTAGGTGCAGGATATGTTGATGATGCTGCTGAAAACTTATTAAAATTTCAAGAGAAAGTAAACCCTAAAAATAAACCAGCATTTTTAATGGTATTAACTGGTGCAACTTATTCTTATCGTCGTGAAGATGGCGTATATGTAGTTTCCATTGGCACTCTTAAAGATTAATTAAAAAAACTATACTAGAATCATATCAGTATAGTTTAATTTGATTTATTTTCACTTGTATTTTTTTCATCTTTATCAATATTTTCTAAAGCATATTCGCAAGCTTGGATGACAAATGCCGAAAAAGAAACATCTTTCTTTTCAATATAAATTTCAATTTGTTCAATTAAGGAAACAGGAAATCTAACACATTTATTTTCTGTTTCTTTTCTATTCTCTCTTACTTTAAATGCCATATTTATCCTCCTTAAATTTATAATAATACAATTAGTACTATAAAAATACATAACAAAATGTATTGCAAAATATATAACATAATGTTAAACTAATTGTAGGATAGTGATAAGATGAAAAAATTATTGTTGATAAATAGTGTATTATTAACATTATGTTTAATAGTTGGTATTTGTATATTAAATAAAGATGATAGTGAAATATTAACAAGTAATAATCCTGTTACGAATAATAAAAATAATGCTTTAACTATGATGTTAGAAACAGATGTTGATTCTAATGAGTATGAAGTAGCAACAAGCAATGAATGGCCAACGGAAGGCTATATATTTAATGCGGAGATGTCAGCGTGTGAACGCGGTGGCACACTTTCTTGGGATAGTGAGAATAACCGAGTACTGATGGCAACAAGCAGTGCGGATAAGTGCTATGTATACTTTGATCGGTATACAGCAGTAAGGATAACAAATGTAACAACAAGTAATATAACGAATAATAGTATAACATTAACGGTTGAAGCGGAAACAGGAGAAAATCCAATAGCAACATATTACTTTAGTAATAATGATGGATTAAGTTACGAAGAGAGTACAAATAATACATATACGTTTAATAACTTAGAAACAGGAACAGAGTATAATTTCCAAGTGTATGCTGTCGATACTAATGGAATAAGTTCAAATATCTATTCATTGAGTGAATCAACATTGGAATTAACATTAGCAGATATATGTAGTGGAAAATCATTTGCTGAATGCATTAAAACAGAAGTATACACTGGCGATGGTAATGAAGGATTATATTACCATGATGGAAGTGGTTCATACACAAATGCGAACCAAGAAGCCGGAGATAATTCATATAGATATGCAGGAGCAAACCCAAATAACTACGTATGTTTTGGAAGTGATGCAGCAACATGCCCAAATGATAATTTATACCGTATTATAGGAGTGTTTGGAGAAAACGTAAAATTGATAAAACATGAATATGGAACAACAACACAATTAGGAACAAATGGAGCATATTATAATACATATGCAGGTTTAGGTTGGAATGCAAGTTACTATAAAGGGACAACAAGTACATCATCAATAGGAGTATATTACTGGAATAACAGCACAAACAATAATACATGGGGTCAAAGTAATTTAAATACAGTGAATTTAAATACAAATTATATAAATTACTTAAATAATCAAAATGCCAAGTGGAATGAAATGATAGAAACAACAACCTGGAAAGTAGGGGGAGGACATTATAATTACTTGATGTACGGAACACCAAAAACAGCATATAATTATGAACTAGGAAGTAGTAGTTCAAGTACAACATACAGCGCAAAAATAGGAATGATGTACGTAAGTGATTATTATTATGCCGCAAGCCCAACATACTGGAGTTATGCAGGATTTAGTAGTAGTGGAGCAAGTTATGATTATCGAGCAGCCACAGGAAGCAACTGGATGTACATGGGACTTGGTGAATGGACAATTTCCAGCCGTTCGGACGTTACGGCCACTGCGTTCTTCGTGACTGATGAAGGCTTTGTGGGCAACGGCCACGTCATCGACGGCTTCACCGGCATCGTCGTGCGCCCGACCTTCTATCTGAAGTCTAGTGTAACTATAACATCAGGTGATGGTTCCCAAACTAACCCTTTTAGAATTGCCTAAATTATGCTATAATACTTCCGACGAAAGGAAGTATTTTTATTATGGATACAATATGTGCTATATCGACATCGATGGGTATAGGGGCTATATCAATTATTAGAGTATCGGGAAGTGATGCTATCAAAATAGTTGATAGTATATTTGATGGCAATTTGCTTAATAAAGAAAGCCATACCATTCATTATGGACATATTAAATATAATAATGAAGTAATTGATGAAGTGTTAGTAATGTTAATGCGAGGACCAAAGACTTATACAACTGAAGATACAGTGGAAATAAATTGTCATGGTGGTATTTCAACCACTAAAAAAATATTGGAAATATTACTTGCTTGCGGTTGTCGGCTTGCTGAGCCTGGAGAATTTACAAAAAGGGCCTTCCTAAATGGTCGTATTAATTTACTGGAAGCGGAATCAGTTAATGATTTAATTATTGCTAAAACAGATGCCGCCAGAACTTTGGCTATTAATAATGTCGATGGTAATTTGACTAAAAAAATTAGGGATATTCGTGAAAAAATAGTAAAAATACTTGCTAATATTGAAGTAAACATTGATTATCCAGAGTATCAAGATGAAGTTCAAGTAACACATGAAATGCTGGAAGAATATTTAACAGATATAACGAGAAAATTAAAAAGTTTAGTTGAAGGTGCCAAAAATGGCCGCATTATAAAAGAGGGGATAAATATTGCCATAATCGGACGACCTAACGTCGGCAAGAGTAGTATTTTAAACCATTTACTTGATGAAGAAAAAGCAATTGTTACAGATATCCCTGGGACAACTCGCGATATTGTTGAAGGCACAATTACCTTAAATGGTGTTGCTATCAACTTTATTGATACCGCTGGTATTAGAGAAACAGAAGATGTAGTCGAAAAAATTGGTGTTGATCGTAGTATTCGCTCTGCAAATTCAGCTGATATTGTATTATTGGTCTTAAATAATAATTCAAAATTAACCCAAGAAGACCTGGAATTACTGGAAAAATATGATTCAGAAAATTTAATTATTTTTGTAAATAAATCAGATTTGGAACAA
>CALVVK010000056.1 GCA_944363825.1 uncultured Bacilli bacterium | reverse complement strand
ACACAATTGTAAAGTAAATGTAAACTAACATTGACCATTTGCCTTACTTTTTCTCAATTTACTAAAAAAAAAAAAAAAAAGTCAAGAGTTTTTTATTAATTTATTTAAATTTGACATTTATTTGACGCTATTTTATAACTATTCAAACTCTATGCCAAAAAGCAAAGAGTAGATTATAATTGCTATTTTAATTTGCAAACAAAAATCTCTTCATACTCATCTTGTTGCTATATCAACACTTCTTTCAAAATATCCTACTGACCATGTATGTACCACCAATATCTTTTTTAATTCTTTTAGGCTAAGATAATTAAATCTTGGTCTTTTTTTGAGAACTTTTAATCAAAAAAAAGGAAATTGGGGGTTTTAGCGTGTATATATATAGTGAAAGGAGGTTTTGGTAATATGCCATAATTTGATTATTTTGACTTTAAATTTTAAAGAAAGGAGGATTATGGTTAAGGTTAAAAACCCTGGTGATTTAACTTATGATGGACGTTTTAAATATGTTTTTAAGTCAAGAGGATTACGCTTTTTTGTTGCCAGTATTGTGAGTGATATTCTTAATTTAGATTATAATTATGTTTTCAAAAATATGAAATATATTGATTCTATTTTTGGAAATACTAAATTAAATGAATATCGCAGTGACGTTATTGTAGCGGTCGATAATATTTATTTAATCTTTGAGATGAATAAGTATTATTATCGTAAATTAAGAACCAACAAATTATTGTATTTAGGTACCGTATATGATTATTATTATGAGGATATAAGTAATCATTATAATGATACTACTGCTATTTTAGTTAATATCAATTCTTTTAAGGAAACTGAAAAAGATATTGAAGACTTTGATACAAGTTATCTATTTATGAATAATAATAAAATAGCCTATACGGAAAAAATGCAAATAAGAGAATTTAATCTTGTAAATGGAGAAGAAAGATGCTATAATAAGTTTGCAACAAGTAAATTAGAAAGAAGACTTACATATTTGTATGTAACTCGGGAAGAAGAAAATATAATAAGAGAATTTATTAAAGGAGATGATGTTTTAATGAAAGTAGATGAATACCGAAAACAAATTAAAGAAGGCAAGATTCCAGTGGCACTGACCGCCAAAGAAAGATTAGAGCAAGAATTTGAAGAGATAAAAGAATATGCCATCGAAGAAGCCACGAATACTGGGATGGCCCAAGGTATGGCTCAAGGCATGGCTCAAGGTATGGCTCAAGGTGCTGCTCAAAGTACTAATAACATTGCTAGTAACATGAAAAAAGATGGTGTTAATCTTGATATAATCGCCAAATATACTGGCTTATCTATTGATAAGATTATGGCATTATAAATATTTTAGAACAAGTCAATTTCGACTTGTTTTTATTAAACACTATTAATCATTACTGCCAAAAAAAAGAATAGCCTATTTCATCTATTCTTAGTTTTAATAATTTAATTATTTACTACAAGAGCAATTATCGTAAGTATGTTTAACACGATCATGTTCTTCGGCTCTTTTAGCATTATTGAATCTTTCAACAGTTCCAACTAAGTATCCTGTAATTCTTCTGATACTTTCAAAACCTACTCCTTCACCAGTTACTCTTTCTCTTTTTACTTCTTCAGTCATTTTTTCATTTTTCATAATTTTTATTCCTTCCCTTCTAAATTCCTTAATAATTCTACACTAACTGCTTCCCCAGCATGTCTGCCACATCTTGGACAAACATCTTTAATGATACCGACATAACCACAAACAGGGTCTCGATCTACTGGGTGGTTAATTGCCCCATAGCCGATATCACTATCATGCATAATTCTCACAATGCTTTCAAATGCATCGAGATTATCTGATGGATCACCATCAAGTTCAATATAACTTATATGTCCCGCATTAGTATATTTATGATATACACCTTCTAAAGATAACTTCTTCGCAATCGAAATATTATAATATACTGGTACATGGAATGAATTTGTATAATATGCTCGATCGGTAACACCTGGGATTTTACCATAAATGGCCCGGTCGATACCAACAAATCGACCCGCTAAACCTTCAGCAGGAGTAGCAAGACAAGTAAAGTTCAAATTATACTTTTCGGAATATTCATCACATCTTTTCCGAATGTGTGAAACAATTTCAACCCCTAACTTTTGGGCTTCTTCCGATTCTCCATGATGTTTACCAATTAAGGCTTTCAAACATTCTGCAAGACCAATAAATCCAATAGAAAGTGTTCCATGTTTCAATACTTTCTTAACTTTATCAGTTGGTTTTAATTTATCACTATCCATCCAAACCCCTTGACCCATTAAAAATGGGAAATTATAAACTCGTTTATTACATTGTATTTCGTATCTTTCAAGTAATTGGTCTTTGACTAAATCTAACAAATCATCTAATTCTTGATAAAAACCTTCCATATCGCAAGTATCTAAGGCATTAGCCCCAACAATACCATGTTTAATTCCTAACCTTGGTAAATTTATGGAAGTAAATGATAGGTTACCACGTCCCGGTGTAATTTGTTTATCAGGATCAGCAACATTTCCTAAAACTCTAGTTCGACATCCCATATAGCCGACTTCTGTTTTAAAATCATCTGGTTTATAATATGGTTTATTAAAACTAGAATCCAAAAATGACCAGTTAGGAAACAATCTTTTCGCCGATACTCTTAAACTTAATTTAAATAAATCATAGTTTGGATCTTCAGGATTATAATTAACTCCTTCTTTTACTTTAAATATGGAGATTGGGAATATTGGAGTTTCCCCATGACCTAAACCAGCCTCTGCCGCGAGCATGTAGTTTTTCGTAACCATCCGTCCTTCACTGGAAGTATCTGTTCCAAAATTGATGGAAGAAAATGGCACTTGCGCCCCAGCTCTAGAATGCATCGTATTTAAATTATGGACAAATGCTTCCATGGCTTGATAAGTTCTCTTATCAGTTTTTTCTCTAGCCTTATTAATAGCCATTTCAAACATTCTTTTTAATAATTCTGAATCTTTATAAAACTTTTCAAAATAATTAGCCCCAATATCAATAGTTGTTATTTTATTAATTTCTCTTTCTAAAACATTGGCATTTAAAAATGCATTAATATCTTCCAAATCAATATAATCTTTGATTACTGATTTTAGTAATTTTTTAAATGTTTTTAATACTCCAGGGGCTAAATAATAATCAAATGCCGGAATACTTTGACCACCGTGTTGATCATTTTGATTTGATTGAATTGCTATCGCCGCCAGAGCGGAATAAGACATAATATCATTTGGTTCCCTTAAATGCCCATGACCAGTTGAAAAACCATTTTTAAATAACTTATCTAAATCAATTTGCATACAAGTTGTTGTTCCCATGGCTAGGAAATCCATGTCATGAATGTGAATATAGCCATCATCATGAGCATCAGCATACTTTTTCTTCATCAAATAAGTTTTAGCAAATTCTTTCGATACATTAGACCCAAATTGTAACATTGTTCCCATGGCGGAATTGCCATCAATATTACCATTTTCTCTTTTGGTATCATCCTCCGCCGCACTCTTTAAAGCCAAGCCTTCCAAAGTTTTTAAAAACTTATGACTCCGCTTATCATCGGTGAAAGCCGCTCTAGATTGGGCTCTTTTTTCCCGATAATCGGCAAAACTTTCATAAACATCTTGATAATTATCTTTCTTTAAAGTATCTTCGATAATATCTTGAATTTCTTCAATTTTAATTCTTTCTTTATCTTTGTAACTATTTTTAATTACATCGATAACATCTTGATATACTTTCTGAATATCTGATGATTCATACTTTTCTTTTTCTTCGTCATTTTCATCAACATTCTTAACGCTGTCAAAACCTTTTTTTATAGCCATGGCTATTTTGGTTCCATTGAAATCAACTTTCGAACCATTTCTTTTGACAACCTTAATAGCATCAAAAAATTCATCCTCTAAATTTGGCATTTACTGCACCCTACCTTTCTTACATTCTCATTATAGTATAGTCACTTAAAATTGTCTACCATTTTTTTCAAAAATAAATTTTCCATTTTTTAGTTTTTTATAAAAATTACTCATTTTTTCGGACTTCATCTTATCCGCAAAATCTTGTATTTTTGGGATATTTCTGCGGAAAAATCACCTTTTTTAACTTTTTTGAATTTTTGACACTTTTTTACTTTTTTGGCTTTTTCATTTTTTATAAAATTGACATATCAAGTTTTTTACATATTTTTTCAAGAATTATTTTCCCTCTTGTAGTTTTAAAATATAAAGTTTATAATATAATTAGTTTTACGAGGAGGAATATTATGTTTAAAGATAAAACGATTCATTTTATTGGTATCGGGGGAATTAGCATGAGTGGCATTGCCGAAATAGTTATCTCCCTTGGAGCAAACGTTACCGGTAGTGATATTACACCTAGTACCATTACGGAAAATTTAATAAAAAAAGGGGTAGATATTAAATATGGTCATCATCCCGAAATGCTTAAAAATGCGGACATTGTTGTCTATACGGCCGCCATTAGTCAAGATGATCCTGAAATGCTTGAGGCTAAAAAATTAAAGAAAGTTACTTATGAACGAGCCGAATTTTTAGGAATTATTATGAAAAACTATGAAAATTGTTTATGTATTTCTGGTACTCATGGCAAAAGTACCACCACTGGTATGGTTTCTTCCATCTTTTTAGAAGCAAATCTTAATCCGACTATCCAAATCGGCGCTATATTACCGGCGATTAACAGTAATAGTAAAGTTGGTTCCAATAAATATCTGATAATGGAAGCCTGTGAATATGTTGATTCCTTCCTGCATTTTCATCCCACTAGTATTATTATCACTAATATTGATGATGATCACTTAGACTATTTCAAAAACTTAGATAATATCAAAAAATCATTTAATAAATATGTTAATTTATTACCAAAAAATGGTATTTTAGTCAAAAATAATGATGATGCCAATTCTAAAAATATCGAACAAGGTTTTAAAGGTAAAGTAATAACTTATGGTATTAATAAGAACGCGGATTATCAAGCCCAAGATATTATAATTGATAACTTTGGTCATTATAGTTTTAATATAGTTTACGAAAATAAAATATTAACTAATATTACTTTGGGCGTTTTTGGCAGACACAACATTTATAATGCCCTGGCGGCTTTTGCATTATGTTCTAATTATATTACCGATGTCGCCACCATTAAAAATGGCTTAGAAAAATATCATGGTGTTGGTAGAAGATTTGAATATTTAGGAAAATATAATAATGCGCTTATTTATGATGATTATGCCCATCATCCAACTGAAATTAAAACCGTATTAAATTCGGTAAAACAAATAAAGCATAAAAAAAATTATGTGATCTTTCAATCACATACGTTCTCCCGAACTAAAGAACATTTAGATGAATTTGCAGATATTCTAGCCGAATTCGATAATATCATTATTGCCCCAATCTATCCAGCCAGAGAAACTAATATTTATAATATTAGTGAAGATATGCTAGTAGATAAAATAAAGGCGAAAAATCCTCATGTTATCTATATTGATGATTTTGCTAAAATAACAAAATATATCAAAGATAAAGTTCAAGGTGGAGATTTAGTTATAACTGTTGGAGCAGGACCTGTTAACAAAATTGCTCAAGATCTAACCAAAAATAGTTAGATCTTTTTTAATTTATTCCGGTAATTTTCTAATATCGCTAGTATTTCTGCCTTACTGTTACTCGCACAAATTGCTCTTTTCACTTCTTTATTTTCTGGTAAACCGCGCAAGTAATTTAAGATATGCCCTCGCATTTGTAAAACAGCTTGTTTTTCTCCAACATCTTTTACTAAAGCCTGCAAATGGGCTGCTATCATATTAATTTTTTCATCCCAAGTAACATTTAATGGTAGCAATTTTTTATCTAAATAATTAACACAATCGCGAACTAACCAGGGATTTCCCATTAAACCGCGCCCAATCATAACTGCAGCACATTTTGTTTCATCAAGCATTTTTTTAGCATCATAACAAGTTAGGATATCACCATTACCAATAACAGGAATATCGACACCTGCTACAACGTGTTTAATAATATTCCAATCGGATTCCCCACTATAGCCTTGAGCCCTAGTCCTAGCATGAACACTTATGGCTTTCGCCCCCGATTTTTGAATAATTTTAGCAACCTCGACCGCATTAATACTACTGGCATCCCAACCACTGCGAATTTTCACTGTCACCGGCACATCTACTGCATCAACAACCCTGGTAACAATTTCCCCAATTTTTGCTGGATCCTTAAGTAAAGCACTCCCACCCCCGCTTTTAATGGCTATCTTAGGAACAGGACACCCCATATTGATATCGATAAAAACATTCGGATACAATTTAGTAACAATTTGGGCTGCTTTAGCCATCACTTCGGGATTAGCCCCAAAAAGTTGTACCCCAACGGGAATCTTCATCTTTTCTAACCCTCGCAACATTTCCAAAGTTTTCTCGTTATTTCGCACTAACGCTTCACTACTTATTAACTCCGTAAATGCTAACCCCACTCCCATATTTTCTAAAATCTTCATGTATGTCGGATTAGAAACACCAGCCATCGGAGCCATTACCACTTGATTTTTAATTGCTATATTTCCTATATACCATTTCATATTTCTCTTTTCCCTCTTTTTTAAGTTTTAAAAACTAGAGTTCTCCTCTAGTTACTTACTAAGAATTCCTATATCCCCCGGCGTTATTAAGAAAGCATTAGCATCATCCGTATCTAAATGAACTTCAAAATAACCATCATCACTAACTTTAGCATGAATATCAACTACACCGCTTTTCTCACCACTTATGGCCAGTTTTAACACCTCACCATCTTGGACGCCCAAATCGCGCGCTTTATCCGGATTCATATGAACATGTCGATCAGCAATTATACAACAAGCCGCTGTAACTTCCCCTTTTTCGGTTTTAATTGTCACAACTGCACTATCAGCGACATCCCCACTCTTCCGCACCGGTGGATTAATTCCTAACTTCCTTGCATCACTTTTTGCTATTTCCACTTGATTATAACTACGTAATGGCCCAATAATTCGCACATGTTCCAAAACCCCTTTTTCCGTTATAATCGTAACTGTTTCATTCGCCGCAAATTGACCAATTTGATTTAAAGGATTACGCACGGTAAGTACATTATCAAATAACTTATCATACGTTTCCGCATTTAAATGTAAATGTCTAGCACTAATATTAATACTTACTTTTTCTTCCATTATTCTTCACCAAATTTATTTTACACTAAAAACCGTATTTATTCAATAACATCAACGTCAACAACCTTATTTTTTTCCAATTCAACTTTAATAATATCGATATCTTTTTCAATATCATCAACTATTACTTTTTCATCAAATGTTAAAATAAGTCGATCATCCAAATTAAAACCTGTTTCCAAATATTTCAACAAATAACCTAAAATGGCTCTTTTATTCGTAAAAATAACTTCTTTTTTATTAATATTATTTTTT
>CALVVK010000055.1 GCA_944363825.1 uncultured Bacilli bacterium | reverse complement strand
TATTACTTATTTTTAAAATACCATTTTCTTATATTGATAATTTAGCCAGTAATATATTTGCTAATTTTTCCAGTCATACTTATTCAATATTAAATAGTATTTGGTTATTTTTATCTAATATAATATATTTAATATTATTTATAACGATCTTTATCTATGTTTATAAAATAAGATTCTTAGATAAATTTAGTTATGAACAAGGGATAAAAAAGCCTAAAGAAGTAAATGTTAAAATTGCGAGTGAAGAAAAAATACCTTCCCTAGAAAATGTAGTAATTAAAGAAAAACATTCATTTATCTTTTTTAATTTTCTAGGTAAGATATTTAATATCTTTATTAAAATCTGTTTAATATTTATTGTCTTTCCTTTAGTTATATGTTTTATTTTCTTAGGTATTTGTACAACTATTTCCCTAATAGTTATGTTTCTAGGTATTCATTACATCGGAGTATTTATTGCTCTACTAGGAGCAACTATTACGGTTGCTATAATTATGGAATTATTTATTAGATTCCTTTTAAGTAGTGAAATTCCTTTTAAAAGAATGTTTCTAGTATTTATATCCAGTCTAATTGTTTTTTGCATTGGAATTGGTCTTACGGCTTTTGAAATATCAAGGACTAAATATATTAATACTATCCCAACAGCCAATCTTACCAGTTATGAAAGTACTTATGCAATGACTGATGATTTCTTTGTTATGGCCAACTGTTACCATGATAAAATAAATTACATCACAGATGCATCTTTAACTAATGAAGTAAAAATAGTAGTTAATTATTATCAAGATTATATCGATATTTATACTGATGTTCAGGAAAATATTTTACATATTAATTCTTATCGAATGTTTGATAACACACTAAATTACTTAAAATTATTAGAAGAAAACTTAAAAGATAAAACTTTATATAATTATGATTTATTAAGTAAGATAGATATAACTGTTATAAGTAGTTCAGATAATATTGAATTAATAAAAGAAAATGAACAAAATTATTATGAAATAGAACAATCTAATGAATATGATTATTATTTAGAAGAAATAGAATCTAAAAATGAACAAATAAATAATTTAGAAGAACAAATAGCAGAACTCCAAGAAAAATTAGATAATATTTATAGTGCGATTGAATAAATATAAAAAACATATTATAATAAAATAGGTGAATGGTATGCAAACAATAATCGATATTAATTTAAAGAAAAAAGCCGATTTTTATAGTACTTATTCTAGCAAACGACTAAACCCGGAATTAACTGAGTATATTTATAACGAATGTTATGGCGAAGATTATAAAAACAAAGTTATAATCAATATTCATACTAAGTTAAAAATTAGTGATCAAGAAAAAAATGCCATGATGGACACCATCAGAAGAACTTTTGGTCTCAAAGTCCAAGATGAATTATATTACTATGAAAAAGCCAAGTACAAAAAAACTATCCTCTTTTTAATCGGGATAGTTTTGATAATAATTTATTATTTATCATTTGTTGATATCTTAAGAGAAATTATATTAATACTAGGTTGGTTAGCCATTTGGGAATCCGTTTATAGTTTTTTGGTAGATTCCTCAAAAGATTATGTGCATATCTCCCGTTTACGGCGGCTTTCCGCATCCCGTATTTATTTTGCCTCTAATGATTCTAATTCTTGATTTAAAGTCTTAATACTAGCCTTTATTTTAGTATTAGCCTCTTTTTCTAAAGTATAATAACCTAATTTATAGGCTAGATCAAATACTTCTTTCGTCTCTTTATTAATATTTTCAAACATTTTTAAATATTCTTTATATAACTTATCACAACTTGCTTCATTTAATGCATAAGTCATATTGACAGATAAGGATTTTAACGTATCCAAAGTGTCCATCATATATTCTTTATCAGTCATTATTATCACCACTTTCTAACAATTTCACAAGTGTATTACAATTACTAAAATGCATATCAATTAAGGTATCTAACTTCTTAGCAATTTCTTCATTTTCCACATTAACGGAATAATCTTCAAATTTTTTCATAGCAACAAAATTCCAATTAAACATATCTTTGATATATGCTATATCTTTGGTGGAAATCATTTCTGGAACATTTTTCATTTACTTTACCTCCCATTTATATTATTACCTAAATAAGGTTTTATAAACTGTAATTTTTTGGTATAATCTATCTAGGATGGTATTTATGAAAAAAACAAGTAAAAAATTTATAGCAGTTATCTTATCTATATATACAGTATTTGTTATAGTAGGAATATTTATTGGTGTTAAATTTTATCAAAATTTACAAGCCGAAGCCTTATTAGAAAAAGAGTTTGATGAAATCGAATATTTAATTGAAAATGAGGGACTTGATAGTTATATTGTTGATAGTAAATTAAAAAATTATGTTACTACTAATGGTTATTTAGGGGTCGAAATGGCTATTAAAAGTTATCTGCAAGATTTAATCGATCAATGTCGGGATTTAACTGATATTTATAATGACTATGATTTATATGAAGTATTATATTTAAATAACTTTGATGCTGATGTCCCATTATTTGAATATTCTAAAAATGTTTTAAGTACTAATCGGGATAAATTAGTAGTTATCCAAGATGAATTAACTAATTTATTTAATAAAGATACTATTATGACTTATGGTGAAGATTATAATTTAAATTGGTATTATTTAACTTATTATAAGAACTTAATGATTGATGATAGTTTAATTCAAGATAATCAAGAAGAAATTAATACCAGTATTAATTATATACTTAATATGTTTGATGCTTATATGGCTTATTTTACCTTTTTAAGTGATAATCACGAGTATTGGACAATGGATGATGAATACATTTATTTTGAAACAGATGAATTGCTTGCTGAATATAATAGGCTTTTATCAATTATTAATAATATGGATTTTAGTACTGATTTTGAAAATTATATCTAATAGTCATTTAATAGTCACTTTAAAATAATACACTTATATTGAAAGGACTGATTAGATGGAAATTTTAAAAGTTGTAAATTTATCAAAAGTCTATGGCAATGCCGAAAATAAAATAAAAGCCGTAGATGATATTTCATTTAGTGTTGAAAAAGGTGACTTTGTTGCCATAGTTGGTGCTAGTGGTTCAGGGAAATCGACCCTTTTGCATTTACTTGGGGGAGTAGATCGCCCGACGAAAGGAAAAGTTTATATTGATGGCGTTGATATATATGCCATGGATAATGATAATCTAGCAATATTTCGGAGAAGACAAGTTGGTTTAATTTATCAATTTTATAATTTGATACCGATTTTAGATGTCGAAGAAAACATTACTTTACCGGCGCGTTTGGATGGTGTTACTGTTGATAAAAAAGTTTTAAATGATTTGCTTGAAACCTTAGGTTTAGAAAAAAGACGACATCATTTACCTAATGAATTATCGGGTGGTCAACAACAAAGAGTCTCAATAGGGCGGGCCATAATCAATAATCCAGCCATTATTTTGGCCGATGAACCAACTGGAAATTTGGATTCCAAAGCAAGTGATGAAATTATTGCCCTGCTTAAAAAATCTAATGAAAAATATAATCAAACCATTATTGTTATAACTCATGATTTAGAGATAGCATCAAGTGCTAATCGAATCATTACTATCGAAGATGGTAAGATAATTAGTGATGTAAGGAATTAATCATGAAAATTTTAAATAAATTAACTATTAGAAATTTAAAATTAAATAAAAAAAGAACAATTGTAACAATAATTGGTATTATTTTATCAACTGCTCTTATTTGTGCAGTTGCGGGTATGTTTAGTAGTCTGCAAGCAACTCTTATTGCTAGTGCTAAAGAAGATGGTGGTAATAGACACATAACTGTCGAAAATGTGGCTGAGCAAGACTTAAAATATTTTGCCAACAATCGCCATGTCGAACTCATGTATACAATGGAAAATTTAGGTTATGCAACCCTTAATGGGAGCCAAAACCCTTATAAGCCATATGTTTATGTCGTCGGGTATAGTAGTGATGCATTCGCTAACACACCATTACATTTAATCGATGGCCGGACTCCGAAAAATTCTTCTGAGATATTAATATCGAAAAGTATTATTGATAATGCTTTAGTTTCTATTAATATTGGGGATCGCATCACTTTAGATATTGGGGACCGTGTTTGTCGTGATGGATCAAAAATGACACAAAATAATCCTTATTTCGTTTATGAAGAAGGTTATAATGAAATTGATGACTGTGAAGAGACATTACAACCTAAATATACTAAAGAATATACTGTTGTGGGAATTATGGAAAGATTAGATTACAATATCGAATCATATAATGCCCCAGGTTATACAGTTATCACTTATAGTGATAATTTAAATACTAGTACTTATGATGTATCTTTATTATTTAAAGATCCAGGCTATTATGAAGATTTTATCAATTCACTTGCTAATAGCGATGCTTTAAAAAATTATAATTATACTTTAAATGCTGATTTATTACGCTGGGAAGGTGTAGGACTTAGTGGTTCTAACCAATCAATGCTTTATACCGTTGCTGCTGTTGTTATTGGCATAATTATTGTAACTAGTATATTTGTCATTCGGAATAGTTTTAATATTTCGATAACTGAAAAAACTAAACAATATGGAATGCTTGCCAGTATTGGGGCAACCAGTAAACAAATTAAGAAAAATGTCTTATATGAAGGTTTTATTCTAGGAATTATCGGTATTCCTATAGGTATTCTTTGTGGTATCTTGGCCGTATTCATTCTTTGTCAAATAGTAAATATTTTAATGCCCGATTTTATTCAAGGTGTGAAATTTGTCTTTAGTGTTCCGCTCTTACCGATTTTATTGAGTGTAGTTCTCGCTGGTCTTACCATTTATTTGTCGGTAATTTCCGCCGCGCGCAGATCGAGTAAGATTTCTCCAATTGAAGCAATTCGTAACAACAACGAAATAAAAATTAATCCCAAAAAACTAAAAACTCCGAAGATTATCGGTAAATTATTTGGCATCGGGGGCGAAATTGCCTATAAAAATTTAAAGAGAAGTCGCAAGAAATACCGTACGACAGTTATATCTTTAGTTGTCAGTGTTGCTGTATTCATATCTTTATCTTCGCTTTTAAATTATGGCTTTAACTTAACTGGTATGTATTATAAAGACTTAGCCTACAACATCCAAACAACAGTTTATCCTGCTGCAACAGATACCGAAACAACTAATGCTGATTTAGAGTCGGTTTATAATACCTTATTAACATTTGGCTATGTCGATGAGTATTCCATTCAAAAAAGAGTACTCCTAGAGATTACTGGTAAAACTTATATGTCCGATCAAGGATTCCTCGATTACTTTGGAGAGTCCAAAGAAGAATTCGCTGATGAGGATACCGCCTATATTGAAATAATTGCTCTTGGTGATGAAGAATATCAAAGATTTGTATCAAGTATCGGTGGCAATATAAATGATTATTCTAGTGGTGGTATTTTAATAGATAATACCCAAACTTATACTGATGAACATTATATCCACTATAATATCTACAATGATGTTGACTCATTTGCTGGAACCCTTGAAAATGGTAATAGTTTAACAATCCCAATCCTAGCCAGAAGTGAAAAAAGACCAATGGGGCTAGAAAATATTTATACCCAAAGTGGATACATTGTCATATCTGATACTTTAATGGAAAACCTTGATTACTCTTATAACGGTTTATACATTAATAGTAGTAACCCGTCTGAGTTAGAAACTAAAATTAATGATTACTTAGATGATACTAATTATGATTATTATTTATATAATGTTGAAGAAGAAGTAAATGCCCAAAGATCAATGTTATTATTAATTTCTATCTTCTTATATGGTTTTATCATCGTAATTAGTCTAATTGGTATTACTAATATCTTTAATACTATTACTACTAATATGAATTTAAGAAGTCGCGAATTTGCTATGTTAAAATCAATTGGTATGACCAAACGTGAATTTAATAGAATGATCCGCTTGGAAAGTTTATTCTATGGTACTAAATCATTAATTATTGGTATACCTTTAGGAATAATTGGTTCATTTGCTATTTACAAAGCCTTTGCTGTTGGTAATGATTTTGGTTTTATGTTACCATGGCAAGCAATATTAATTGCCATAGTTGTAGTCTTCTTACTCATAAGTATTATTATGAATTTCTTAGTTAAAAAGATTAATAAACAAAACATTATTGAAACCATCAGGAATGAAAATATATAATAAAAACTTACCATTATTTTGGTAAGTTTTTTAAAGAGTTATATCTAGGAATAATTAATTTATTTAATCTTTCTTCCATACTTTTATAATAATATTCTTTTCTTTCTTTACTTATTATTTTATATCCTGCAAATTCTTCGGGAATACTTGCGATAAAATCTTTGATATCTTGCATCTTTTCTCTTATAATTGGAGTTAATCTAATAATTGCTTTTTCTATATCTTCATCATCTAAATTTAATATATCTCTAAATTTTATGTTATCTAAAAAACTTTGTTCTAAAGCATTATTATCATTCAATCTTTTCCTTATTTGTTCATCACTTGTTTTACTATAAAATGCCGAACCATTATCAAATACTGGGGCTAATTTATATTCACCATTTTTAAATAATAACCCAAAATCCTCTTTATTTCTATCATTATTATTTATAAGCCCATCGATAATTACCATATCAAAAAAATACTCTCTAAAATCTTGCATGTTAATTAATATTGGATTATTATCCATTTGAATTAAAATTTCTTTTAAATCTACTTTGTTATTACCAGAATCAGATACATTTTCATTAATAAGTTTATCTTCTAATGCCTTATTATAAATATTTCTAATTGTTCTAAATTCTCTTAATTCATAACCATCTACACAAAAGTCTTCACAAGCAACAACTACCTTTTTATTTCTTATACCTAATATAGTGTTATGAGCATTAATCCCTAATATCTGATAAATATGACTTCCAATATATTCCGACAATGGGGAAGTGGTATAAGAATTTTTTATGTATTTAGGATATTTAACTAACCAATATTTAT
The DNA here is from genome assembly GCA_944363825.1 of uncultured Bacilli bacterium. Taxonomy (GTDB): domain Bacteria; phylum Bacillota_I; class Bacilli_A; order RF39; family UBA660; genus Onthocola_B. Next base: position 725 of record CALVVK010000055.1, on the reverse strand, counting down.
TATCAAATACTATTCCTTCTTTTAATCCTGCTTGACCACCATACGCACCATTTTTATCACTAAGCCCACATTTTTCTAGGTTATACATCATAATCCTCCGTACAATAGTATATCATATTGTTGAAAAAGACCCATTACTTTTGGTCTTTTAACTTATCCTTTTCTTCAACATATTTCGTTAAAATTAATACAACTAAATTATTTAAACTTCTTTGTTCTTCCAAGGCTATCATATCTAGTTTTTTCTTTATTTCCTCATCTATTCTTATATAAATAACATCTTTATTCATGCTATCACCTCGCTATATATATGATAGCAGAAAAAAATAAAAAATAATGCTATCATATACTTGCATAATGCTAGCAAAAATGTTATAGTTATTTTATAATATAAGAGGAATATATCATGAAGAGAAATTATTATAAAATAATATCAATTGTTTCTAGTACCCTTTGTTTATTACTAATTGTTATAGTAATTGTTTTAGTTCAAGATAAAAATGAAGAAAATATTCTAGCCAGTGAAAAAATTGTAGCAAATAAAAACAATGCCCTAACCATGATGTTGGAAACTGATGTAGATTCTAATGAATATGAAGTATCGACAAGTAATGAATGGCCAACGGAAGGTTATATATTTAATGCGGAAATGTCCGCGTGTGAACGAGGTGGCAAACTTTCTTGGGATAGTGAGAATAATCGAGTACTTATGGCAACAAGCAGTG
>CALVVK010000054.1 GCA_944363825.1 uncultured Bacilli bacterium | reverse complement strand
ATGCTTGATATGACTGTAAAAGAATTAAAGGAGTTCTATCCCGAAGATAAAGTAATAAAGGAGTATGGTGATGCGTTAATGCAATATAATAAAGATCCTTTCATTTATCCTTACAGTGAAGAAGAAGAAAAAGATATGCTTTATTATACTGTCGAAAAGATGGCATATAAAGATGGTGTTCAAAGTGGTATTGAACAAAATAATATAGAAAATGCCCGGAAGATGAAGGAAAATGGGATTGAAATATCATTGATAAGTAAAATAACTGGTTTATCAGAAGAAGAAATAGCCAAATTATAATTTTATTATGAAAGGGCAGGTTTTACGACATGAATCAACTATTTAAAGGATCAAATGAGTTATGTTTTAAATCAATAGCATTCTCCGAACATGGAAAAGAAATACTAGAAAATATTGTTCATCAAGTACTGAGGAAAAAAGTAGAAATATTAAAATTAATTAACTCTGAGAATACTGAAAATATCGAAAATCAAAGAATAATTGCTATTGCTAAAGTAGATGATATAATTAGTAATATTACAATAACTACTAATAGTTATAATTATCTTAATTTTTTTAGTAATTTTATTTATTTAAATACTTTATTTGAAGGATATAATAAAAAAGATATTAATTCAGTTACAAATATTATAGAAATTAATTTAAATTTTGGTAAATCTGATATCGATACCAATGAATTAATAATTGAAAATAGATTTGGAAATAGTAAAGGGTATACAATTGAAAATCTTGCTTCATATGATTGTTTTATAGATAATATTAAGAAATTTTGTAATGATACTGGCCAATATAAGTATTTATTAATGCTTGATATGACATGGGAAGAACTTAAAGATTTTTATCCGGATGATAAAATAGTAAGGGAATATAATAATGCTTTAAAGGAATATATTCAAGATAGTGCTATTTATTATTATAGTAAAGATGAAGAAGAAGAGATATTTCATAATACTGAGATCAAATTAGCATATGCTGAAGGCATTAAACAAGAGAAAATAGAGAATGTCCGGAAGATGAAAGAAAAGGGTATTGAAATATCTTTAATTAAAGAAATAACTGGTTTATCGGAAGAAGAAATAGCCAAATTATAATATCGACAAAAAAAGCCAAAACTTTTGCATACCTTCGACTTAGAACAACAAATTTTGTTGTTTTTATTTTGTATAATTACTATGTGATTATATATGAAAATATATTTAGATTTAGTTTTTATCCTCAATTTTTTATATGACTTATTACTATTAATGACTGTTGATCTAACTTTAAAAAGACATACTAAATTTAAAAGATTAATATTTAGTGCCATTCTAGGAGCAATATCTTTACTAATTTTATTTATTCCCTGTGGGGAAATAATTCTTTTTCTATTTAAAGTAATTGTTAGTATATTAATGCTTCTAATTGCCTTCGGCTATAAAAATGTTAAGTATTTTGGTACTAATATGCTTTATTTATATATGTGTAGTGTTATCCTCGGTGGCTTCTTATATCTTTTAAATATTGAATTTTCTTATAAAAGAGAAGGTCTAATATTTTATTATGATGGCTTTAGTATTAATTATTTATTACTTCTTATTATTGCTCCAATTATTTTATTTTTATATGTAAGAGAGCATAAAAAATTTAAGAGTACATATAATTATAACTATCGAGTAAGTATTGTTTTTAAAAATGGGAAAACCTTGGATTGCAATGGTTTTTTAGATACGGGTAATAAACTTAAAGATCCGATAACTCATAAATATGTAATACTCGTTAATAAAAAAGTATTAGGGCCATACATTAATATCAGAAGTCCCATCTATGTTCCCTATAAAACAGTAGGGTATCAAGGTTTAATTGAATGTTTTAGTATCAAGTATCTTAAAATAAATAATCAAATATTTAAAGAATACTTAGTAGGTTTAATACCAGATAAAATTAACTTAAATGGTAGTGATTGCCTACTTAATTATAAATTAATGGAGGGATTATGTTTCGAAAATTAATTGCCTATTTAAAATCTAAGTATAATGAAGTATTTTTTGTGGGGGCTACTGATAAATTACCACCCCCTTTAAGTAAAGAAGAAGAACTGGCTTATTTAATTAAAGCCCGCCAGGGGGATGAAAGTGCGCGTAATAAACTAATTGAACATAACTTAAGATTAGTGGTATTTCTTGCTAAAAGATATGAAAATACTACTTATGATATCGAAGATTTAGTTAGTATTGGTTCCATTGGTTTAATTAAAGGTATTAATACTTATAAAATTGATAAAAATATTAAACTAGCCACTTATGCATCCCGCTGCATTAGTAATGAAATATTAATGTTTTTAAGAAAAAATAAAAGAAAAAGAAGTGAAGTATCTTTGGATAGTGCGCTAAACTTTGATAGTGAAGGTAATGAACTCCACTTAGAAGATATCCTTGGAACTGATGCCGAATTAGTGCCAAAAGAATATGAAAAAAAGGTTGATAAGGAATTATTGATTAAAGAAATAGATTCCCTAAGTCCTCGGGATAAAGAAATAATGACACTGAGATATGGCTTAAATAATACTTTGGAATATACCCAAAAAGAAGTCGCTGAAATGTTAGGCATCTCCCAGTCATATATTTCCCGGATTGAAAAAAAAGTGGTAAGAAAATTAAAACAAGTTATGCATTAAATTTTCTTACCTAACATTTCATCTATCGAAGAATTATATTCTTTACAAATAGTATAGATAAAAACCGTTTTTATTAATACTTTACCAGTTTCATAAGCCGAATAAGTTGATGAAGTAGTATTTAAAGTAATAAAGATATCTTTTTGAACTAAATTATGTTTTTTACGTAAAGTTCGTAAATTATTACCTACAACTTTTTTATCGAGATTAATAACTTGATATTTTACAATTTTGTTCGAAAGCCCCGTTAAATAATCGATACTAATTTGGTAATAATCACTTAGTTTATTTAATCTTGTCAAAGGTATGGTATCCTTACCAGTCTCCCACCCGGAATACGTCGATCTATCAACATCGAGCAATTCTGCAACTTGTTTTTGCGTCAAATTATATTCTTCCCGCACCGTTTTTAATCTTTCAAATTTCATAAGACCACCATTGTTATTTTCTCATTAATATCAAATTTTTTAGAAAAACGTGGGAAAATACGAGAAAATGTGCTATGATTAACTTAGATAAGGAGGTTAGTTGTGATAACAATTACTGATAAAATGGATAGTATTAAATTAAGTACCAAAGACTTAGTAAATTATGATAAGTACTATGAAGGATTTAAAATTAAACCTAAATATGATTATTGGTTAGTAGAACTCATTATTCGAGTTGAAGATAATTTATTAAGAGATATAATAAAGGTCTATAGTGGTGATGAAGAAATACTAGATCGCTTCGTTAATAAGGAAGAAAGTAGTGATACAATTATCCTTAGCCCAGGTGATTTTGCGCGATTTAAAAAATTATTTTCCAACATGCGACTTAATAAAGATTATCAAAAACAAGCCATAATTACCGCTTATAGTGAGTTACTTAGTTATGAGTATTACGAAGCCACCATCTTAGAAGACTGTCCCGATGTCACCATGGAAGAATTACTTACAGAACTGCATGGTTATGATTATCTTAAATATCAAAAAGAAATCTTAAAAATGACTCAAGAAATATTAAATAAACGATATAAAATTAAGTGATTTGTATAAATTTGGCTTCTTTTAAACAAAATATTGTTTGAAAGGAGTTTTTTATGTCTAAATATAAAGTTGATATTACGGGATTAAATACGAGTGATATTAAAGTTTTATCTAATGCTGAGATGACCCACTTATTTGTGAGATATCAAAATGGTGATATAAATGCCAAAGAGGAGTTAATTAATGGTAATTTAAAATTAGTTTTAAGTATCCTACGTTCATTTAATCGCAGTGATATTAATTTAGATGACTTATTTCAAGTGGGAGTTATTGGGCTTATTAAAGCCATCGATAATTTTGATTTATCATATGGCTTAAAACTTAGTACCTATGCTGTACCCTTAATTATTGGGGAAATTAAACGTTATATTCGGGATAATACCGCCATGCGGATTAGTAGAAGTATTAAGGATCTTGCTTATAAAATAATTAAGTTTAAAGATGAATATATGGCAGAGCATGGTGTTGATGCCAGCAGTAGTATTATTGCTGATCACTTGGGTATCGATGAATATCAAATTGCTTTTGCTCTTGATGCCTTAAAAGACCCAGCAAGTATTTTTGAACCAATTTATAATGATGGCGGCGATACAATTTATCTATTTGATCAAATTGCCGATGTTAAAGAAAAAAATAGTGACAAAGATATGTTGATTTCGCTAAGAAAAGCGTTACTTAAGATTAAGGAACGGGAAAAATCAATTTTACTACAACGCTTTATCGTCGGAAAAACCCAAATGGAAATAGCGAGTGAATTAGGTATTTCCCAAGCCCAAGTTTCGCGCATTGAAAAAAGTGCTATTGAAAATGTCCGTAAACTGATAAAATAAACATATAATTAAGCAAGGTGATTATATGTATTTGAGTGAACTACAAAATAAAGATATTATTAGTACCAAAACTGGGGCTAACTTAGGCCGAATTGTTGATGTTGAGGTGAATAGTGAAGGTAAAATCTTAGGTTTTATTGCTGAGGAGAAGAAATTTTTTCGCAAAGTGTTAAAAAATAGTGAGACAAACTTTACATTTACTGACATTGCGAAAATTGGGGCTGATGTTATACTAGTAAATAAATGAAAAATATGATATATTAATATCATGAGAAAAAAGAGTTTAATTATTGCCATATTTTTAGTAGTTATTGATCAGATTGTCAAAATCTCCATTGACAATTTTTTGCGTTATAGTGAGATTATCGAATTAATTCCTAATTTCTTTTATATATCCAAAGTTTATAATACGGGAGCCGCCTGGAGTATGCTTAGTGGGGAAATTTTAATTTTAGTTGGTGTTTCCCTAATTGCGATGTTATTTTTAATAAATTACCAAAAAAGTTTTCAAAATAACTATCGTAACACCATGGCTTTTGGCTTAATCTATGGTGGCCTTTTAGGTAATTTAATCGATCGTATTATTTATGGTCATGTCATCGATTATTTAAAAATGCTTATCTTTGGCTATAATTTTCCAATTTTTAATCTCGCCGATGTTGCTATTGTTGTAGGCTTTATTTTACTAATATATGCCGTAATAAAGGGGGAAGATAAAGTTGATAGTAAAAACAAACGAAAACACAAGACTGGATAAATATTTAGCCAGTGTTACTGATTACAGTCGTGAATCAATAAGTAAAATGCTTGCTGATGGTTATATCCTAGTCAATAATAAGCAAGTAAAGGGTAGTTACAAAGTAAAATTAGGGGATGAAATAATAATTAAAGAAGGTTTTATCAAAGATACGAAGGTAATTCCCCAAAAAATGCCTTTAGATATTGTTTACGAAGATGATTATCTAATGGTTATCAATAAATCAAGTGGCTTAGTTGTTCATCCCGGTAATGGGAATTATGATAATACCTTAGTTAATGGCTTACTGGATTATACTAAGAATTTAAGTGATGTTGATAACATTCGTCCTGGGATAGTTCATCGCTTAGACAAAGATACGAGTGGTCTAATGTTGGTGGCTAAAGACAATTTATGTCATGAATTATTAGCCCAAGATTTTAAAGATAAAAAAATCCACCGTGAATATGTGGCTTTACTTGATGGTGTCATTAAAGAAACTAGGGCAACAATTGATGCTCCAATTGGTAGGGATCCGGCGAACTTTCAAAAAATGTGTGTTATCGCCAGTGGCAAGAAGGCTATTACGCACCTGGAAGTAATCAAAAAATATGCCCATTACACTTATGTGCGCTTAGTCCTAGAAACCGGAAGGACCCATCAAATTAGAGTGCATATGGCCTATATCGGCTATCCCGTTCATAATGATCCGGTTTATAATAAAAAAGAGGCTACAGAATTTGGCCAATTCTTACATTCCGAATATTTAAAGTTTGTTCATCCCATAACCCATGAAACCCTAGAATTTCGGGCTAAAATACCGGGATATTTCCAAGAATTCTTAGATACTTTGGAAGAAATTAATTAAAATATAAACAAAAGAATAGAAAACCATTAAAAAGTAAGGAACACTAGCCAAATCATAAAAACCAAATAATCTTTTAAAATCTTTAATTAATAAAAAAGCAAAGGATAATAATACAGAAATAGCAATTAAACTAAATAAAAGATTATAATAATAACCAAAAAATATTGCTACCCCAATATTTAAGATATAATTAGTAAGTAAGAGAAATAAAGTATTTTCATTAAATAAGTTATAGTTTAATACTTTGAATATGGGAATTAGTAAAAGAGTAATCGAAATAATATAAAATAGAAAGAATAACAAAAATTATCACCTCTTTACTAAATATATGATTTATTGTAAAATAAAATACATAAGGAGATGTTTTATGGCTTCAGTAATGATTCGTAAAAATGATCAAATAATGATGAGTTTAGTTCATTATTTTGTAACTAAAGAAAATTATACACCAATTCGTGTTCAAGGTGTTAAAGATGAAATTTGGTTAGAAAATTTAAATGGACCTTATCGAGTTATTAGAATTAGTTGTAATAAAGTAATTAATGAAGAACAATTTAAATTTGATATATTTAAAATGGAACATGTAATTAAGCAAATAAAAAGAAAGACTTTATCTTTAAAGATGAATGCTTTAAATATTTGTTTAGATATGAGTGATAAAGTAAAATATGGTAATAACAGTAATATTGAAACTATTAATGTTTCATCGATAAATGAAATCAAGAAAAACCCAGCTTTGCAAGAGATATTTCCTCATTTAAATGAAGAATTAATCGACACAAGAGATGGTTTAGAATTAATAATTAATGTTACTAATGATATCAATGAAAAGACTGAAAAAGATAACAAGTTATTTGCTAAAGTATTTTCCCCGAAAAAGATTATCTTTACTAAATTAATTATTTTAATTTGTTTTATAATGTATATTATATTATGTGTTAATAATCGTAATATATTTACCTTTAGTGCTAATTCTTTAGTCTATTTTGGGGGTAGTGAATTAATTTTAGTTCAAAGTGGAGAAGTATGGCGCATTTTAAGTAGTGCTTTTTTACATGCTGGTTTAATTCATTTAATTGTTAATATGTATTCCCTGGCGGTAATTGGAACGCAAGTTGAAACCTATATTGGTAAGTGGAAATTTTTGTTCATTTATCTTATTAGTGCTATTAGTGGTAGTCTGCTTTCCCTAACTTTTGCTGATCCTTTTGTGGTTTCTGTTGGGGCTAGTGGAGCATTGTTTGGTTTAATGGGTTCGCTTTTATATTTTGGTTATCACTATCGTCTTTATTTGAGTGAAGCCATCAAAAATCAAATTATTCCCATTATAATAATTAATTTAATCATTGGCTTTACTATTTCAGAAATTGATAATTTTGCCCACATCGGTGGTTTAATCGGTGGATATTTAGCCACTATGGCAATTGGTATTACTGATAAAAGTGAAAAGAAAGATATGATTAATGGCTGGATTGTTTTAGTTCTTTATATAGCATTCTTAAGTTATATTGTGTTCTTTGTAAAATAGGAATAGATTAAAAAATCTGTTCTTTTTTTTATATAATAGGAAAGTCATACTTTTTTAGAAAAATTGCTTGACATACATACATTTGTTTGATATAATCAAATCATCATTCAGGGAGGTAATTAATATGTTTACTATATTAAAAGGTTATTTTTTTAGATTATATCCAACAGTGTCTCAAAAAGAATTAATTAATAAAACAATTGGTTGCACTAGGTTTATCTATAATCATTTTTTAGATGAAAAGATAAAAGAATATAAAACATCAGGTAAATCTAAGTCTTGTTATGATCAAATAAAAGAAATACCAGGATTATGTAAAAAATATCCATGGTTAAGTGAAGTGGATAGTTGTAGTTTGAGAACAGCACTATTTAATTTAGATGATGCTTATAAAAGATTTTTCAAAAAACAAAATGAATT
>CALVVK010000053.1 GCA_944363825.1 uncultured Bacilli bacterium | reverse complement strand
ATTAACTTTGATAATCTTCATATTTAATATATTTATTATCTTTTTTAATTACTAAATACAAATATTCATCTTTAGTTTCCCCAATAACTGTCCCTGATTCAATATAATCATATAAATTAACCGAAATATTTTCTAAATTACCATACCAAATATCGGCGCCATCAATCCCTTGAATAATGACAGTATTGCCATAATTATCTTTAACTCCTGAAAAAACTACCACCCCACTCGCTAAACTATTGACTAAAGACTTATTACTAACAGTTAAAACCTCACCATCTTCATAATCCTTTATTTCTTTATAAACTAGTTTACCACTAAATACCGTTTGGGTATTATCATTCTTCGGCAAAACTTCCCCAAATAATTCTTCATACCAACCCTTTATTTTCGTAAATGGCAGTGACTCTGTTAAAACATATTCTTTATATAGTAATAAATTTTTATCACTCATATTAGTAAAAATAACACTAACGAGAAAAAAAATAATTGCACACATAAATTTAGTTAAAAAACTATTTAATACTTTTCTTTTACTAGTATTACTTTTACTAAAATTCTTCTTTTTCATCTTATGCATCTTTACATACTCATCCAAAAGTATCACCTAACACAAGTTTATGTTTAAAACATCTTTTTTATAACTTATAACAATAAATATACTATTAATTACTAAAACATTAATTAAATTACTAAAAGAAATATAAGAAAATATTAAAGAACTTACTAAATAAAATATTAATATTAAACTTATATTATATAAAAAATAAATATAAAAATTATGATAATTAAATTTAAGAAAATATTTTTTTATAAAATATATTATAGTTACAAAAATAGTTACATAAAAATAAGTATGTAAGATTAAAAAGTCAATTAAAAGAGCCACACTTAGATTATAAATATAACTTTTATTATTTAAATTAAGTAAAAAGAAATAGGATAAATACGGGGTAAAATTATAAATTAAAATATCTAATAACAAATAAAACATTTAAACTACCACCATAACATAATTAATATTTTCAAAATCAACGGCTGGTTTGACCGTAATAATCTTCTCAATTTCCGTATTATTTAAATCTATTTTGGCAACTTCTCCAACTAAGATATCCCCCGGCAGATTACCGATGCCTGAAGTATAAATTTTATCACCTACCGCCATATTCGTATTACTAGATAAATTACTCACAATTAACTTCCCACCCTGATATTTTAATATCCCATACGCTTCATTTACTTTTACCGAAATATTACTATTTTTACTAGTTAATAAAGTAACTCTACTAGAGGATGTATCAACATCTTTAATAACCCCAACTAAACCAGCATCATTAATAACAGCCAGACCCACATCTAGATCATCATTACTTCCTTTATAAATTGAAACTGTCTCCGTAAATTCATAAATATTACGTAAATATACTTTACTTACAACTAAATTAAAGTTACTTGCTAAACTAAATTCATGAATACTTAATAAATCATTATAATCACGTTCTAAAGATTCACAATAATTATTATTAATACTAGTTATATCCAAATTATTATCTAAAGACATTAAAAAACTATTTATATTTGAACTAAATATAATAATTAAAAATACTATTAATAATATTATATAATCTTTATATTTCTTTATCATATTTTTAGTATGTTTAAAATTAATTTAAATATGTTAAAAACAGTTCTAACATCGCTGCATTAATATTTTCTATTACTTCTCTTTCCTCACTTTTAATAATAACTGTCTCATAATTTCTAAGCATATCGGTAAATTCTTCATTCATTTTCACATCTTTAATATAATATTCTATCCCTAAATTAGTAAAAAAGGTCTCCAGCTTAACTTTATTTTCTTCCATATAAGCAATTCCTACCAGAACCCGAAAATAGCCACTATTATCTTCATAAATTATGGCTGAGGTATAATTATCTTGCATATTCTTAGCATTATCAATATTTTTAAACACTCCAACTTGAAATAAATGCACTGTATTTTCCACACTTGATAACGCTTCAACGGAAGCATTGATATCCTTATAGAAAAAATAAGCAAATAAACTGCCAATCAATAACGCCCCAATAATTATCTTGATATAAGATTTCATAGCATCACCAAAGGTATTATATAATATTTAGTATAAAAAAATTGTCGAATTAGAAAAAAATAGTTGGAAATTTAATCCAACTATTAATTTTAGTTAATTTTTTTGGCAATCATTGCCTCAGCACCATCCATAGCCTTAAGCATTTTCTTACCTGTTTGCTTCCGAGCATCTTTATTACTCATCATATAAACGGCACCTCCAACTAAGGCTGCAGCAGCACCTATACCTACTACTTTAAAAACGTTTTTCAAAATATTTCACCTCAATATTAATATGGTAAAATATTAATTATTATATACTGCCATTATTTTACTTTTTAAACTAGTTTTCCGATTACTAGAATAATTATTACCAACCGCCCGGGCAAATGCTTGGGCATCCCCCACAATTGTCAAAGTCTTTTTAGCCCGACTTATCCCGGTATAAATAAGTTTATTATATAACATCTTATAATAACTAGTACTAATTGGCATAATGACATGTTCAAATTCACTACCTTGCGACTTATGAATCGTTATCGCATAAGCATGTTTAATTTGTTTTAAATTCTTTTTCTCATATTCCACCCGATTACCTTCAAAATCGATAATAACTTTACCCCCATAAATTCTTTCAATATAACCAATATCGCCATTAAAAACATTATTATCTAAATCATTTACTAACTGTAATACTTTATCACCCTCGCGATAAATTACATCGAGATATCTAAGTTCTTCCCTTTCATCACTCGGCGGATTATAAATACTTTGTAAAATAACATTTAAATTATCTATCCCATTTTCCCCTTTATACATCGGGGCTAAAATTTGCATACTTTTCTCATCAATATTTTTACTTAATGATATCCTAATTATTTGTTCAATAGCATCCTTTATTTGATTAGACTTAGTTTGAAAAAAAGAATAGTCATCTTTTTTACTTAAAAATTCTTCACTTAAATCATTATTTTTAATTTCTTTAGCCAAATATGGGATATAAGAATTATCACTTTGCCGATAAATTTGGTTTAATGGTATAAAATTAAAATAATCACTATTAATAAGATCATCTAAAACCAGCCCCGGACCAACACTAGGTAGTTGAAAAGTATCCCCCACCAAAATTAATTTAACATTGGGACTAATTCCATTTAACAAAGCATTAAATAATTCAATATCAATCATACTCACTTCATCGACAATAATTAGGCGATGACGAGTTTTATTATAAGCATTATAGAAAAAATCATTACTATCTTTATACCATTTTAAATAGCGATGAATAGTATAAGCGGGAAGACTAGTTGAAGACGATAACTTCTTGGCAGCTCGTCCTGTTGGGGCTAAAAGCGCAACCGACTCCATAATATCGGCAGGCCCTAACTTTTTATCTTCGATATATAATTTCGTAATGGCATTAATAATCGTTGTCTTACCAGTTCCAGGACCACCTGAAATAATAGTAATATTATTATTTAATGCCCCAATAATGGCTTTTTCTTGATCTGTATTATAATCAATTTTTAATCTTTTCTCTAAATCTTTTAATTTTTCTTCAATATCTTTAATTTTATCTCCAAAGCCATTATCTATTTTCTTTAAAGTATTAGCAATATTTTCTTCCATTTCATAATATTTCGCCAAATATACTTTGCGATCAACTAAAAAAATGTCCCCCATTTCTTGTAAATAATTTAATACTTCTTCCATATTATCTTCATCAAGAACTATATTAAATTCTTTAACTAAAGTACTACTTATCTCTTCCCGGTAATAATAAGTATCACCCGTAGCATAACTAAGTATTTGCATAGCCTCTAAAAAGCAAGCATATAATCTAACATTGCTTGACGAATCAAAATTAGTAACATAAATACTATCCAATTTTTTAAAATCTATTATTTCTTTTAAATCATAAAAAGAATCACCTAGAATTTCATCTATCCGATCTTTAAATTTATTATATATTTTTGAACATTCTTCAATTGAAAAACCTAAATTTTGAAATTTTAATATGGCCTCACTACTCTTATTATAATTGATTAAAGAATTATATATTTTATCAGCCCGAGCAGGTGTTAAGCCTTCAATCAAAAGTAAATTATAGCGATCTTCTTTGATCTTATCTAAAGTTTCTTCCCCAAACCGATCGACAATCCTCTTGGCGGTTTTCTCCCCACAACCATCGATAAATGAACTGGCTAAAAACTCAATTATGGCTTCTCTAGTAGTTGGTTTATCAATCTCATAACTACTAACAGCATATTGCATCCCAAAGCGTTCATTTTTAACATAAGAACCATATAAAGTCATCGAAATATCGATATTAACATCCGTAAATACTCCAGTTACTGTAATACTTTTATTAACCTTATCTTTCATTATAGCATCATCAGTTTCCCGCACCCGAAATAAGGCTACAACGTAACCTGATTCATTATTGTGAAATATTATTTTTTTTAATTTACCTCGGATATAATTCATAATGTTCTTCTAACAATTTGCCCTTCTTTTAATTTTTCTGGTACTTCCACATATAAATAATTACTAGTGTGACCAAAACTAATACCATTATGACACTCTTCGATTAAAATATCAACACTTTTTCCCTTAAATTTATCATAATAATTTTGTTCAAGTTCGCTAGATAACGCAATTAAGCGCCGAGCCCGTTCCTTTTTATCGCGCACTAATACTTGATCGGACATACCCGCCGCCGCTGTTCCTTCTCTTTTCGAATACGGAAAGACATGAATCTTACTAAATTCCATTTTCTTAACAAAATCTAAACACTCTAAAAAATTATCCCGTTTTTCCCCAGGGTGTCCTACAATTATATCTGTTGTTATCGCAATATCGGGCCTAATTTCTCTAATTTTCTTTATTTTATCCGCAAAATACTTGGTATCATACTTCCGATTCATCCGCTTTAATACTGTATCACTTCCTGATTGCAAAGGAATATGTAAGTGATCACACACTTTTGGATTATTCTTTAACGTCTCTAAAAACTTATCATCTAATTCGGTTACTTCAATACTCGATATTCTAATCCGTACTAAATCATCAATTTTACTTAATTCATTAATTAAATCACTTAAATCATGCCCAAGGTAATTATATCTGCCTGTATGAATTCCTGTTAAAACAATTTCCGGATGCTTAGGGGCAAGCAATTTTGCCTCAGCCAAAACTTTATTAAAATCTTTCGAACGAACCGAACCCCGAACATAAGGAATAATACAGTAGGAACAAAAATTATCACAACCATCTTCAATTTTAATAAAAGCCCGAACATGTTCATAATCACTAATCATCATATCTTCAAATTCTAAAGATCGTTCATTATAAAACTTAACATATCTTTCCTTAGTATTAATATATTCTTCAATAATCTCCGCAATATGACTTTTATCCTTATTACCTAACAATATATCAATATCTAAACTATTATATAATTCTTGTTGATTTTGACTACTACAACCAACGATAACTAAAATAGCCTTACTATATTCTCTTTTTAAATGTCTAATCATCTTTAAACACTTCTTGTCGGCCACATTAGTTACCGTACAAGTATTAACAATTAAAATATCACAATTTTCTAAATTCTCTTCATAAGAAAAATTATGATGAAGTAAAGACTCCTTCATCATATTAGATTCATATTGATTGACCTTACATCCAAACGTTATAATATTAAACCGCATTACCATTACCCCAATTCTTTTTGTAATCTTTTTAATGCCTCCAGGAAAGCCTCTTCTTTAGCAAAACTAATAACTCTCACATCTATTTTTGGCACTACTTCTTTATTATGATTAACTAAATCATCTAAATTAACTTTCTTTATTGAAATATCATCATTAACTTCTTCTGTTTCATAATTTAAACTATAATTATTTTTTTTATTAAGTAATTCATCATAACTAATTATAGCCTTATCTTCTTGATCTTTTTCGTACTGGGTGAAATTAACCACCGGTTCTTCTTTTCCCATATTTTCCTGTATTTCTTTAACTATCTTCATTTCTGCCGTTTCTTCTAACTCCTCTTTTTGCTCTTCTTCTTTATTTACCATAATAAAATAAATAAGGGTTATAATTAATATCATCAATATTAAAACCGCGAAGAAAAAGACAATATCCACAAAATTTAAAGTATTTAAAAATTCCCATATATCTGAAAATAATTCCATTCTCTACCACCACAATACTATTGTATCACTTTTATATTTACTTATTAAGTATTTATCACTTATTTGACACATCAACATGTCAAATATTGACACTTATTATATCATTTAGATTATCATAAGTCAAAAGAAAATGAGTCATTAATAAACCCATTTTAAGAACCAGTATAACTCAAACGATAGGGATTACTAGAACTTCCATCCCCGGAGGTTATTGCAACATTGGACTTCAGATAAAAGGACGGGCGCACGCCGCTGCCGCCGCGGTCGATGTCGTAGACGTAGCGGTAGTCCACATGGCCTGTATCATACACGTAGAACGCACGATTCGCATCGTCCGACCTGCCGAAAATTGTCCATTCAAATAGCCCCATAAACATCCAATTATTATTGCGATTTGTATTATTATCATAATTTTTTAATGTTGTTGTCCAGTTTGCTGGACTTGCCGCATAGCCATAATCACTTACATACATTAATCCTATTTTTGCACTATATGTTGTATTTGCGGCTGGACTTACTATTTCATTCCTATATGTATTTTTTACTGTTACATTTTGTATATTTTGATATGTATTACCGCCGACTTGCCATGTATGAGTCTCTATCATGTCATTCCACTTCGAATTTATTCCATTTAAGTAATTTATATAATTTGTATTTAAATTTACCGTATTTAATTGGCTGGCACTCCATACGTTTGTACCTGTGCTACTATTTCGGGAATATGTATTTACTGCTGTGTGACTTCCTTTATAATAACTTCCCAAACTTTCAAAATTTCCATAATAATCTCCATTTGTTCCTAACATATTACTATTGGCATAATCATGTTTGATTAATTTTACTTGTTCTCCAAATACACCAATTATGCGATATAAATTGTCATTTGGACATACTTCGGCATCACTTGCAAAACAAACATAATTATTTGGATTGGCTCCGGCATATCTATAGGAATTATCTCCCGCTTCCTGTGCGGCATTGGTATACGATCCACTACCATCATGGTAATATAAGCCGTTATTGCCATCACCTGTGTACACTGTATTTTTGATATAATCTGCAAATAACGTTAAGGATTCTGTTGATTCGCTTATATTATATATCGCACTTTGATATCCGGCATTATCGACAGCATATACTTTAAATGTGTATTCTGTATTGGCATCTAAATTATCAAATGTATATGTGTTATTAGTACTTTCAATGAATTCTTCATCACCAATTGCATAATAATAGTTAGTTATTGTGTTTTCACTTGTTGCTTCAACATTTAAAGTAATACTATCAGTAGTTACATTGCTTGTTGTTACATTACTAATAATGATCGGGTTGTTTTCTTGCATTATTAATGTCGCACTAAAACTTTTTTCAGTATTCTCTTGTTGATCACTATCAAGATTAACAAATGTTACGGTTATATTCCACTCTTGGGTATTTGTACTAGTTGTAGTTATTTCATAATTATTAGCAATTGTTATTAATCCCGTTTTCGTGGTAATATCAAAACCTTGTACTCCATCAATTATTACTGGCGTAAGACCTGCAATACTGGTTACAGAATTACCTTCAGGATCTGTTATACTTAAAAACAATTCAGTTTCTTCTGTATCTGTTGTATAAACAAAGTTATTAGTATCTATATTTAAATAGACATAATAATTTCTCGTTGCATTATTAGTATAGTTATTGGCAGTAAGTGTGGCACTAACAGTAGTACTACCAAATAGATTATTACCACCTTGCGTAAAATTCTCTTCTGTTGCTGAAATACTAATCACATTACCAATATTAAATGACAAATTATCAACAGTATTAGAACTGATATTGGTATTAATTGTTCCATCTCCACTACTTGTTGCTTGAAAGTAAGCATATGTTGCTCCCACAACAACAAGTATTAATACAATAACTGCAATAAATGATAATACTAACACTTTCTTTTCATTTACTTTTTCCATATTCAAACACATCCTCACCAAGTAGTATAAACTATAATTAATGAAATATCTGTCGAAGTATGTATACTACTAGTAATAATTATAGAAAAATTTCTT
>CALVVK010000052.1 GCA_944363825.1 uncultured Bacilli bacterium | reverse complement strand
AATCCCCATAAATTCGGGAATTTTCTTTTTTAAATTTTTATTCATAAACTTTCGGGAACTTTTAATTTAATTCAAGCGAAATTTTATTTCTAAGATATAATTTAGATGGGTAAAGATATGAATAGACTTAAAGAATTAAGAGAAGACAACGATTTAGTGCAAAGAGAAATAGCCAGTGAACTGGGGACTAGTCAAAGAAGTTATAGTTATTATGAAACTAATCAAACAGTATTAACAGAAGATATTTTACAAAAAATTGCTAATTACTATAATACTAGTATTGATTATATATTATATAGAACGGATATTAGAAAGCCGTATCCGAAATCTATTGTTGAAGAAGAAAAGGAAGAAATTGAAGTATAAAATAAAAAAGACTTAAAACATGATATAAGGTTTTAAGTCTTTTTTATTTAATTTATAGATAGCAATTTCTTTATTTTGATAGGTAAAAATAACATAGTTTTTTATATTAAAAGTATTAGTAATAGAATTACCATTTAATACTTTGTTAAGTATTAAATTGGGTAATTCTATTACTGGGTAATTTAAGAATTCTTTAATATTTAGTAAGTGATAGTTATTATTATTTATATCTTCTAAAGTATAAGAATTAGTTATAGAAAAATTACCCTGTTTAGTACGGATTAGACTATTCATAGTACCAATAGTATTTAATTTAAGACAAATATCTTTAATTAAAGAACGGATGTAAGTACCTTTAGATACTGTAGTTTTAAAAGTAATAATGTTATTGGTATAATCTAATAATTCTAAAGAATAAATATTGACAGTAGTTTTGGGTAAAGTTATATGAATATTGCTTCTCGCATATTCATATAACTTTTTTCCTCTCACCTTCTTGGCGGAATATATTGGGACTTCTTGGTCATAAGTTTTGGGGAAGTTTTTAAATACTTCTAATATTTGTTTTTTAGTTATATTAATATTGTTATTTTCTTCTATTATATTACCAGTAATATCTAAAGTATCTGTTTTAATACCTAATTTAATTTGGGCAATATATTCTTTATCATAAGCGGTTATTAAATTAACTAGTTTGGTATATTTGCCAACAAGACAAACTAAGACACCAGTTGCTAGGGGATCAAGGGTACCAGTATGCCCTATTTTTTTAGTATTTAATTTTTTATTCAAGATGTTTACAACATCTCTACTAGTTAAGTTTTGGGGTTTATTAATGACTATTAAACCATTCATAATTCTTCCCTCCTTTTCAATATTTTAAATTTTTTTCAAGAAATTTGCAATAAAAAAAGGAAATCGGGGGGTTGGGCGTGTATATATATAGTGAAGGGAGGTTTTGGTAATATGCCATGACTAGTTATTTATAATTAAAAATTTTAAGGAAAGGAGGGCTTATGGTTAAGATTAAAAATCCTGGCGATCTAACTTATGATGGACGTTTTAAATATGTCTTTAAGTCAAAGGATTTAAGTTTTTTTGTTGCCAGTATTGTGAGTGATATTCTCAATTTAGAATATGACTATGTAATAGATAATATGGAATATGTTGATACTGAACTTAATAATAACAAGCAACAAAGTAGAAGTGATGTTATTGTTAAAATAGATAAGTATTATATTATCTTTGAAATGAATAGAGGCAATTACTCATATCTTATTGAAGATAAAATACGCTATGCTTTTAATATTTTTAATCACTTCTATAAAGAAGATCCAAAAAAGAAGAAGAAGAAAAAAAAGAAAAAGAAGAAAAGATCGCAGTTCAGTGGAATTTTTGTTATTTTAGTCAATCTTAATTGTTTTAATCGAAAGAATAAGGATTATCTTGATTACAATTATCTTGGCAATAAACAAAAACAAATATATTCTAAATATGTTAAATTTATCGATTATTATCTTGCACAAATAGTTGAAAAATGGTATAATGAATTTACGATAAGTAAATCAGAGAAAAGACTTGCTTATTTGCTAATAACTAATGAATCAGAAGAAACAATTGCTGATTTTACGAAAGGAGATGATGTACTAATGGCGATTGATAAAATTAGACAGCAAATTAAACGTGGTGACATTATCATTGATCCAACTTACAAAGAGGAATTAGATGCTCAATATGATGCCATGAAGAAATATGCTTTAAAAGAGGCGAGACGGGAAGGCAAAAGTGAAGAAAAAAACACTATTGCTGTAAGCATGAAAAAAGATGGTGTTAATCTTGATATAATCGCCAAATACACAGGGCTATCTATTGATAAGATAGCAGCATTATAATAATTGAAAGAAAAATATTGCAAAGGGATGATACTAATGGCGATTGATAAAATTAGACAGCAAATTAAACGTGGTGACATTATCATTGATCCAACTTACAAAGAGGAATTAGATGCTCAATATGATGCCATGAAGAAATATGCTTTAAAAGAGGCGAGACGGGAAGCCAAGGCTGAAGGACGGGCTGAAGGCAAAAGTGAAGAAAAAAACACTATTGCTAGTAACTTGAAGAAAAGTGGTGTTGCTAATGATATTATCGCTAAGTGTACTGGTTTATCTATTGATATGATAGTAACATTATAATAATTGAAATATACCATAGAAAAAGCCACGAATACTGGCGTGGCTCAAGGCAGGGCTCAAAGTACAAATAACATTGCTAGCAACATGAAGAAAAGTGGTATTGCTAAATGTACTGGGCTATCTATTGATAAGATAGTCGCCCTATAATTTATAATATGCATAAAGACAAGTTATATGACTTGTTTTTATTATTCTGTATTTAATGACTCAATTATTTTATCGATTTTTTCGCCATATGCAATGGATTCATCGTAGATAAATTTAAGACTTGGGGTGTGCCTTAACTCTACTCTTTCGCTAAGCTTCCCCCGAATAAAGGAAGAGGCCTCATTCAATTCTTTTTCCAAGGTGTTTTGATCTAGATTAGATAAAGATGTAAAATAGACTTTACAAAAACTTAGATCATTAGTTACATCACAGCCAGTTATAGTAATTGTTTTTAATAATTCATCACTAGTTTCATTGGCTATGATATCACTGATATTTTTAGCAATATCACTGGCAATTCTTTTGATCTTATACTTTGGCATGAGGTACCTCAACCATTTCATAACATTCGATGATATCTTGTTCTTTAAAGTCATTGAATTTGGCAAGAGTTATACCACATTCATAACCTTTTTTCACTTCTTTAACAGAATCTTTTTCACGTTGTAAAGAAGATATTTCATCATCACTGGCAACAATTATGCCATCACGAATAACCCTGGCCATGGCATTATTTTTGATTACCCCATCAGTTACATAAGAACCAGCAATATTACCGATTTTTGAGAATTTAAATATTTTTCTAATAGTGGCATTACCGAGAATCTTTTCTTCATAAACTGGATCAAGCATACCGTTGATGGCCGCCTCGATATCTTCGATAAGTTTATAGATGATCGTATAAAGACGAATTTCAATATTTTTGTCTTTAGCTAATTCTTTGGAATTGGCTCCCGCAACAACATTAAAGCCAATAATTATGGCATTGGATGCGGATGCTAAGACAACATCTGATTCCGTAATGGCACCGATGCCACTACGAATAATATTTACTTTTACATCTTTGGTAGTAACTTTTTCTAAAGCATTTTTAACGGCTTCTTCCGAACCACGGACATCGGCTTTCAAAATAATATTTATCTCTTTATTACCGGCATCCACTGCCGCAAATAAGTCATCAAGAGAAATACGTTTTTGTTTGCCTTCATTTAATTTGGCTAAATTAGTCCTTTTTTCGGCGATGGCTTTGGCTTCAGCCTCAGTTTCAAAAGCCATAAATTTATCACCAGCCGAAGGATTTTCGGTAAGTCCCGTAATTTCAACAGGCATTGATGGTCCGGCGAAGGCAATAGATTCACCGCGATCATTTTTCATCGTTCTAATTTTGGCATAACTAGTACCTACTACTACGGGATCTCCAAGTCGGAGAGTACCATTTTGAATTAAGAAAGAAGCAATACCTCCGACATTTTTATCTAACCGCGATTCAATAACAGCCCCAACAGCATAACGATTAGGATTGGCTTTTAAATCATGCATTTCCGCAACGGCTAGAATGGTTTCAAGTAGGGAATCAACACCTTCACCAGTGACCGCCGAAATATTGATAAATGGTGTATCACCACCCCAAATTTCCGGAGTAATACCTGCTTCCGCCATTTCCGTTAAAACGCGATCAATATTGGCATCGGGTTTATCAATTTTATTCACCGCTACAATGATTGGCACATTAGCACTTTTAGCATGATCAATGGCTTCCTTAGTCTGTGGTTTAACACCATCATCAGCAGCAACTATAATGATAACAATATCCGTTACACTGGCACCGCGCGCCCGCATTTCCGTGAATGCTGCATGCCCAGGTGTATCAATAAAAGTTATGAGTTCATCTTTATATTTTGTTTGATACGCTCCAATATGTTGGGTAATACCCCCAAATTCTTTATCAACAACATGCGTATGCCTAATATAATCAAGCAAAGTTGTTTTACCATGATCAACATGACCCATAATAGTAACTATTGGTGGTCTTTTAACAAGATCAGTATCAGCATCTACTATTTCATATTCTTCAAAATTAGCAACATCTTGCGTTTCTTCTCTTTTTAATGTTTTACCATAATCAAGAGCAATAATTTCGGCATTTTCAAAATCAATACTTTGATTTAAATTAAGCATTAAACCTAGTTGCATTAATTTCTTGATTACATCCGTACTATTAACTTTTAACGCTTCTGCTAGATCTTTAACACTCATGCCATTTTTATATATAACTATACTATCATCAGTTACATTACTCATAAGCTTATTTTTATGTTTATACATTTCTTTTTTTAGAATATTAAATTCATTTTTATTATTATTTGAATCTTTTTTCTTTAACTTTTGTTTACTAACACTTTCTTTCATTTCCTTATCAAAAGGACTAGCAGTTAATATTTCATCAACTTTATCATCGATTTTATCTTCTTCTTCAAAAGTTAATCCTTCATCTGTACTGATTAGATTAATGGTATTATCTAGGTAAATAATATCATCATCTGTAAGTTCATCAGTAGCATTATTAACATTTATTCCTAACTCTTTACACTTTTTTAATATTTCCGCTACTGATAAATTAACATCTTTAGCATAGTCACTAACAGTCATGTTATCACTTTCCTTTCTTATCTATATTTATTTTATCATATTTTCTAGTTCTAGATAAATATTATCGGGCACTTCTATTTGTAATGCTCTATTTAATACTTTACTTTTTTGGGCTTTTTTTATTACTTCTAAGTCTTTTTTTAAGTAAGCACCCCGCCCATTGCTTTTGCCAGTTTCATCAATTATTACATTACCTTCGGGAGTTTTTACTATTCTTATTAAGTCTTTTTTTGGTAATGATTCTTTCGTTACTATACAAGTACGCATTGGTATTTTTCTTACTTTCATTAACTATTACCTGCTTTATTTATTTCTTCCATTGTTTTTATTTCTAATTTGTATCTAGTAAGACGACTGGCAAGTTTGATGTTACTGCCTCCTTTACCGATGGCTTGGGATAAGTTATCTTCCTGAACTATTACTAAAGCATTTTTCTTAGTTGGATCAGGGATACTAACGATAACATCTTTCGCTGGAGTCATAGCACTTTTAATGAATTCGACTGGATCTTCGCTATAAGGAACAATATCGATTCTCTCACCATTTAGTTCTTTTAGAATGCCCGCAATTCTGCTGCCGCGTTCTCCAATACATGCGCCGATTGGATCGATTTTATCATTAGTTGAATAGACAGCAACTTTACTTCTAATACCGGGTTCGCGGACAACCATTTGCAAAACAATTGTACCGTTTGCTACTTCTGGAATTTCATGTTCAAATAATCTTTTAACAAAGCCATAGTTCTTACGTGATAATTTAATTATTGGTCCTTTAGGGCCATTTTCTACTTTTGTGATGTAGACTTTGATATTTGAACCCATAACAATTTTTTCACCCGGAATAATATCTTTCTTCGGAAGTATTCCACGGGTGCGACCTAAATCGATATAGTAGTTTCTTTGATCTTCTAGAGCGACCATGCCAATCATTAATTCATCTTGTTTGTCGGCGAATTCTTCAATAATACCGACTTTTTCGGCTTCCCGAATCTTTTGCATAACTACTTGTTTGGCAGTACCCGCAGCAACCCGACCAAAATCGGATGGTGTCACTTCTTTTTCAATAGTTTCACCCACTTTGATATCAGGAACAATTTTTTGGGCATCTTCTAAAAGAATTTGGGCATCGCGATTAATTTTTGGTTCTAATCTTTTAACATTACCTTCTTCATCAACGACTTCCTCACCATCATCATATTCATCGACAACTACTAAATATGAATAAACTTTAATTTCGCCAGTGTCGCGATTAATATCGACCCGGACATTAGTTTTCGAATTAAAATTTTTCTTGTACGCGGTTTGCAGGGCAAGTTGTAAGGCTTCAAAAACTACATCAGGACTAATATTTTTTTCGGCCACTAGATTATCTAGGGCTTTTATTAATTCTTTACTATTCATCATCTAACCTCTTTCTTTACTTATTACATCCATAATAAAACTATCATCAGTTATATCGGCGGCATCAACTACTTTATCAACAACTCCTGTTGCCTCAACTATAGTTTCTAAATCAATTCCTCCAACTTTGTCTAATGTAACCGTTAAAAAGTTATAGTTACCTTTTTTTTCAAAAGTAATATCATCGACGATAATTTCCTTATCAGCCAATACTTCTTGTAAATCAATTTTTAATTTTGCTAATTTTTCTTGCATAACGCCTCCTTAATAACTAATAATAAAAGTGGGATTTTCTGCCCACTTAAATTTGCAATTAAATTATATCACACTTTACTAAAAAATCAAATGAAAAATGCTAAAATAGATTAGCATTTTATAATATAAATGTTTGGAAGGGTCTCACAACTGACGCTAAAATAAACAATACAAAAGGATTATACATAAGGTTTCGCAAATAATTCCAATCCCCCCAAATAACATTTACAAGCCCATTATAGCAGAAATAAATACCCTTAACAAGAGTATCTCGTGTCGAATTTTGGCTACTTGATTAAGCCATTTTGAATATATTTATTTTCTTTAATAACGACAAAGGCATCGGGATCATTTTTCCGAATTATTTTAGTTAATTTTTTTAATTTACTTTTATTTAAATGAATGATTAACATATCTTTTTTAGTTTTTTCATGAGTATCTTTTAAGTCTATTACGGATGCCCCAAAGCCATTAGCTCGGATTTCTTTAAGCATTTTTGGTTCTTTTGTTGCTTTAGTTATTACTTCAACCCCAATGAGTCCTTCGACGAAGTGATTAGAGATAAATGTACCAATGTAGGTTCCTGTGGCATAGCCACCGGCGTAAAATACGGGAATTAGAATCGAATCTATTTCCGTATTTAAGGCTTCTCTAGCGGCATAGAACCAAATTAAAACCTCAAAAAAAGCAACAACAGCAGGTGTAATATTTTTGCCCTTCACAACTAGAACCGTTCTAATTGTGCCGAGGCTTACATCAACTATTCTTGCCAAAAATATTTTTAAACAAATATAAATCATTATTATCACCTTTTATTTTATTACATTAACTAGTATGGTTAATATTATTAAAAATAAAAGGACAACTACAATAACTACTAAGCCTAAAACTTTATTTTCTTTCTGGCCACGGTATTCAACTTTGTTTTCATGGCCGTATTTTTCACTTAATAATTCAATGCGCTCTTGATGTTTATCATTCATTTTCTTTTGATATTCAATTTGTTCTTGATCCATTAAAGCACCACAAAATTTACAGGTTATGCCCCTATTTGGGAGCGGTTTTCCACATCTTTTACAATTCATAATTACTCCTTAATTTAAGGTCTCACCAAGATAAGTTATTTTAGCATAACCATTACCTTGTTTAGCAGTATTACTAGTAGCAGTTGCCGATACTGTAGTTACTGAATAAGTTAGGGTATCGGCAGCATTGGAAGTTGCACAATTGTAACAATACATGCTTTTAGTAATACCATTACCAGATATCAAGCGGGCATTACCGATATAACCGGAACCACCGCCGGGAGCAGAATGACCAGCAGCGCCACCGCCATAGTAGCCACCGCCACCACCTGATGCCCCACCAGCAGTCTGATCGTGAATACCGTTTCCTCCTTGACCAAAGGAACCGGCATAACCGCGGTAGCCAGCAGCACCACCAGCCGTTTGGCTTCCACCGCCAGCGGCAACGCCATAACTAGAAACAGTTCCATCATTACCTAAATAACCACCACCT
>CALVVK010000051.1 GCA_944363825.1 uncultured Bacilli bacterium | reverse complement strand
AACCCAAAGGGTTCTGTGAAGTAGAAAAATCCTTGTAGTGATACAAGGTTAGTCAAACTTGTTTGACTTTTGTTCTGTTTGTGCAATTTAACCTTGTGCGGTTATGGATAAAGTGCCACTTATTGTTACACTATAATAATGAGTGGTTTAAATGAAATTGAATGATGCTGTTGCTAAAAAATTATTGAAAATTTGCTCAGAAAAAAACATATCTATCAATCGTTTAGCAACAATCTGTTGTTTAACTCAGAGTACCGTTCAAAATATTATTGATGGAAATTCTAGTAATCCCAAATTACTTACAATTGTAAGAATCTGTGATGGCTTAAATATTTCCTTGAAAGAATTTTTTGACGATGAGTTATTCAATAATATTGATAGAGAAGATTAAAAAAATCCCAGATAATTATTTATCTTGGGATTTTTTCATAACTGATTTCGGATAAGGTTTTCTCTCATCAGTTTCATATAAAAGATAATCGATACTAGTATTATAAAAATTGGCCAGTTTTTTTAATACGTCAGTTGGTATATCATTGGTTTCGGTTTCATATTGTGAATATCCAGTTTGGGACATATTTAAAAATTCCGCAACATGTTTTTGATAAAGATCTTTATCTTCTCGTAATTCGGAAAGTCGGAGGAAATACATATCAAAATATACGAGATGTAACAGTAAAAAATACATATATAAATGAAATATTTAACCCGGTAGCAAATACAACGTATAGTGCAAAAATTGGTTTAATGTATGTCAGTGATTATGGATATGCTGCCGGTCCTAATGCTTGGGCAATAGCTCTAAGTGTTTATAATAATAGTACGGCAACAAGCAACAACTGGATGTATATGGGACTTTATGACTGGACAATTACTCGCAGGTCGGATACTACGAACTTTGCGTACTTCGTAGATCTTACAGGCTATGTGCTTGGTAGCGCCGTTGACGGTTACAGTGGCGTGTGACCGTCCTTTTACCTAAAGTCTAATGTCGCACTAACCTCCGGTAATGGCTCGCAATATTTTCCTTTTCGGGTGAGTTTAGGATAAGAAAATATTTATTCCGCGGTTATTGGAATGTATGGTAGCAAACATCGGTAAGCCGTCAAATAAAGGTGATACAAAAGTTAATATAGAACTGATAAATATATCAATGCTGATAGTTTATCAGTTTTTTATATTGAAATAATGTCTTTATTTGAGAACTTTTAATCAAAAAAAAGGAAATCGGGGGGTAGCACGTGTATATATATAGTGAAGGGAGGTTTTGGTAACATGCCATGACTAGTTAATATTTTGTTAAAAATTTTAAAGAAAGGAGGGAAAAAGTATGTCTGATGCCAAAAAAGATGGTAACTTAACTTATGATGGACGTTTCAAATATGTCTTTAAGTCAAAGAATTTACGCTTTTTTGTTGCCAGTATTGTGAGTGATATTCTTAATTTAGATTATGATTACGTTTTCAAAAACATGAAATATATTGATTCCGTTTTTGGAAATACTAAATTAAATGAATATCGCAGTGACGTTATTGTAGCGGTCGATAAGACTTATTTAATTTTTGAGATGAATAAGTATTATTATCACAATTTACGGACTAATAAATTATTGTATTTAGGTATTGTATATGATTATTATTATGAAGATATAAGTAATCAATTTAATGATACAACTGCTATCTTAGTTAATATCAATTCCTTTAAAGAAACTAAGAAAGGTATAAAAGACTTTGATACCAGTTATCTGTTTATGAATAATGATAAAGTAACATATACAGATACAATGCAAATAAGAGAATTTAATCTTGTAAATGGAGAAGAAAGATGCTATAATAAGTTTGCAACAAGTAAATTAGAGAGAAGACTCACATATTTATATGTAACTCGGGAAGAAGAAAATATAATAAGAGAATTTATTAAAGGAGATGATGTTTTAATGAAAGTAGATGAGTACCGAAAACAAATTAAAGATGGCAAGATTCCAGTGCAACTGACTGCCAAAGAAAGATTAGAGCGAGAATTTGAAGAAATAAAAGCATATGCCATCGAAGAAGCCACAAATACTGGAATGGCCCAGGGCATGGCCCAAGGAGTGGCCCAAGGTGTTGCTCAAAGTACAAATAACATTGCTAGCAATATGAAGAAAAGTGGTATTGCTAATGACATAATTGCTAAGTGTACGGGTCTATCAATTGATAAGATTATGGCATTATAAATATTTTAGAACAAGTCAATTTCGACTTGTTTTTGTATTGAACATTAATCTAAACACTTCTTTAAACATCTGTAATTCAACGATACAACAAATAAAATATTGACTATTTCGGAAATAACCAAACTATAAATACCAATGTGGCATAAAGATAATACACTTAAGACTAGTAATTTAATGATTACACCCCACAAAGATATTTTCATCGTCGTTTTCGCGTGTCCCAAGGCCTGGAGGGAAGAACTTAGAACTCCTTCTAAGTAAAACAACACAAATACTGGAGCAAGTATTTTGATATATTTGCTCCCAATTGTTGTTTTATAAAGAGCAAATAATAACGGATCCCGAAAAGCAAATATAATAATTGAAAAAATTAGACCAATCAATAAAGCAAATAACATACCTTGTTTAATTCGTCTTTTAACCATTTCTTTATTACCCATGGCATGAAATTTACTTACCTCCGGGAGTAGAGAAGTAGCAACTGCTGCAATAAAAAATGAAGGCATCGTAAGTAGCGAAATACTATAAGCATTATAAGCACCATATTCCGCCAAGATGTAAGAATTACTATAACCACATAATAAAAGTAAATTAGTTAAAATAATTGGTTCAAAGAAATATCCAATATTACCAACTATTTTACTAGATACAGTTGGAATAGAGATATCTAAAATATTATTTATATTATCGATACTCGGACTTATATTAGTTCTTAAATTAATTTTCCGTGGTAAAAAGAAGAAAAAGACAATAATACTAGATATTTCTGATGCAATTGTTAATAAAATTAAACCAATTACGGCATACATAACTCCTTTATCCATAAGGATGGGTAAAACTATAACAATTATTATTAGCCTTATAATTTGTTCAATAATGTTACTAGTAGCGTGGGGCAACATATTTTGCTTGCCGGCGAAATATCCTTTTAAAACACTCGAAATAGAAACAAATGGTAAAGTTAAAGCCATGGCCATTAAAATTGGACCAGCCAGTGGTTCTTTTAAAAGGGTAGTTGCAATAAAATTATGAGTAAGAAGGATAATGATAATTAATATTAAATTTATCCCTAATATAAGTGCTGCAGCCGATGTCAATATTCTAATACTTCGTCCTTTATTCTCAGCAACTAATTTAGAAATAGATATCGGTATCGCCAGTGTTGCAACTGTGAGTAAAAGAGAATAAGTGGGAGTAGCAATAGTATACAAACTAATACCATAAGGACCAATAATTCGAGTATAGACTATTCTTATTACAAAACCGATAACTTTTGTAAATAAACCACTTAGAATTAAAATGATTGTTGATCTAATAAAAATATTTTTTTGCATCATTTATCTCCTTTAAATCTGCCTTAATTTGTTATATAATAAGTATATGTGGCACATTAAAAAAATATTGAGGTGATTAAAATAGACACAATTACATTTGAAGAATTAGAAACAAGACTTAAAAAGCGGGAAAATTATGACGAAATAAAACGGGCCTACCTTCGAGCCAAAGAAGAACATAAGGGCATGAAACGCCTTAGTGGGGATGATTTTATTACTCATCCTTTGGAAGTTACCAAGATACTAATGGATCTTAATGTTGATGATACAACTATTATTGCCTCCCTTCTTCACGAAGTTATCAATAATGGTAATATGACCTATGATGATATTAAAGATGAGTTTTCCGAAGAAGTGGCTAAGATTGTTAATTCGGTATCCAAGATCAATAAATTAGAACTACCGGACAATAATGAATCATCAATTATTTACCTAAGAAAAATTCTTGTTGGTCTAGCCGAAGATGTCCGCGTTTTATACATTAAACTAGCCGATCGGCTTCACAACATGCGGACTAATTGGGCTATTGATAAAACTAAACAGAAAGAAAAAGCCAATGAAACAATGACAGTTTTAGTCCCAATTGCCCATCGTCTTGGTATTAATTCGATTAAAAGTGAATTAGAAAATTTATCTTTATATTATTTAAAACCCGATGTTTATAACGATATCTTAGAAAAACTAAATAATACTGTTGCGGAACTCGACAGTTACTTAGAAGAAATGAAAGAAACGATTATGGAACTTCTAACAGATGCCGGAATAAAATTCGAAATTAAAGGTCGGGTTAAAAGTGTATATAGTATTTATAATAAGTTAAATAACGGTAAAGAATGGGATAAAATCTATGATATTTTAGCCTTACGGGTCTTCGTCGATACCGAGGCGGAATGTTATCAAGTCATTGGTTTAATTCATTCGCGGTTTCGGCCAATGCCAAAACGTTTTAAAGATTATATTGCCAGTCCCAAAGAAAACATGTATCAATCATTGCACACAACCGTCTTTGGTGTGGAAGGGAAAGTATTTGAAATCCAAGTTCGGACCTATGAAATGGATGAAATCGCCGAAAAAGGGGTAGCCAGTCATTGGTCATATAAAGAAAAAGGCACTAAGAAAATTCAAAGTATTATGGAACAAAAACTAGAAATGTTTCGTAATGTCATTGAATCGAGCATTGATGAATCCGATATCGATTTTGAAAATGCTGTTAATACCAATATCTTTGCGGATTCTATTTATACCTATACACCTAAAGGTGATGTCATTGAACTACCAGTTGGTTCAACCCCAATCGATTTTGCTTACCGCATTCACTCTAAGGTCGGTGACACCACAGTTGGGGCCATTGTCAATGATCAAATAGTTCCTCTTTCTTATGAACTTCAAAATGATGATGTGGTAAATATTAAAACTAATGCTTCTGCCACCCCGAATAAAGATTGGCTAAATATTGCTAAAACTAATCAAGCCAAAAATAAAATTAAAGCGTATTTCAGTAAAAAAGATAAAGAAGAATATATTGCTAAGGGTAAAGATATTTTAGAAAAAGAACTGCGAAAACGTAAAATGGCTTTTGGTGAAATATTAACAACTGATGCTATCAACAAGATTACCAAAGACTTAAAACTAAAAGATCTAGATGACATTTATTTAGCCATTGGCTCTTTAAGATATACCGCTGGTTACATCATTAATCTTGCTAGCAATGATAAACATAATGTCGAAGATATCTTAGTAGAAAGAAAAAGAGTTTTACCAAATATCAATTATAAAAGTGATATTTTAGTTGAGGGTATTCCCAATATCATGGTCAATATTGCTAAATGTTGTATGCCCGTTAAAGGTGATGATATCATTGGTTATATCACTAAAGGCCAAGGAATTAGTGTTCACAAGAAAAATTGCCCTAATGTTAATTTAGATAGTCATCGCTTAATAAATGTTACTTGGAATAAAGATAGTACTAATTATTATTATACAAATATATATGTGGCAATTAAAGATACTAAAGATATGCTAGCAGAAATAATTACCGAAATTGGTAAACATGATTCTTTAGTTAGATCATGTAAAACAATTGATAAAAAAGATAACATAGTTTATGAATTAAATATCCGAATTAAAGATAAAAAAGAATTAGAAACTATAACAAATGCTATTTTAAAATTAAATAATGTATTTGATGTTACTAATTCCCTGAATTAGGAGATTTATGAAAGTAGTAGTCCAAAGAAGTAAATATAGTAAAGTAAGTGTAAATAACAAATTAGTAAATGAAATAGATAAAGGATTAGTATTACTTGTTGGCTTTACTCAAGGTGATAACCAAGAAACGATAACTAAAATGGCTAGAAAAATCGCCAAATTGCGGATTTTTGATGATGAGGCTGGAGTTATGAATAAATCAATTTTAGATGTCGGTGGTTCTATTTTATCGATATCCCAGTTTACATTATATGGTGATGCCACTAGTGGTAATAGACCATCCTATATTAAAGCCTTAAATGGCCATGATGCTATTCATTTATATGAAAGTTTTAATGCTGAATTAAATAAATATGTTGAAACTAAACCAGGAATATTTGGGGCTGATATGGAAGTAGCCATATTAAATGATGGCCCCGTAACAATTATTTTAGAGATGTAATTATGCATACTTATATAACTTACATAACTTCGGCTTTAATATCATTTGTAATTGATATTACCTTATTTAATATATTTTTAATGCTAACATCTAGTATTCCCTATGCAATAGTTTTTTCCTCATTTCTGGCTAGATTTGTTTCATCTTTAGTTAATTATTATTTAAATAAATACTTTGTATTTAAATATAAAAAAGAAGATAAAAAAGCCATATTTAAGTACTTTTTATTAGTCCTTATTAATATAACTATTTCTAGTTTATTAGTAGAATTTATTTATAGTATTTTGCATTTTAATGCAACAGTTATTAAAGTAATAATTGATATTTTAATATTTATTAGTAATTTTTTAATTCAAAAGTTTTGGATATTTAAAAATAAATGAAAGTGGTGATAATATGAAATTTAATACTGATTATAATAGTAAAAATGTTAATGAAGAAATAACTTTAAATGGTTGGGTAGCCAAAATTAGAAATCTCGGTGGGGTTATTTTTATCGATTTACGGGATCGCTCTGGTATTATTCAATTAGTTATTAGACCAAATAGTCCTAGTTATGAGGTTGCGAGTCGTCTTAAAAGTGAATATGTTATAAAGGCTCAAGGAAAAGTTGTTTTAAGAGAAAAAACCAATAAAAATATTCAAACTGGGGAAATAGAAATTGAAGTAACTGACTTAGTTATTTTAAATACATCTTTAGAAATCCCTTTTGAAATTAGTGATAACACAACCGCCTTAGAAGATACCCGTCTTAAGTATCGTTACTTAGATTTAAGAAGAAGTACTTTGAGTAATAATTTAATAATGCGGCATAAAATTACTTTAGCAACTAGGAACTTTTTAGATAAAGAAGGTTTTATCGAAGTTGAAACCCCAGTCCTTTGCAAAAGTACTCCCGAAGGTGCTCGCGATTATTTGGTGCCATCCCGGGTAAATAAAGGGAAATTCTATGCCTTACCCCAATCCCCACAGATTTTTAAACAACTTTTAATGGTTGGGGGCGTAATGCGGTACTTTCAAATTGCTAAGTGTTTTCGGGATGAAGATTTACGTGCCGATCGCCAGCCGGAATTTACCCAAATCGATTTAGAAATGTCTTTTGTAACTGAAGATGATGTTATGCATCTAGCGGAAAAGTTAATTGCCCATATTTTTAAAACAGTTAAAGGAATTGATATCGAGTTACCATTAGCCAAAATGCCTTATAACGAAGCAATGAATAAGTACGGATCTGATAAACCAGACTTAAGATTTGGCATGGAAATCCAAGATATTAGTGATATATTTAATAAGACAAATATTGGTTTTTTCCAAAGTAATTTAGATAATGGGGGAATTATTAATGCCATTGTTGCCAAGAACTGTGCTAGTAAGTATTCCCGCAAGGATATCGATAAATTAACTGATTATGTTAAAACTTATCAAGCCAAAGGTCTATCTTACCTAAAAATGGAAGATGAATTAACAGGTTCTATTGCCAAATTATTAAGTGAAACAGAAAAAGAAACCTTAATAAAAAGACTAGAAATAACCAACAATGATATCATCTTTATTGTTAGTGATAAATATAGTATTGTTAAAACTTCCCTTGGTTCTTTACGTAACAAGTTAGCCAAAGACTTAAATTTAATTCCTAAAGACACCTGTAAATTGTTATGGGTTACGGATTTCCCAGCCTTTGAATGGAGTGAAGAAGAAGGCAGGTTTATGGCTATGCATCACCCCTTTACATCACCAAAAGATGAAGATGTTGACAAACTCCTAACTGATAAAGCGAATTGTTATTCTAAGGCTTATGACTTAGTAATCAACGGTTATGAAGCGGGTGGGGGATCGATCCGTATTCATGATGAAGCCGTTCAAGAAAAGATGTTTAAAGCCCTAGAACTAACAGAAGAAGATATCAGAAATAAATTTGGATTCTTCGTTGATGCCCTAAAATATGGTACACCACCTCATGGAGGGTTAGCATTTGGGCTTGATCGCTTGACCATGCTTTTAACAGGAACTGATAATATCCGTGATGTTATTGCCTTCCCAAAAACGGCTAGTGCTAGTGATTTAATGAGTGAATGCCCAAATATTGTTGATGAAGATCAATTAAAAGAATTAGGTATTAAACTAGATAAATAACTGTTTAGAGAAATCTAAGCAGTTTTTATCTTTCGACAAAACTAGACACCATCTCCTACGGACTATAGTTTTATTGTGTGCTTGTTAATTAATCAAGGAAATATTTCCTTGTAATTCGAATTATAAAAATTATTATGAAAGGTGGGTTTTGTCATATGTCAAATGATGCTGATACACAAAAATTTTATAATGGTACGAGTGATCGGGTTTTTAAAACAATTGCTAATAGTGGAGAAGAAGGGAAAAAGTTTTTAGAAGCAATACTTACAACAAACAGAAAAAACTAGAAAGAAAGTATTAGATTGTTTAGTTTTAGTTGATGATAAATATATCAATGTCGAAGTAAAT
>CALVVK010000050.1 GCA_944363825.1 uncultured Bacilli bacterium | reverse complement strand
TCTGGCGCTACTGTTTGTGAGTTCGATAAAAGTGGTCGAATAAACATTACCTCCCCGTTGGTTAGTTACGCCGGTTTAACTAAAGAATGCGTTATAATCGGCGTTAATGACCGATTAGAAATATGGAGTGAAGATGCATTTAATAAGTTTATGGATGATAATTCCGAACAACTAGAAGATATTGCAGAGCATTTATTTGAGGTACCAAATGAAACATTATAGTGTCTTGAAAGATGAACTAATTAATTCACTCAATATTAAAGAGGATGGGGTATATGTTGATGCAACTGTGGGATATGCCGGAGATGCTATAGAAATATTAAAAAGAATAAAAAGGGGATATCTATTCGCCTTCGACCAAGATCCTGAGGCTGTTGCATATGCAACGGAACTTTTAAAAACCGTTGGATCGAATTTCCAAGTATTTAATACCAATTTTGTAAATATGGTTGATGTTTTACAAAATGTGGGCATTACTAGTGTCGATGGAATTATCTTTGATTTAGGTTTTTCCTCACCACAAATAGATGAGGCAAGTCGCGGATTTTCATTCATGCAAGATGGTCCTTTAGATATGCGGATGGCTAGTAGTGGTCGTAGTGCTAAAGATATTATTGATACTTATAGTGAAGAGGAGTTAAAACAAATATTTTGGCATTACGGGGAAGAAAAAATGAGTGGTGTTATTGCAAAGAAAATTGTTGCTAATCGCAGAAGTATAACAACAACATTAGATTTAGTAGAAGTAATAAAAAAGGCTGTTGGGGCTAATTACTTTTATAAACAACATCCGGAAAGAAAAATATTTCAAGCCTTAAGAATTGAAGTAAATAATGAACTAAAAGTGTTGGAGGAAGTTTTACCAGCAGCAATAAGGCTCTTAAAAAAAGGGGGAAGATTAAGTGTTATTACTTTCCATTCCCTAGAAGATCGGATTGTTAAAAACATATTTAAGAAATATAGTGAAGTTGATGAAATAGTGGCTGGTTTGGTAGATATTCCAGAAAGTTATAAGCCACTTGTAAAAATAGTAAATAAAAAAGTTATCGTACCTAGCAGTAGGGAACTAGCAGAAAATAGTCGTAGTGCTAGTGCTAAATTACGAATAATAGAAAGGATATGAGAATATGGCTAGTAAAAATGGACAGAAAATAAAATTACTTAAAGGAGAAAAATTTATGTATGGCATTTTAGTATGTTTATTACTGGCCATACCAATGTTTAGTGTTTATACTAGTT
This sequence comes from uncultured Bacilli bacterium, assembly GCA_944363825.1. GTDB lineage: Bacteria > Bacillota_I > Bacilli_A > RF39 > UBA660 > Onthocola_B. The sequence goes on along the minus strand of CALVVK010000050.1, from coordinate 7,486 downwards.
CTTTATTAAGTGAAACTAATAATGAAGTTGAAAAATTAAAAAGTAATATCGATAGTCAAGAACTTGTTAATCAAAGTTTAGCAATGCAAGTTGATGAATTAGCAAGTTTGGAAAATATTCAAAAAATTGCGGAAGAATTTGGACTTTCGTATATCAATGATAATATTAAGATTATTGCTACAGAATAGGGGATGAATAATGAAAAAAAGAGCGACGGTTAAAATATCGAAAATTATTATTTTAATAGTTGCTTTTTTATTTATAGCAACTATTGGTAAACTTTCATATATTGTTTTAAGTAGTGAAGTTGATGGGGTAGATCTTCAGGCAAAAGCGGCATCGATTACGACAACGGAACAGACTTTATATGCTAATCGGGGCAATATTTATGATGCTAATGGGGAGGTTTTAGCAACAACTGTCAATGCTTATACCGTAATTGCTTATCTCGATGAAAGTAGAACAACGGATGCTGATAATCCTAGGCATGTCGTTGATAAAGAACATACCGCGGAAGTTTTGGCTCCCCTTTTAAATATGAGTAAAGAGCGAATTTTAGAGTTATTGAATCGGGATGCTTATCAAGTAGAACTTGGTCCGGGGGGACGAGGAATTACTGAGGTACTTAAAAGTACTATTGCGGAATTAGAACTGCCGGGGATTGATTTTATCAGTGATTCAAAAAAAAGATATTACCGTAATTCAACATTTGCATCTTATATAATTGGCTATGCTAAAGAAAATGAAGAAGGTAAGTTAGTTGGTGAATTAGGTATTGAAGGATATTATGATGATATTTTATCAGGAACTAATGGTAATACAAAATATTTAAAATATACATCGAGTAATTATCGTATTCCTAATACACCTGAAGATACGGTTGAGGCTGTTGATGGGTCAGATATTTATTTAACAATTGATTTTGATATTCAAAATAAAGCGGAGAATGCTGTTCGGGAATTGCAAGATACTTATAATACCGAATGGGCAATTTTCACCGTAATGGATGCAAAGACAGGAGCAATTGTTGCTAGTGCAACTAGTCCGAATTTTAATCCTAATGATACTAATACAATTACTAGTTATATGAATCCTTTAGTCAGTTATCAGTATGAACCTGGAAGTGTTATGAAAATATTTTCTTTTGCCTCTGCTATCGAGGAAGGGTTATATGATGGCGATGAAGTATATATGTCTGGTTCAATTCAAGTCGATTCCGAAACGGTAATCAGTGATTCGGAAACTGACTGGGGAGAAATAACTTTTGATACTGGTTTTGCTTATTCATCTAATGTGGCCGCGACAACTTTAGCGTTTCGATTACTAGAAAATGGGGATAAAAAACTACCAGATTATTATGATACTTTAGGTTTTGGAAAGAAAACGAAAATTGAACTTGCTAATGAAGTCGCGGGGGATATGGAAGTAGTTTATAAATCGGAGTTGGCTAGTTCATCATTTGGCCAAGGTATTAGTGTAACCCCAATTCAAATGTTGCAAGCCTTAAGTAGTATGACTAATGATGGCAATGTGATAAAACCTTATATTGTCGATAAAATTGTCGATAGTGAAGGTAATGTTACTTATGAAGGTAAAAGAACAGTTGTCAGTAGCGTTTATAGTAGTCAAACGGTTGAAAAAATGCAGGAATTAATGCATAAGATGGTTTATGAAGGTTTAACAAGTTATTGGCAAATCGAAGGTCTAAGTTTGATGGGGAAAACAGGAACGGCGCAGATTGCCTCGGCGAGTGGTGGTTACTTAACAGGTGAATATGATACTATCCGTTCTTTTGCAGGAATATTTCCGGAAGAAGATCCCGAATATATCGTTTATGTTGCGGCTCGCCATATTGAAGGATCATCACGTAATTTTGCTAGTGTTGTAACTAGTGCTATCGAAGAAATTGCTAAGCATGCTAAATTAACTGATGAAACCAAAGAAGTTGATTTAAGTAAAGTAATAAATGCCGATAATTACTTGAGTAAAGATGTTAGTAGTGTTACAACAATGCTCGAAAATAAAAATATTGCCGTGGAAGTTATCGGTGATGGCAAATATATAATTGATCAATACCCTTTAAAAAATAATCCTATTTTAGAAAATGGTAAATTATTTTTAGTTACCAATTATACCAATATTACTATGCCTAATATGTTAGGCTGGAGTTTAAATGATGTCAAAAATTATTGTAATTTAATTGGTTTAAACTTCGAATACAGTGGTTATGGGTATGTAATGGAACAAAGTATTGGGGAAGGAACTATCCTAGATTTAGCAAATATGAGTCTTACAATAAAACTCGAGTAAAAAAACATCCGTTGGGGATGTTTTTAAATTTCATCAAGTGTGTCTTGATGTTTTTCACTAAATACTTGTAAGGCTTTATTAAATTCTGCTTCGCTATCTAACTTTACAATATATTCTTCTTCGTTTTCGATTTGAACTTTCCAAATCATAAAATCTAAAAAATCATTTTCATTATTTAAATAAACATATTTAATGCCATCAATTATTATTTCATCAGCCACGATAAAAGTTTTACCATTAATATCAATTACTTCAACACTTTCCATTAACGACTTCCTCCTTTTAATCCACTTAGTAATTCACTAACACGGTCTAAGTCATTATTAGCATAAGCCTTAGTTACGTCTTGCATTAAAGATAAATATTCATCTTTTTCAAGACCATAATGCATAATGTATTCATCAAATGTTGCAAAGTTACAAGCATTAATTTCAGCTTCACTATATTTTTCGGGATTTCTTAAAACTTCTTTTTGCATTTCGGCCATAATGGAATTCATATAAGTATTTTTTTTGTAAGGATTTAACCTTTCATAACAACTGTAAATTCGCGTGTCAATATCAATATTTTTGTTAGTGTCTAAAACACCTTTCGCAATTATCCAAGTTGGGCGATAATCCCAGGTGCCATTAACATTATAAATAATGTTATCAGTAACTTCATCAGCCACTTCCGATACAAAGTTTTGTCTTTTTATTTCATTAACTATTTTGGGGGTAAAACCAATTAAAATACCAATTGCCGTAATTGCTGCTAGGGTTTTAAATAAAGTACTTTTTGGTTTTAATCCTCTTCTTTTTTTATAAAGTTCTTTTTCGACTGTATACTGTTCAAAATAATTTTGGGTATTATTAGGAACAGCAACTGAATTTTTTAACGCTTTTTTATATTCTTCGGGAATTTCTTGGTTCCTTTTTTTGGTCGGATATAAAGAAATATCTGGAGGATTTATTGGCTTTTTTCCTACTTCTAAATTATAAGGGTTACTATTCATCAAAACTACCTTCTTTCTATTATTATTTTACCTTAAGTTAGTTAAATATGCAAGAATATTTAAAAATAAGTAAATGGCATATTGCAAATAGTTTTTTAGTTTGGTATAATTTAGAAAGAATAGGTTAGGTGACATAGATGAGTTTAAGTGTTATCGATAAATATGTAGAAAAAAAGAAAAAAGATATTTTAGAATATGCTAAAATACTTGAATCTTTGATAACCTTAGAAGATAACAAAATGTGGAGTAAAAAGGAAGAATTCAATGTTAAATGTAAAGAAATAATTGCCATCTATGCGGCAGATTATTATTTTGTTAACAATAATCATCGTGATAATCCCATTTTATATTCTAATGACAATATCAATAATGTTTTAAAAGCAATTATTGAATATTGTAAGGCTAATAATGAGCAAAGAATGATAAGTACTTTAAAGAATGAAACATTCTTACTTTCAGTTATTATTTGTACGGCTTGTTATTTAGATATTGCTACAAATGTTGTCGATGGAAATTTTGGGGATACTAAAAGTAAGTTTAGATATCTTTTAAGTTATTTAGAAAAAACTAATATACTAAAAGTTTTTGTAAGTGATCGGGTGCGAATAAATGATTTGTTTGAGACGATTAAAAAGAATATCAAGGAAGATAAGAAATTTTTTGCCTATTTCTTAGATGATAATTGTTATAATAAGTATTATGCTTATACCCAAAATCCGGTATATTATAAAGTAGAACTTCAGTATAATATTGCTGGGTTAGATAATTTTGATACTAATATAGTTAATGATGTAAAGAATAGTTATAAACCAAAGTTACTGGCTATTTCTTATGATTTGTTACTAGTTCATTTATTAGAAGAATTAATTAGTAATCGGGATACTAAGACATATTTAATTGATATCGAAGAAGTATTTAATAAAAAGGCGAATATCTTAAATGTATTTAATAATAAGTATGCTAAAGAATATATTAAAATATTGATTCCTTTTTATAAAGAAGCCGATTATAATGCAGCATTACAAGAAATAAACAAACGGGGTATTGATGTAATCTATTTATATGAAGATACCGAAAATGTTAATGATAATAAGTTTAATTATAATACGGAATTAATAGTTACAGATGAGTTTTTAAAGAATAATGAAGAAAACAAATATGCATGGGATAAAAAAGGTGTAAAGTTTGTAATAAAGAATAAGGAGGATTAATTATGAGTGTGTATGGAGAATTTTTTACAAAGTTTATGGAACCTTTCTTTGAAGGGTTACTCAATATTTTTAAGGGGATTGGTCAAGGTATAGGTCAGATGTTTAATGTCGTTAATTATGTGACAGTAATTAGTGATTATAAAAGTGATCTTACAGGGTTAGGCATGGTAATAATGATTTTGTCGATTATCTTATTGCTAGCATTATTTTTCATTATCTTATTTTTGATATATCGGGCAATTAGAACATATATAAGATATCGCCGAAATGTTAAGAAAGAAGATCGATTAGTCGAAGAGATTGAAGTATTAAATAATGAAATACTAAAGTTAAAAAGACAAAATTCGAAAATCGCCGAACTTACTAATGAAAATGGGGAAATCGAATATGATGAAAATGGTAATGTGAAAAATGAATTAAAAGAAGGGGAAAGTCGATTCTTTAAACTTAGTTCGGTTGATGCTAAATTTAAGGATGTAACATCTGAAGAAATTCATAATACCTTTAATTTACAAGAATTTTGCGATATGTTTCGAAATTATTCAGCATCAAGGTTAAAGTTATATTATGAAATCGATTTGATAAGATTATTTATTGCTTCGTTTGCATCTAATAAGTTGATTATTTTGGAAGGTATTTCTGGTACTGGTAAAACTTCCCTTGCTTATGCATTTGGATCATTCTTGGATAATGAAACCATCGTTGCCAGTGTTCAACCATCATGGCGGGACTCAACGGAAATATTTGGGTATTTCAATGAATTTACCAAGAAATTTAATGAAACCGAAATCTTAGAAAAAATGTATGAAGCCCAATATACTGATGAAATATACATTACATTACTTGATGAAATGAATATTTCGCGGGTTGAATATTACTTCGCGGAAATGTTATCTATTTTGGAATTACCTAATAAAAAAGACTGGGAAGTAGAACTTGTTCCTAATGTATGGCCACATGACCCTGTTAAATTAGAAGAAGGTAAATTAAAAATACCGGAAAATATGTGGTATGTAGGGACAATTAATAACGATGACTCAACATTTATGATTACTGATAAAGTATACGATAGAGCAATGCCAATCGCTATTGATGATAAATGTGAAGAATTTTCGGCTCCAGATACGGAACCACTTAAAGTCAGTTATAAATATTTCCAAGACTTATTTGATAAAGCCGCGGCGGAACATCCAGTTACTGATGATACTTTGGAAAAAGTTGCCCAACTTGATAGATATGTAATTGATCACTTCCGTTTAGCATTTGGTAATAGAATTGTTAAACAATTAAAAGAATTCGTTCCGGCATTTGTTGCTTGTGGTGGTGATGAAGTTTTAGCAATCGATTACTTAATTGCCCATAAGATTTTAAGAAAATTTGAACAATTGAATTTAGCCTATATCAAAGATGAAATAGATGGCTTAATTAATTATTTAGAAAAATTATTTGGTAAAGATAATACGCCAGAATGTAAGGCTTATTTATTAAGACTTAAGAAGACAATCTAGGTGATTATATGAATATAGTAGATTATATTAATAATTTAAATAAAGAAAGAATAGAAGAATTCTTAGAGACTACTAATTCGGATATAACTATTAAAAGTGATATAGAAAGAAAAGTTAGTGATACTTCATGGATAGATATGGTAGAAGAATGTATACCATATCTTGACAATATCATTAGAAATCCGCGCCGGTTTATTGTGCAAGAAGAAAATATTGTACCGATTGAAAAGACAAAAGTAGTAACGGAAGAATCAATCAGACACCTGGCGCAGAATACGAATTTGATTCAAGAAGTTCATGATGATGGGACAGTTATTCCTCTTAAGTTACTAAATGTTTATCGGGAAGAAACTATTGATCTTTATGAAAATAGATTTATTAAGTCTTTAGTGGATAATCTTTATACATTTGTCCAAAATAAACTTAATGAATCGGACCAAAAATCTTATGCGAAAGTTCATAATAGTGTTACTTATACGGGAGAAAAAAAGGAACCTACGGCTTCCTATAAGATTAGTTTGAGTTTAGAAAGTAATTTTGATGATGTAGTTGATGCTTCCAAAGATGGTCATACGTTAGAAGAGAGAATTGAACATATTCGGGATGTTATTGCGGCTTTTCGGACTTCAACATTTATTAAGAGTTTAAAAGAAAGTAGTCCGGTTCGGAGTCCAATTCGAAAAACTAATGTAATATTAAAAGAACCTAACTTTATTAAAGCCTTAGAGTTATGGGAATATTTAGAAAAAAATAATATTAAACCAATGAGTTCAATTGAAACGGAATCTAAGGAAAGTAAAGATGGTAATATTAAAGAAAAATATGACTTAGCGTTCTTTATCGATACTGATGCTTTAAGAGAAACCAAGAATGAAGCGCCATTATATAATGCCGCAATTATTAGTAAATTAATTAATGATTTTGTTTATTCGGGTGTCGTTAGTGAAGCGGAATTTCGGCGCGTTTTAAATAGAGAATTTAAAGAGGCTAGTAGAAGAAAACAAAAAGAAATAGAAAATGTAAAAAGTTATTTTGAAAATTTTGTGGAAAATTTTGAACGAAAAGAAAGAAAAGCAATTAGTTTGTTAAAATAGTGAGGGATGATTATGGCACGAAAAAAAGAAGAAAAGGTTACGCGCAATAGTAATCGAGAAGTTATAGATTTAAAAGAATTTATGCTTTTTGATGCTAAAAAGCAAGATGAAGTTATTAAAAGTACCTTGGATACGATGTATGAAGGGGAACTAAAAATAACCAAAAAGCATATTGAACAAGTTTTAAATATTTGTTTTGATGATAAAGATAATGAAGTTTATTTACCTCAAAGTTTGAAAGTTGAAAAAAATGGTAGTAAGTTATTATTCTATTTTTCGAAACATAATAATGCGGGTTTAATCATTCTTTTCCTTTTGGCTTTTCTTCTAATGGGTGGTTTTGCAACTTATACTGGGGTTATTTATTTA
>CALVVK010000049.1 GCA_944363825.1 uncultured Bacilli bacterium | reverse complement strand
CAGCACTACGAGTAAGAGTTAAATAAGAAAGACCTACATTATTTAAAAACTCTAACCGAGATATAATTTCTTTTAAAACAAGTTCACTTATTTCTTTTTGTTCATTAGTGAGTTTTAATTTTTTAACAAATTCTAATAAATCACCAATGGACATATCTGTCATATCAAAAATATTTTTACCATTTATATAAATTGATAAAACAGATTTTTGTAAACGTTTCCCTTTACAAACTGGACATTCTGTTTCCACCATAAAACCATCGAGCCATTCTCGAATCCAACCACTTTTGGTTTCTAAATATCTTCTTTCTAAAGCAGGAATGACTCCCTCATAAGTACTGCGAGCATTCCTAGTATTGCCATTTTTGGATACATAATTAAATTCCATAATCTCATTAGTACCATATAATATATAGTTTAGTTTTTCCCTTGGAATATCCTTTAGAGGCGCATACATATCGATGCCATAATACTTGCAAACGGTTTCGATTTGCGTAAAATAAGTCGAAGAGTCCATACTAACCGCTGAAATTCCCCCATCCATAATCGACTTATCCCAATTAGGAATAAGTAAGTCTTCACTAATTTTCAGTTTCGTTCCTAAACCTTTACATTCGGGACAAGCACCATAGGGAGCATTAAAAGAAAAAAGGCGCGGTTCTAATTCGGGAATCGAATAATTACACTTGATACAAGCATATTTTTCACTCATAAATATTTCTTCATCATCAACTAGAATAACTACTTTGCCATCTGCTTTTTTCGTCGATGCTTCAATGGCTTCAAAAATACGGCCCCGTTCTAATTCATCAACAGTAATTTTATCCATGACAAGATCAATATTATCTTTAATATTTTTCTCTAGTGTTATTTCTTCATTTAAACTCATAATTTGGCCATTAACCCGAACTTTGGAAAAACCTTCTTTTCTTAGTTCATCGAATAAATCTTTATGAGTTCCCTTTTCCCCATGAACAATTGGGGATAAAATGGTTACCCGTTTACCCATATATTCCATAACTTTATCCGTCATTTCTTCAATACTTTGACTAGTTATTGGAATATGATGATTAGGACAATATGGTGTCCCAATGCGCGCAAATAAAAGGCGGAGGTAATCATAAATTTCCGTAATTGTTCCCACAGTCGAACGGGGATTTTTATTCGTCGATTTTTGATCAATGGAAATAGAAGGACTTAACCCTTCAATCGAATCAACATCAGGTTTTTCCGATACTCCAATAAACTGTCTAGCATATGCCGATAGGGATTCGACATAACGCCGTTGCCCTTCCGCATAGATAGTATCAAAGGCTAAACTACTTTTACCACTACCAGAAACACCAGTCATAACTACTAATTTATTTTTAGGAATCGCAATATCAATATTTTTTAAATTATTTTCGCGCGCCCCTTTAATTACAATTTGATCTATATTTGCCATTTTTGCACCTCGCTTAAATATTCTATCACATCTGCAATATCAATTCTACCACGAACTATTGTTTTTCACAACCATTTTTTACCAACTTTTGCTATTATTATTTAACCCAATTTTTTATTTATTCACTTAACGTCAAATAATACGGTTTTTAGACACCTATATTTGACATTTTTCGTAAAATATGATAAAATGTTGGCAGTTTTAAGGAACATAATTTTCTTATATTAAAGGGGGTACAAAGTATGTACGAAGAAGGAAACAGAAAATTAAGTTTTAATTGGGGGTCTTTAATCGTCAAATTAGTGATTCTAGCAGTTATTGTTTTACTCATTTGTTTTATTATTACTAGATTTACAAATCGTAGTGATAATAATAATTCTCTGGTAGCAATGGAAAACAGTGAATATATCGATAATATAAATTTGATGAAAACAGCGGCGATTGAACATTTTACAGTTAATAATTTACCACAAGATATCGGGGAAAGTGAAAAATTAACTTTAAAACAAATGATAGATCAAAAACTCTTAATTGATTTTACCGATAATGGCCATGTATGTGATGTCGATACTAGTTATGTGCAAACAACTAAAACGGCGGATGGTAATTATGCTTTAAAGGTAAGTTTAGATTGTGGTGATAAGTCCGATTTCATCGTTACAACTATTGAAGTTGATTATGTCGATGATGATCAAGAAGAAGTTACTCCACCAGCTGATAATAACAACAATAATAACACAAATAATTCGGGTAGTGATAATAACAATTCCAATACTAACAACAATAATAATTCAAATAATAGTAGTAACAATAATAATAGTAGTTCTAATAATAACTCCGGTAGTAGTGGATCTAATACCACAGTAACTATTAAAGTTTATTGTACGGCATTTAAATGTTATACAAGTAAAGAAGAATTAGAAAATGATAAAAACAACAATAATGATAAACCAACAGTAGAAAAGACAAGATACTATAAATTGTATAAATGGTCAGAGTGGCAAACTGGTACTTCTGATAAGGCTGGAGATGAAAATAAAAAGGTAACTACAACAACTTATAATTATTGTAAAAATAATACCAAAACTTATTATGCGACTGGTTATGTCAGTGATGGTTCACCAGATAATAGATTATATGCTTATGAATTACAACTATTAGATTTAGATCCTAATATCGATATTGACTCAATTAAAATATCTAATGCTAGTTATTTTAGTTCCAGTGATTATTTTAACTATATGAGTAATTATAAAAATGTTTATATAACTAATAATCCGGAAATATATAATTTATATATTAATAATGCCGCAGCATTAAAGAATTCAGCTTTAAATAATTATCAATATTCATTTAGTGTTGGTAATATCTATAAAAGTAATGGGATATATAAAACTTTAGTAACAGTTGATTACAAGAATCATGCCGGAATTAGTTCATATTATGCTAATACTTTAGGAAAATATATTTATTTTACACCAATTAAATTTAATGTATCTTATACTAGTGATTGCATTAGAGATACATATGCTAATAAAGATAAATATCAAGGCTATACAATGAGTGATCCGGAATGTACAACAACTTATATGTATCGTACCAAAGAATACATCTGGAGTACTTCTAAAACCAAAGAAGGCTATACCTATACTGGAATATATGAAGATAGATAAAACTACCGTTATGGTAGTTTTTTTAAGGTATTAAAAAAGAACCTTTGTTGGTTCTTTTAATCTTCTGTTTCGTCAATGAAATTATCGTAGGCATGATCACAAGTTTCACCATTAGGGCTGGATATACACCTTGCACAAACTTCATTTTGATCATCAACTGATGTATCAACTAGTTGGATAACAAATGATACGATAGTTGGGATGAAGAATATCACCACTGCAGCAATCAAACGCATTGCTAAAGACTTAACTGATTTAGATATCGCCTTATCATCACTTGATATTACTGCCTTTCCTAAGTCAATCATTCCAAGGATAATCAAAATTATTGGAATAACTATTTTAAATACTAATAAAAAATAACCTACTGTACGCCATATATTTACTGTTTCCGCACAAAAGCCTTCAACACCCATAAATTAGCACTCCTCTCTCTTTCATAGTTTTATTTTACTCTATAAGTCGCCTAAAGTCAATCTTTTAGGTAAAATTTGTGTCAATCAGGAAAAATTTCACCGCGATAAGATGTATCACAGTCATCAGGATTAGTTAAACAATTGACACAGACCATATAATCACTGCGCATTGTATCTGTAAATTCCCCGATATAATTGAAGACAACTCGAATAATAGTTGGAACAAAGAAAATAGTAACACCAGCAATAAGTCTTTTGGCAAAATGAATTGCTGAGTCTTTAATAATTTTATCATCACTTGATATTACGGCTTTACCAAAATCAATCATCCCAAGAATTATAATAATTATTGGAATTAACATCTTTAATATTACTAAAGCATAACCTACTATTTGCCATATTTTGGCTGTTTTATAACAAAATTCCATATCCCCCACCTACTTAAAGATACTAAATAATCCAGCACCACCGGTTTCATTATCGACTCTACTAAAACCTAACGCCGACAAGAAAGCATTAATTATTGGTTGATTATCTAATTTATCATCTAAACATGGTAAATTGTAAAATACTTTACTACCACTTTCTTTTTCAAATTCTTCAACATCTTTATCCGTCAAAACACTACGGTTTAAAACTATTTTTTTATTTTTTAATTTTTCAAATATTTCATTATCTTTACGAATTAATTTATTTAATTGAATTCGCCCCGGTTCAATTAAATATATGATATCATTGCAATAATTATCGCCGGAACTATTATTTAGATCAACTAAAATAACATCACAATTACTATTATTATTTAAAAATTCATTAAATGATACACTAGAGACACTAGCAAGATCAGAATCATTAAAATACATAAAGTCATTACCATCAACTTCGACTGCTTTGACATTATATAATTTTTCTAAATGTAATTTCAATAAATAAACTAATGTAGTGGCTCCAGCATGTTCAGTAACATTCTTAAAACCAATTATTTTTTGGCCGATTTTACCTTTGGTATTATCAACGGCTTTTTCATTTAAAGGGGCTTTTTTAAAACCACTAATGTTATGAAATTTAGCAACATCTTTATAAGTATTAGGATTATCTATTAGAAATTTAATTACATTAACATTAGTAGCAAAGTTATAAATACCCATCGATACTAAACTGGATAAGTAAACTGGAGAATTTACTGTTTCTGAGTCATCTAATAATAATATTACTTTAGACATATCAAAATTTACTGATAGATTTTGAATAACTTTGATATCTTGATACCCTTTAATTGCTGTTATATCGATAATCATTTTATTATAATAAAAGTTAGAAAATTGGGCAATTAATTCATCTACAGTAAATTCACCATTAATACTTTTGATAACATCAATATCTAAACTGGCTAATAATGCTTGATATTTATTTGAAACAATTACATTCATTATATATCCTTTCTAATAACGGTTTAAATCCCCGACAAAAGTTTCGGTTGTCCCATTTACTTGGAAAGTCATTAACTCACCAATAATGGGTAAATTAAATTTATAAAAAACAATTATATCATAATATATTTGGCGATCAGCCGTATAGGAATATTTGAAACAATAATGATACTGGGTTCCTCTTCGAGCCGTTTCATAACCGCCATTATCAATATTAACACCATACCATTCTTCATTAGTTGGGCAACTTCCTAAAGTTACATAGGATTCTCCCAAAAGATAATTGTTAATTATATCTTCACTAGTTGGTGAGACACCTTCATATTTTTCAATTATGGAGATCATTTCATTCTTGACCCGATATGCTTTAGAATAGTTGATAACTAGGCATAAAAAACAGGCAAATATAAGAATAAAGATAATCATTAATTGAAATACCCATGTTGAACCTGATACTTCCCGCATTTTTTAGCTCCTATCCATAAATTATTTTAGTTTCCCCTTTAGTTTGGAAATTATATACTTGTCTAATTACTGGTAAGTCTAATTGATAGAATAACACTATTTGATAATAACGCCCATTAACAAATTCACCTTGGGCTACAGTATTCCCTAACTCTTGGCTAAGATAAGTATCTATACCATTAGTTACATTTACTTCACGGATACAAATTGATGCGCGTTCACCGGTAGATACTGGTTGGCCATTTCGTTCATAGCCTTGATAATTATCATCACATACACCAGTAGTCCTGTAAGCCGCGGCGGAAATTGCATCGACAATATCAGAACTTAAACTATAATTATCACTATTTAAATAGTTACCATTATTCATTTCAATTACATTGATTATTTCATCTTTTACCCCAAAGGCATTAGAATTGTTAATAGTTAAACACATAATCGCCGTAAATAAAAGGATAAAGATGATTACTATTTGAAATATTGTTGTAACACTTACTGATTCTTTCATTTAATCACTACCCTTTAAATATACAATTAAATTTTTGACTTTCATTACCTTCTTGCCAACAAGTACAATAATCGATATCATTTATTTGAACTATATCTTTACAATCACAGATTGCTTTATTACATTGGGCGGTTCTTTGAAAATTATTATTTATTATTGGCCATAAATAACTGAAAAAAAAGGCCGCCAAGATTCCAATGGATATCGTTACAATGACTGCCATATTTAGTTCCCCGGTTGCCTCTTTCATGTCTTATTACCTCTTTCAATTATTTATTGATTAATCTGCTCCTGTTGTTGTATCTGCAGGACACAATACATCTTGTAAATCACCATTTTCATCAACATATTGACAAGTACGATTACCATCAGCATCTGGCTGTCCACAAGTTACTGCAGCAGCGCAATAAGTATTTCGGTTTATTTGATTTTTTACTGCTGGCCATACGAAGGCATAGAAGAATGCCGCAACGGCTGCAATGGCAACAACGGTAACAACAGTCATATTTAATTCTCCAGTTGCTTCTTTCATAAATTAAAATTCCTCCTTATTCCTAATTTTATTATACCTTATTTTTATCTAAATATCAAATAATTATTTAACCATTTAACATTAATTAACCATTCATTAATTGCATTACGGCTAATATTAAGAGAATCATTACCCCAAAACCCGTGGTAATTAACATACTCATGGTTTTGCTTTCCATCTTTTCGAGACGATTTTTATAACGAGTTTCTCTTGCTTTTTGTTGTAGATTAGAAATTGACCGCGAGAAAGTTAAGATTTGTTCTTGCTTTCTTTCTTGACGACCAAGACTAAGCCGGTATAAAAGACGCATCATCCGCATGGAATCCCGAACAGGATACTTGCGAGCAAAAGCCATGTACGGTTCAATCGTATCATCCCCGGAATTAATCGCATCAATCATTTCTTGCAAGCCTTCTTTAAATATTTCTGGGGCATCAGCCATCGACTTACCAATGGCAACTGGAACCGTATAGTGTTGAATTAAGATTTCCAAACTTTTTAAATAATGCGGTAGCATGGCATCAATTTGATGCATATGTTGATTATAATACTTCTTAATATCGTTATAAGGCATTTTAAAGACAAAGACACCAACGACAAAGATAATCAACACCTTAACGGCATTTAAGTCTTGAATCATAAAGAAGAAGACTAAAACCATAACTATTAAGGCATTTTTAATTCTTTTATTAAATAAAACATCAGGATTAGCATTATTACCATATTTGGCTCTAACAAAGAAGTCCCAATCACTTTCTTTTAATTTTAAGAAAAGCATTTGGTTATCACTAATCATTTGATTAATATTGATTTGTCCGCCGATAGTCATAATAATAAAGACAATGACCGCAATAATAATTATTTCTATTTGCATTATTCTACCCCCACATCTTCATTATAGTATTTTTCACCCGTTATGAGGAAGAAAGCATTGATTATAACTACCGCATGTAAAATTAACTGGACATACCACATTTCTAGAAGTTCAATATAATTTTCTTCACCTAACATATATCTTAAAACGATAACTAAAAGATAAAGAATTAAACCAAACCTTAAGAAACGGCCATGGAAGTTTTTCCGATCCATTTGATCGCGATAGACACCTTCAACTAAAGCATCGATATCTAGTGACATATTTTCTAAGGCTTGACCAGAATCTCTTGCCCCTTCTTTAGTTATTTGTAAGAATAATTGATGCATATTCTTAACCATATAATAAGGATATTTATCATTGAAATATTGTAATGATTCATCAATTGTCCCATTTTGATAAGACATATCGATCATCTTTTTAACATCACTTAAAACTGGTTCTTCCAAAATACCAGAATCTCTTACCCCTTCTAGTGACTTAACAAAACTTTGGGTCGTATTAAATTCCATAATAACATTAGTCGTATAAGTTTGAATTTGTTCAAATATATATTCACTATATATTCTTTGACAACGTAAGTAGGCTAAATAAGGAATGAAAGCAATGGCTATAATTGCATAAATTACAGCAACAATAATACTATAGAAGTAAAAGTAACCAATTAAAGCAGCAATACCCCCGATTAAAACTACTTGGGTAATATATTGTCTAGTATTATATTCTTGCCCTAGTTCAATTGCTTTTTCCCGCACCATTTTAAAGGAATAGGGCGCATATTTATCATATACTTTACCAACATTACCAACGACAAATTTATAAACGTTTTCACCAGGATTACGACGATATATAAGGACAAATATGGCAATTATAAGTAAAATTATTAATTCTGTAAAAGTTCCCATCACGACCTCCCTTATTATAGACTTTCAATACCCGAATCACTAGTAGTTGTTGGATTTTCCATTGAACCTTTAGATTTTTCAAAATAGTCTTGTTTCATTTCGACACCTTGAACTCCTAAATAATCTATTAAGTATTTAGTGGGATTTTGAAATGTATATTTACCATCTAAACTTTTTTTGAAAATTATATTGGCTTTAGCCTCATTTTTTTCATCAACATAAAATTCTACTACTTCAATTATTTCTCTTTGGAATCTTCCTAATTCTTTACTCATATAACCTTTAACATGAATACCAATTTGGACATAACGGTGAATTGAATTTAGGAATTGTTCAATATCTTGACTACTTTCGAGCAAACTATACATCCGCATGGGAATGTTTAGGGCCCGATCGGAGTGGATAGTGGAAATAATATTGTGACCTGAAGATATTGAGTTCCGAACAGCAGTAACAGCCTCAGCCGAACGAACTTCGGATAGTAAAATCCAACGTGGGTTTTGGCGCATGCAGGTAACTAAAACATCAGAATATGATGCAATG
>CALVVK010000048.1 GCA_944363825.1 uncultured Bacilli bacterium | reverse complement strand
AACAAAAAAATAAGTAGGGTGGCGACCATCCGAAAATGGTCTACGGAGAACCCAAAGGGTTCTGTGAAGTAGAAATGTCTTGTAGTGATACAAGGTTAGTCAAACTTGTTTGACTTTTGTTCTTTCTATTTGGTAATATATTAAAGGGTGAGGAATATGAACAGGAAGATTTATAATTCTTTAGAACGGACATTGGAAGCAGAAGGTAGATCGAGTGGTACTTATCGGGAATATTTTGCTAATGTCAGATATATGGAAGAATATTTTGGTGGTAAGAATCTGAAAGATATTACAAAAGAAGAATTAACTCAATATGTTGCTTATTTAGATAAAAAATATAACAAGACTACTTATAATAATCATATTGCGGCTTTAAGATATTTATATAAGAAAGTTATAAAACGAAAATACATGTTAGAAGTATTAAATTTAAAGCGAATAAGGGAAAAATTATATGCGTAATAAAGTTATTATATCTAGTTTAATTTTTATTGCGGTTGGTTTATTAGTGGCTAATATCATTAGTTATTCGCCAGCTGGTAATAATACAGTTCAAGAAGTTTCCCTAAATAATTCAATAACATTTTTATATGAAACTGCTGTTGGTTCTAAGGAATATAAAGAAAATTTCGAAAAATGGCAAGAAGGATATCAATATAATAGTGAACTATCTTATTGTGAGTTTGGTAGTGAACTTGTTTGGGATGATACTAAAAAGGCTGTTTTTATGGCGATGAATTCTGCTGATAATTGTTATGTTTATTTTGATAAAGTCTAAATTGCACCAATTATTTGGTGTTTTTTTCTCTCTTTTTATGTGATATAATTATAATGATGGTTTATGAAAAATAAAAAAATAGTATTTATGGGAACACCTGATTTTTCCCTACCAGTTTTAGAAATGTTGCTAGCTAATACCGATGTTGTAGCAGTGGTTACCCAACCCGATAAAGCCGTGGGTCGTAGGAAAGAAATTGTTTATAGTCCCGTTAAGAAGTTGGCTTTAGAACATAATATACCGGTATTTCAACCAACAAAAATAAGAGCAGATTATGGGTTTTTAAATAAATTTAAGATCGATCTAATTGTAACCTGTGCTTATGGGCAAATAATTCCCAAAGTTGTGTTGGATATGCCCCAATATGGGGCAATTAATGTGCATGCTTCACTGTTACCTAAGTATCGCGGAGCGGCCCCAATTCAATGGGCTTTAATGAATGGGGATGCTAAAACCGGGGTTACTATTATGTATATGGATGAAGGTATGGATTCGGGAGATATTATAAAAACAGCCGAAATACCAATTGTTGCTAGTGATAATGTGGGAACATTGCATGAAAAGTTAGCCGTACTTGGGGCTAGGACCTTGCAAGAAGTTTTACCGAATATTTTTGCTAGTAATATTAAAAGAATGCCGCAGTCTGCTAATTACACTTTAGCACCGATGATTAAAAGAGCAGATGAAAAAATAGATTTTGCGGATACTGGTTTAAATATTATTAATAAAATTCGGGCCTTAGATCCTTGGCCTTTAGCCAATTTTAGTCTTGATGGGAAAGAAATAAAAGTTATCAAAGCGGAATTTAAGAAAGAGAAAACGCAATCTAGTGGTAAAATAGTTGATGTAACTAAAGATAAATTAGGAATAAGTTGTCAAGATGGCATAATTTATTTAAAAGAGATTAAACCTTTTGGGAAAAAGAAAATGCCTATTGCTAGTTTCTTAAATGGAATAAAAAAAGAAGAATTAATAAATAAGGTGGTAGATTAGGATGGATAAGAAAAATACTTTTTGGCAAACAGAACGGGGTAAAGCCGCAATAAAACTCATATTGTGGGCGATATTTATTGTTATTTTAATAGTTATTGTATTATTTTCGGAAAGAGATACAATAAGAGAACAATTTAATAATAGTGGGGAAGATAATACTACTGTGGAAACACCAGAACCAGCTGAAGAAGAAGATTTTTTAAGTTTTACAACCATGCAAGAAAATTTATTAAATAATAATTATGAATATGTTTATACCATTAGTAATTCTTTAGGGACATATATTTATACAGGGATAAAAAATCCGGATAAAGAAATGGGGTACCGGGAAGATAGTAATGGGATCATTAAATATTTTATTGTGGATGGTGTTACTTACCGCGTTAATTTAGATACAACTGAAGTAATAACTGATTTATATTTAAATGTTGATGCTAGTTATTTTAATTTAGAAGTTTTATTTGCTAATTTAAGTGAATATCTATATACTACTAATACTAATCAAGATATTAGAACGATAACTTATAATAAAGAAGGATATCAAGTAATAATTACTACTAATACAAGTATGATTACTAATATAACTATTATGGTTGATGATACAACTTATGATTTAGATTATTACTTAGTAGGGGAGAGTAGATTAATCGATTTTACGTTATAATAGAGTGGGGTATTTATGGAAAATTTATTGGGATATACCAAAAATATGTTAGAAGATTATTTTGTTAATAGGGGTGAGAAAAAATATAAAGCCACCCAAGTTTTTGAGTGGTTGTATCGCCATGGGGAGTATGATATTGCCAAGTTTTCCAATATTAAGAAAAGTATTATTACGACATTACAGACGGATTTTACGACTGATTTTATTAAAATAGAGAAAGTTTTAGAAGGAAAAGATGTTAAAAAATTTTTATTTCGGCTTTTAGATAATGAAAAAATTGAAGCGGTTTTAATGGAACATGATTATGGTTTATCGGTCTGTGTTTCTAGCCAAGTTGGTTGCAATATGGGGTGTCGTTTCTGTGAAAGTGGTAGACTTAAAAAGGTGCGCAATTTGGAGGCTTATGAAATAGTTGAACAAATCCTTTTAATTCAAAAACATATTGGTAAAAGAATTAGTAGTGTTGTTGTGATGGGAATTGGTGAACCATTTGATAATTATGATAATATCATTCGTTTTATTAAAATTATTAATGATCCGAAAGGTTTAGCCATTGGTTCAAGACATATTACTGTATCTACTTGTGGTTTAGTACCTAAAATTAAAGAATTTAGTAATTTAGATTTACAAGTTAATTTAGCCTTATCTTTACATGGGGCAACAGATGAAGTTCGAAATTACTTAATGCCTGTCAATAAAGTGTATAATATTGACACTGTTATAACTACAATTAAAGAATATATTACCAAAACTAATAGACGAGTAACCATAGAATATGTTATGCTTAATATGGTTAATGATCGTGATAGTGATGCATATAATTTAGCCAGGTTATTAAAAGGGATGAATGTTTATGTTAATTTAATTCCTTATAATGCAACTAGTATTGGAGAATTTCAGAAAAGTAGTCAAGAGCGAATTGCTGAGTTTGGGAAAATATTGAAGCAGGAAGGAATTAATGTGACTGTTCGAAGAGAATTCGGGGGCAATATTAAGGCCGCGTGTGGACAGTTAAGAAGTGAGAGTGATTAATACGAAATCTTTTTATTTAACTGATACAGGAAGAGTAAGAGAACATAATGAAGATAGTGTAACCATTCTAAAAAATATGAGTGGGGAATATTTACTGGTGGTTGCTGATGGCATGGGAGGACACCGCAAGGGGGAAGTTGCTAGTGCTCTTACTGTTACCCATTTAGGAAAACGTTTTACCGAAAGTGCTTCGGTGGGCACAAAGATTGATGCCGTCAATTGGCTTAGTGATAATATCAATGAGATAAATAAAGAAATACTCGATTATGGGGAAAAGAATGAGAATTCTAAGGGTTTAGGAACCACTGTTGTTGCGGCCATTGTAACCAAAGAATTTTTAATATTTGCAAGTCTTGGGGATTCTTCCGGGTATGTGATGAAAAATAATAAATTACATCGGGTAACTAAACCGCACACTTTGGTAAATTTGCTTGTTGATGCTGGTAATTTAACGGAAGAACAAGCCAAGAATCATCCAAAGAAAAATGTTTTAATGAAGGCTTTGGGGGCAGCAGAGAAAGTTGATCCCGATATCTTTGATGTCGATAATGAAAGTGATGCCATATTTTTATGTAGTGATGGGGTAACATCATTACTCAATGATGAACAAATAGAAAAAGTTTTATTAGAAAATAATTTAACAGTTGAAGAAAAGGTGATTAAATTAATAAAGAAGTGTAATGCCAGGGGTGGGACGGATAATATATCGATTGCCTATTTGATAAGAGAAAGTGGTGATATAGCATGATAATGAAGGGGCAAAAAATTAGTGATCGATACCAAATAATCAAGTCAATCGGTGAAGGTGGCATGGCAAATGTTTATTTAGCCTATGATACGATTTTAGATCGGAATGTTGCGGTCAAGGTTTTACGTGGTGATTTGGCAAGTGATGAAAAATTTGTCCGCCGTTTCCAAAGAGAAGCGCTATCGGCGAGTTCGTTATCTAATCCTAATATTGTGGAAGTCTACGATGTTGGAGAAGATAATGGGGAATTTTATATAGTCATGGAATATGTTGAAGGGAAACATTTAAAGAATTTACTAAAAAAGCGGGGTAAATTAACAGTTCCGGAAGTTGTCGATATTGTCTTACAAATTACTAATGGCCTAAGTGTTGCTCATGATTCATACATAATCCACCGAGACATAAAACCGCAGAATATTCTCATACTAGATAATGGGCTTATTAAAATAACAGATTTTGGAATTGCTGTTGCGATGAATGCTACACAATTGACACAGACTAATTCGGTAATGGGAAGTGTTCATTATCTACCACCAGAACAAGCAAGTGGTAAAGGGGCAACGCTCCAAAGTGATATTTATTCAATTGGGATTTTAATGTATGAACTTTTAACAGGGAAACTGCCTTTTCGGGGGGATAATGCTGTTGAAATTGCCCTTAAACATTTAAAAGAACCAATGCCAAGTATTAGAGATACTCTCCCTGATATACCACAGAGTGTGGAAAATATAATATTAAAAGCAACAGCTAAAAATCCGAAAAATAGATACGCGGATGCTAGGGAGATGCATGAAGATTTAAAAACTTGTTTGGATGAATCAAGGGCTAATGAACTAAAGATAACATTCAAGTATCCGGAACATGATTATGATGATACAAAGTTGTTAAAAACAATTAAACAAACAGATCAGCCGAAGAAGGATAAGAAAACGGAAAGTAAGGATGGTGAAGAAATTATAGCAAAGAAAATAAATAAGAGTGATAAAACCCAAAATAAATTAATAATAATACTTGCTAGTATATTTGTAGGGTTAGTTGTCATAATTACCACAATATTTGTTTTAATCCCTTATATCAATTCTTCGAGTCAAGAAGCAATTCCTGATGTTTCGGGTTACAGTGTAAGTGATGCCATTGATGCTTTACAAGATGCTGGTTTTGTGGTGGCTGATGAACAACGGAGTGAGGCCAGTGAAACAATTGATGAAGGTTTAGTAACAAGGACTACGCCGGCGGCAGGTTCAATTAGAAAAGAAGGAACGGAAATAACCCTATATGTATCTTTAGGGGATGTCACAGTTGAAATTGAAGATTATACTGGGGAAAATTTCTCCGAAGTAAAGGGACGTCTTGAGGCGTTAAACTTAGTTGTTTATATGGATTATTATGAATTAGAAGATGGGGAAGATCCTAATGACTATGAAGAAGGTATAATTGTTTCCCAATCAGTTAAACCAGGAGAAAGATTATCAGAAGGAGATTCAATTACCCTATATGTTCCTGAACTTGACAATAAATATCCGGATTTTGTTTTAGAAGAATATAGTATTACCGAAGTTGAAGAATTTGCAGAAGATTATGGTATCAATTTAACCATTGCTTATGAAGAAACTACCGAATATGAACCAGGAACTATTATTAGACAAAGTAGAGCGGCAGGAACAACGGTTGTGAATGGGGCAAGACTTACAATAACAGTAGCAAGAGAACCAGCAAGTGATACCGATGATGATAATATCGGAGGATTAGAATAGTGCAAGGACGGATTACCAAACAAATAAGTAACCAATATACAGTGGATGTCGGTGAGCAAAAATATGTCTGTCAAGCAAGGGGAAAGTTCAAAAATATGGGGCTTTCCCCTGTTGTTGGTGATATAGTAGAAATTGATCTAACTAATTTAACAATTGATAATATAAATCCGAGAAGAAATAAATTAGAACGACCAAATGTTGCTAATGTTGACTGTGCTTTAATAGTAACAAGCTTAAAAAAACCAGACTTATCTTTAACATTACTCGATAAATTAATTGCTTTAGTTAAAGTAAAAAATATTGAACCAATAATTATTTTAACTAAGTTAGATTTATTAACTAATAAAGAATTAAAATATATAAAAAAAACATTTAAATATTATCATAATTTAGATATTAAGATAATACTTAATACTAAATTAAATAAAATAAAAAAAGTATTAAAAAATAAAACAGTTGTTTTAACAGGACAAAGTGGTAGTGGTAAGTCAACATTATTAAATAAATTAGATAAAAATTTAAATTTAGAGACTAAACCAATAAGTGATGCTTTAAATAGAGGAGTACATACAACTAGACATACAGAATTATATAAAATTGGGAAAACTTATTTTGTTGATACCCCAGGGTTTAGTGCCCTTGATTTAAAAGATATTACAGTTGATGAATTAAAGAGTACTTTTATGGAATTTAATTATTTAACTTGTAAATATCATAATTGTAATCACATTAATGAAGAGGGTTGTGGTATTAAAGATGCATTAAAATTAGGTAAGATATTACCATCAAGATATATTAATTATGGGAGGTTTTTAAAAGAAATAAATGAAAATAGTAGTAAGTTATATAAATAGTAAATATAATAAATATGAAACTATTAGAAGAATAAATAATTGTCGGAATGCTGATGGTATTCATATTGATTTAATGGATGGTTATTATGTATTTAATAGTAATTTTACGATAATGGATTTACTTGAGGATTTTATTGGTATAAATAAACCCATTGATGTTCATATGATGATTGAAAAACCATCTAATTATTTACCCTTTATATTTAATTTAAACCCAGTTGGTATATATATTCATCCCTTTACAGAAAGTGATCCTATAAGTATACTTAATTTAATAAATAATAGAGGAATAGATGCTGGTATTGTAATTAATCCCGATGAAGATATATCTTCATTTGTTCAGTTTTTCCCCGTTGTTAAAAGAGTATTACTAATGAGTGTTAGGCCTGGGGCTGGTGGACAAGAGTTTTTAATGAGTACCATTAATAAATTAGTAGAATTAAAAAAATATCAAAGTATATATAATTTTTTAATCTATGTTGATGGTGGTATTGATGATACAACTATCAAATATATCCAAGGTGCTGATGGGGCAGTAAGTGGTTCATTTGTCTGTCTTAGTGATGATTATGAAAGACAAATAGATAAGTTGAAAGCAAAATAAAGGTGATGCGATAAACCAGTTATAACATCACCTAACCTCTCAACTTGGCATTTGAGCTAGTTAAATTGTAGCATAAAAATAAATTTAAGTCTATAAGTTTTATTAAATATCATTTTAGATAAAATATATCTAAAATGATATCACTTTGACTACTATATCTTTAGAAGAAATTTTTCTATAATTATTTATAGGTAGTATACATGCTTCGACAGATATTTCATTAATTATAGTATATACTACTTATAGTTGGGAGAGTATATATAATTATGGAAAAGAAAACAAGAATAATTTTATTATCAGTATTATCTATATTAATAGTAATATGTATAGTATTAGGTGTAACTTATTCATTTATGCAAGCAAATATAGAAAATAACTCAGTAACAGAAGTAAATTTATCTAGTTGTGCTAAATTAACTTTAAATGATACAGATACATCAATTAGTTTAACTAATAGTTATCCTATGAGTAAAAATAAGGCCTTAGAAACAACACCATATACTTTTAGTTTAACCTCATCATGTGATGGAGGAGTTGGTTTCAACCTTTATTTGGCGACTCTTAATTCTAATACTTTGGATTCTAGTAATATTCACTATATTATAACTAATCATGGTTCTAAAAATATATTAGTTGAAGGCATACTTAGTGAGGCTACAAATGGTTTATCAGACTTTACAAATGAAGAACAAGCCCAACTTAATAGTGGGATAAATGGAACATTTGCTAATATTTATAAAATATATGTTAATGGTATATATACTAATGAAACAAAAGAATATGATTTATATTTATATATCGATGAATCAGTAACAGATCCAAATACTATGAATCAGACATTTGTTGCGGGAGTGGCAGCAAAGTCATTTGATTATAATATGGTACAGGTTACTAATGTAATAGCAAGTGATATAACAAATAACAGTATTACATTAACAGTAGAAGCAACAGCGGGGGAAAGCCAAATTGCAACATATTACTTTAGTAGTAATGATGGCGGTTACTATGAAGAGAGTACAAATAATACTTATACGTTTAATAACTTAGAACAAGGAGTAGAATATAATTTCCGAGTATATGCCGTAGATACTAATGGGATAAGTTCAAATGTATATTCATTAAATGAATCAACATTATCAACAGTATACTTGGCGGATTATATCAAAAATACAGTTTATACAGGTACTGATGGGGAAAATGGCTTATATTATCATGACGGAGTAGGAAGTTACACTAATGCTTCCGAAGAGGCAGGAGATAATTCCTACAGATATGCCGGAGCAAATCCTAATAATTATGTCTGTTTTGGTAGTGATGAATCAACATGTCCAAATGAAAATTTATATCGGATTATCGGAGTATTTGGTGATCAAGCAAAACTAATCAAAAGTACATCATATGGTAATTATGCATGGGATAGTAACAATACAAACAATTGGCAAACATCAACTTTAAAAAATACCTTGAATAGTACGTATTTAAATA
>CALVVK010000047.1 GCA_944363825.1 uncultured Bacilli bacterium | reverse complement strand
ACAATAAATTGTCTTTAAATTCTTAACAATTTACGTGCTTAAGCACGTGGCCTGAACCTATTTTTCGTAACGGTCAATGTTTTATTTTCATTAATTATTTTATTATCACTCAACAACACTTGATCTTCTCTTGTATAAAATAAACTTATTATAATAATTATTAAACAAATACTAAAACATATTGCTATAACTTTATAAGTACTTTTCTTCATCATTATACCATCCTAAAAAGTAGTATATACTATATAATGTAAAAAATCTGTCGAAGCATGCATACTACTATTAATAATTATAGAAAAATTTCTTCTAAAGTTATAGTAGTCAAAATGATATCACTTTAGAAACATTTTATCTAAATAAATGGGTGTCTTAACATATTACTTTTAGTTTTTTCTAAATAATTAACAGTTATCTTAATACTTGGTTTAATAAATATCCCCTTTTCTTGATAATTAACAAAATAATTATTACTTACTTTTTTACTTAATACTTGCTTAAAAAGATCATTAGTTTTACTAACACTTATTTTACCAACATAATATAATTTATTATTGCGGAATTCTCCCAAAAGAAGACTAATACCTACTTTATTCTTGATATAACCGCCGATATAAAAAGAATCCGTCTGGTAATTCTTTAATTTAATCAATTCATTACTCCTAGTATTAGGATAATATAAACTATTCTTTTCTTTGGCAACAATACCTTCTAAACCTAGTTTTTTAACCCGTTCAAATAACTTCTCTCCATCACTATATACCTTACTTTTAATAAAATAATTAGTATCATCATATTTATCTAGTACCTTTTTTCTATCTAACAGTGGTTTATTAGTTAAATCTTTATTTTCATAAATAATATCAAATACTATAAATATAACGGGATTTTCTAAAGCATAATCTTTAATAACTAAATCATTTTTTAAACGTAATCTTTTTTGAATACTACTAAATTTATTATCAAAAGATATTATTTCCCCATCAAAGATACAATTTTTATTTACTATATTTGTTATTGCTTTTAACTCGGGAAATTTCTTAGTTAAATCATTATTATTTCTACTTTTTATTACAATATTACTTTTACTTACATAAATAATGGCTCTAATACCATCAAACTTTATTTCATATAAATATTTATTACTAAAATGAATTGGTACTTCTTGAAGTAACATTGGTAAAATATTCTTTTTATCAAACATTTTTTAAACTTAACTCCAGTGCTTCCATTAAATTTTTAATATTATTATTTTGTTTTACTTTTACTTTCTTCGGTTTTAAACCCTTATTCTTTGCTTTAATAGCAGTTTTAATATTTTCTTGGTATTGATCAACATATTTCTCTGGTGTAAATTTCATTTTTAAGGAATCAATTAAAGTTAAGGCCAAATCTAATTCCTTTTTAGTATACGTAGAACTAGTAATACCTTCAGGAATATTTATCTCTTCAAAAAAATAAAGGGTACTCATAATCATGGCATCATCAAGTATTCTAATGGCCACATAATAAAATTTGGTCGCAATAATCGTTTTAGCGATTGCTACCCGTTTGCTTTTAATTAAAGCATCCCGAAATAAACTAAATGCTTTACTTTTATTGGGCACTTGTAAAACATAACTTCGTTCATAATAAATTGGATCTATTTCATTACCACTAACAAAACCTATTATTTCAATATTACCTTCACTTTCTATTTGTAAATTCTTTAATTCTTCATTAGTCAATGTAATATAATTATCATCACTTATTTTATAGCCTTTTATTATCTCCGTTTGCTTTACTTCTTTTTTACAATGTGGACAATACTTGACATATTTAATCCTGTTTAAACACTTTTTATGTAACTGATTAAAGGTAATATCATTATCATGAACAATTGGATTCATTGTTATTGGAATATTGACTAAACCAAAAGAAATACTAGTTTTTTTCATTGTCATCTCCCTTATAAGTTATATCATAATTACTTGGGCCTTCAATACATTTGCCATCGATATCAAAGCGTGAACCATGACATAAACAATCCCAAGTCTTCTCAATTTCATTAAAAACTAAACCACATTTTAAGTGCGGACACTTATTTAAAACAATATGTTCCTTATTAAATTCATCTTTGTAAATAGCCACATCCTGATTATCAAGTTTAGTGTAAATTACTTTACTGTTGTTGACATTATTTTTACCAGACTTCATTATAGCTTTAATACTTCCTATAGCATCCGGAAAAAAGCGAATAACTTTATTTAAATTAAGTAACCGATCCGGACGTAATAACTCAATATACTTATTTTCTTTCTTTAAAATAATATCTCGTAAAATTAGACTAGCCAGAGTGGCATTAGTCATCCCCCAAGTGTTATACCCACAAGCAACTAAAAAGGCATCATCATCTTCATAAACCCTCCCAATGAGTGGCAAATAATCATTAGTTATAATATCTTTATTACTCCAAATATAATTAAAGTTATATTTTTCTTTTAAATCATCAAAGTTATATTTAATATTCTTAATATTATAACTAGGTAATGAATTATATAAATATATTAAATAATTATTGTGATAACGATAAGATATCGTTGTTTTATCAATATTAATGGCATTAATTGGTTTTGTATTTTTCACCTTTACTGCCCCGATATATGATGTTTCGACATGACTTTTAAAAGGAATTAATAATGGCGTTATAAAATAAGGATAATGCGTTGCTATAACAACATATTTAGCCTTAATAATATGGTTATTGACATAACATGAATAATATTCATTTTCTTTTCTTATTTTATAAACTTTTGATCTTTCATAAATATAATCTTGTAATTTATCTTTTAAGGCTAAACAATATTTAACGGGATGAAAAACATAAGTATCATTTACTTGAATAGCCTTTTTAAATCCTTCAACATAAGTTACATTTACTTTATTTTCTAATAAAAATTCATATTCTTGATCAATTAACTCTGTATTTTTTATATCATTAGTAAATAAAGTCGAACTAGATTTGGCTAAGTCACATGCAATATTTTCTTTATTAATAATATTTTTTAATTCTTTCACCGCCACTATTTGACTTTCTAAATATTTACTAGCAATATCCTTTTTCCCAAATCTTCTGATATTCATATATATTTTTTCTTGCAAATAAGTAATCTTCGCGGTACTTCTCGCCGTTACTCCTCTAGCACACTTATTTCGCTCAACTAGTATTGCTGGTACGCTTTTCTTATGTAGTTGATAAAGAGTTGATAAACCTGTTATTCCACCTCCAATAATTAAGACTTCACACTCTAAGTCCGAATTCACTTTTTTTCCAAATTTGGCATTCTCATCTAACCATATACTTCTATTTTTCATATCCATCCTTATTAGTATGTAAAGTATTTGTGATTTTAAACTAGGCAAAAGCCAAATAATGTGCTAAAATCGTACTAGGTGATAGGATGAAAGGGAAAATTATTAGTCTTTTATTAGTAGCATTAATGCTTACTGGTTGTAATGATAATGAGGTTGATCGCTTAGAAGATCGCATTGATAATTTAGAGGATAAAATCGATGCTTTATTAGATCAAAATGGGGTTAATACTGGTGGCAACACTGGTAATACTACCGATACGGTAATTAATGAAGGTGAAGGCGAAACGACAGTTGATACTAGTAGTATTGAAGCAACAATCAGTGGTTATGAAAGTGACGCCAATAGTTTAGCAAGTACGATAAGTAATCTCACAACCCCAAGCAATCGAAGCGATGCTATCGATCTTTATTGGGAATATAAAAGAGAGATTGAAGAATTAGAAAATGCAGTTGATCGCTATGAAAATGAATTAGAAAGAATGTATCGTAACAATACTTTATCTTATAATGATTTTCGTACCTATGACCGTTTGCTTGAAGATATCGATAATATTCTCGATCGTGCCGAAGATGACCTCGAATACATTACGAGATATGATGATTAATTAAACTGAACTTTACTGTTTGGTTTTTTTATTGCCAAAATTTAACAAACAATTGTTTGAAAAATATGTTATAATATACGCAGGTGATCTTATGTCGATTCAAGAAAAGTTAAAAATTCTTGCTGATGCCGCAAAGTATGATGCTTCATGTTCTTCGAGTGGTTCAACAAGAAAAAACACAAATAATGGCTTAGGTAATGCGGCTTACGGGGGTATCTGCCACTCTTTTGCGGCGGATGGCCGGTGTATTTCTCTTCTCAAAATATTACTAACTAATTGTTGTATTTTTGATTGTAAATATTGCTTAAATCGAAAAAGTAATAATATTAAAAGAGCCATGTTTACTCCGGAAGAAATATGTGAAATAACTATTAATTTTTATAAAAGAAATTATATTGAAGGTTTATTTCTAAGTTCAGGTATCATCAATAATCCCGATTATACGATGGAACTTTTAATAAAAACTATTTATCTTCTTCGAAATAAATATCATTTTAATGGTTATATTCATGCTAAAGCCATACCGGGTTGTAGTGAACCTTTACTAAAAAAACTGGGTTCTTTAGTTGACCGTCTTAGTACGAATATTGAACTACCTAGCAGTAATAGTCTTAAACTTCTAGCCCCAAATAAAAATAGTGAGAAAATCACTAGTACTATGGCTAGTATTAGTAAAAATATTAACAAAAATTTTGCCCCAGCAGGTAGTAGTACCCAAATGATTATTGGCGCCTCCCCTGATAGCGATAAAGAAATTATGCAAAAAAGTAGTAGTATGTATCAGCAATTTGCCCTAAAAAGAGTCTTTTATTCCGCGTATATCCCAGTTAATAAGGATAAATTACTCCCGCAAATTACAACTCCCCCC
The DNA here is from genome assembly GCA_944363825.1 of uncultured Bacilli bacterium. GTDB lineage: Bacteria > Bacillota_I > Bacilli_A > RF39 > UBA660 > Onthocola_B. The sequence continues at coordinate 4,269 of CALVVK010000047.1, read as the reverse complement.
CTAATTAGAGAAAATCGCCTTTACCAAGCTGACTGGTTACTGCGTTATTATAAATTTAGTGTAGCAGAGCTTTTTGACAAAACTGATTTTCTTAATACTTTACTCGACCCTAAAACCGACTGGGCCCTAAATCATCTCGAAGAATTCCCGAAAGAAATAAATGAAGCAACATTTAATGACTTAATCAAAATACCAGGAATAGGTTTAAAATCAGCAAAAAAAATTGTAAGTTCCCGCAAGTATTTTACAATTGAATTTAAAGATCTCAAAAATATGGGAATCAGTTTAAAAAAAGCCCAATACTTTATTACTTGTAATCAAAAATATTTTAGGAAAACTCCTCTTAATAAAAGTATCATTACTAACTATTTACTAACCAATAATAAACCCCAAATAGTCCAATTGAGTTTATTTAATGAATAATTATATAATTATCTATGATGGTACTTTTATAAATTTACTTACAACTATAAAGTATTTATTAAAAAACAATATCAAGCCCCAAAATATCATCTCCGAAAATAACTACACTCCTAATCTTTTGGAAACCATATTAAAGCCAGATATCGTTAATGATCCCAATTTTATAACAACAATTATTAATTCTAGTTCTAAAGAAATATTTAAAATCATTACTTACGTTTATTTAAGTAATAACCAAAATAAAGAATTAATTCTCTATTACTTTATTTTAAATACATTTATTTATCATGATAAAGTAATTTATCGCCGTAATTTAAAATGTGTCAATAACACTTTAAAAATAGCCCACCAAGTAAGTCGGGAACTCCACCGTTTTAAAGGTTTTACCCGCTTTAAAATGATTAACGACAAATTCCTATACGCGGAAATTGCCCCCGATAATGATATTTTAGAGTTACTATCTAAGCATTTTAAAAAACGGCTTAAAAATGAATTATGGATGATTAAAGATACTAAAAGAAATATTTTATGTATTTATGATCAAAAGAAGACTTATCTTATTAATGGGGAAGATCTAAAATTACTCGAATTTAACAATAATGATAACTACTATGAAGAATTATGGAAAAGTTTTTTTAAAACTATAGCGATCAAAGAAAGAACTAATAAAAAATGTCAAATAAGTTTTATGCCTAAGAAATATTGGCATAATATAATTGAAATGGAGGATGAAAATGCAAAAAATAATTAAAGGACAAGAATTACAAGAATATATTGACTTAGCCTTAAGTAGTTTAAGTGATGCTGTAAAAACAACACTTGGTCCCAGTGGCCATAATGTCATCATCAATACTAGTGAGTATGCCCCTTTTATTACTAATGATGGAGTTACGATTGCTGAGGCAATTAGTGCTGATGATGAAATTACCAACACTATTTTGACCCTCATCAAAGAAGCGGCCTTAAAAACGGATAGTGATATTGGTGATGGCACAACCACAACGATTGTTTTATTAGAAAGTATTTATAAATCTAGTATAGCAACTATTAAAGATAAAAGTGATACCTTAAAACTAAAAGAAGACTTACAAAGAAGTGGTACCCGAATTTGCAACTTACTTAAAAAATATAGTAAAACTCCAAGCAATGAAGACTTAAAAAATATTGCCAGTATTGCAGCGAATGATGAAGATATTGCAGACCTTATAACTAAATTTTATTTAAGTTTAGATAAAAGTGATAATATTAAAATTTATGAAAATACCTTAAATTCTAAAGATTATGTTCGAAAATTACAAGGTTATTTTCTAGATGATGTCATAGCATCCCCCTACTTTTTTAAAGATCAAAAAAGTATCACTAATCCCATAGTTATTCTTTTTAATACGGAAATAACTGATATATCCCTAATTCAAGAACTTATTTATGATAATAAAGAGTTAAATAAAGACTTAATTATTATGGCTGATTCTTTTACCGATGAGATAATTAATGCTGTTCTAGCCATCAATTATGAAGAAGAACAAGAAATAATATTACTAAACAATCCGGAATATGGTTCTAGAAAAATAGATATATTAAATGATTTAAAAACAATCAGTCAAGCAACTAATATAAATAATTATTATCAAGGATCAATTAAAGAATGCAAAATAGATACTAATAGAGTCTTATTTATATATGACTATAATCCCACTGCTTATATCCAAAAACTCCAAGAAAATTTAAAAAACATCCAGGATGAATATGAACGAAACTTTATTATGGATCGCTTGAGTAAATTAACTTGTACTTATGGCCAAATTTTTGTGGGGGGAGCCACTACTTTAGAGCGAAGAGAGAAAAAAATGCGCTTTACTGATGCCTTATGTGCCTTAAATGCTAGCAAGTATGGTGTTATTACTGGTAGTGCCATCCCTTTTTATCAAATAAGTGAAGAATTAGATAATACTAACCTGGCAGATGCCATTATGGCTAAAGCCTTAAAAGCCCCACTAAGCCAAATTCTAACCAATAGTAATGTCGATGTTACAAGTACAATTAAAAAGATTCAAGATAGTAACTACCAAATCATCTTTAATGCCAAAAGAAAAACATTTGAAAGTATTACCACTACAAATGTCTTAGATAATTTAAAAGTCTTGGAAATTGCTTTAACTAACGCCACTTCAATTGCTGCACTTTTACTCACAACTTCCCATTTAGTCATCAACACCCCAAAAGCCAGTAACCTATCCGAACTTTAATCGGTATCATTTAAATCGACGCCTTCATCTAAAATCATATCCGCAAATTCCACTTTAAAGCGTTCGATTTCTTTTTTCTTAGCATCTTCATAAATGTTTTTAGCATTACATATGGCTTTATAAAAATGTTTCAAGGTAACAACTTTTTGATTATCATATAAAGCATAAGTAAAAGCATTAGCAACAATAGTTAAACAGATATCAGGATAACGACTGGCCACTTCATAAACTCTTTTATATTCATCAGTCATTTCCACGATAAAAGTCATAATCTTTTCCACTATAAATGGTTGATAATTAAGTTTAACTCCAATTTGTTTTTCTAATTTGGGAATTGTCCCCATCAAAATTTTCACCACTGTTGGTTTATCGGCTTCTAATACTTCAATTTTTTGAAATCTTCGCAAGAAGGCTCGATCTCTTAAAATATATTGTTCATATTCTTCTGTCGTAGTTGCCCCAATCATCTTTATTGTTCCCCGGTCCAGTCCGGCCTTTAACATGTTGGCAAAATCTAAGCCTCCCGACTTATTAACTAAAAGATGCGTTTCATCGATAAAAATAATTGTTTGACTGCGTTCCGCTAGTTCTTTAACTAACAAATCAATTCTATTTTCTAATTGCCCTTCACTATTAGTTGACCCAATTAAACTCGTAATATTAACTTTTATTAAACTCCAACCCTTTAGGGCATCTGGCACATCCCCTTTTTGAATCCGATAAGCAAGACCTTCCACTATCGCTGTTTTCCCAATCCCGGGTTTACCTACCAATAATGCACTTTTCTCTGGTGTTAAAAGAGTAAGTATCACTTGTTTAATCTCTTCATCCCGTGCAATCGCCGGATCAGTAATATATTCTTTTTTGGTTAAATCATCACCATAACGATCTAACATACTTATTTTCTCTTCATTCATAACTATCCTTCTTTCATATTATTTATTACATATTCTACCAAACTTTTCGCCGAATATTTATTGATTAATCGTTCTTGATTTTCCACCATTTCCCGTCTTTTCTCAGCATCATTAAGTAATTCCTTTGTTGCCCTAACAATACTTTCAATATTACCAGCCCGAATACTCATTTTATTATTAGCAAAAAAATTAGCATTATAATCTTCAACCCCAGGTATTGGCATCATATGCACCAAAGGCTTTCTTAAAGCCGCAATTTCCGTTGTCGTTAACCCCCCTGGTTTAGAAATAACAACTTTACTAGCGGCCATATAATCATTCATATTATTAACAAAACCCTTAACAATTAAATTAGGATTAATAATTGCATCTAAATCATTCTTTAACTTTTCATTAGAACCACATATAACTACCAAATAAGCATTAGGAATTTGGGCTAAAATATTGACAACTATCTCCTTTATTTGACCAAATCCCATACTACCACTAGTAAGTAAAATTACATCTTTATCTTTTAACTCCGGAATCTCTTTAGTATTAAAAAAACTTGAAGCAATCGGGATACCTGTTGCTAATAACACACTTTCCTTAAATCCTTTTTTTAAAAAATCATCTTTAAGTAAAGGACTAGGTATGACAAATAAATCTGGATTAGTTTCTTCCCAAAAGGGAATACATTCATA
>CALVVK010000046.1 GCA_944363825.1 uncultured Bacilli bacterium | reverse complement strand
AGAGGTCGAGGAAATTAGTTATTAACATATTTTAAAACTTATAATGGTTTTGTCAAGAAAAGTGTGTAAAACTATATAAATTTTTAGATGGATATATAGACTAGTGGTGGATTTTCTTATAAAATGTAAAAGTAAAAAAATAGATTCATTACCTATTGAACTAGAAGTATCTTATCAAATTAAAAGATTAGTTTATAAATTAGAATCTAGCGATATAATATCTTTAAATAAAGCATGTGAATTATTAGGTATAACTCATCAAGAATATGAAAAAAACTTTATTATTTAAAAAACTCCTCAAATATTATATAATACTAATAGAGAGGAAAATGTATATGGATCTATTTATACCTGATGTATATCAAAAAAGTATTTATACGATAAATTATAAGAAATTGAAGAAGAATGGGATTAAGTGTTTATTATTTGATTTAGATAATACTATTGCACCATATAAAGTGGATGAACCAGATACAAAGGTAAAAGAATTATTTGCCAAATTAGAAGATGATTTTAAAGTAATAATAATATCTAATAATAATAAGAATAGATTAAGACCATTTAAAGAGAAATTAAATGTTGATGTTGCTTATAATAGTAAGAAACCATTTAAGACTAAGTATAAGAAAATATTAGAAATATATCACTTTGATGTTACGGAAGTGGCTTGTATTGGCGATCAAATACTAACTGATATTCTTGGGGCTAATAGAATGGGTTTTACATCAATATTAGTTAATCGAATTGCTAAATATGAAACAATATTTACAAAGTTTAATAGATTCTTTGAAAAGTTTATTTTAAAATCTTTAGAAAAGAAACACATATTAGTTAGTGGAGAGTACTATGACTAGAAAATGCATGGGGTGTAGAAGTATATTACAAGTAGATAATAAAGATAATATAGGATATACTCCAGATATTAATAATAACTTATGTATGCGTTGTTTTAAATTGAAACATTATGGGAAATTAATAAATAAAGGGAAGATACAAGATAATGAACAATTAATTAATAAAATAAATAAGAAGAATTGTTATGTAATATTTGTTAGTGATTTTTTAAATATTTATAGTGATGTAATAGAAGTATATAAGAAAATAAAATGTAATAAGTGTTTAGTAATAACTAAAAGTGATTTAATACCTAGAAATATTATAAAAGATAAATTAAAGAAAAATATAAAGAGAGTTTATGATATAGAAGAGGATGTAATATTGGTTAGTAGTGAGAGTAAAGAGAATATTCATGTAATAAGGGATATTATTACTAGAGAGAGGAATGTAGTAATTAGTGGTTTTACTAATATGGGGAAAAGTAGTTTAATAAATACGTTATTAAATAAGGATATTACAGTTAGTAAGAGTGTTAATACTACTCAGGAATTTATAAGAATAAATGATAATGGTAATATTGTTATTGATGCTCCGGGGTTTATGAATAATTATTATAATGATGTTGTATGTAAGAAGATTAGACCAATTACTTATCAAATTGCATGTAAGTATTGTATACATATTAATGATATTGTTATTGCTAGTAATGTTATTAATAATGTTACTATTTATATGAATAATAAGTTAGATATTAGTAAAAGAAGGATTAGGGGTGTGTTAGATTATACTGTTAGAGTACCTGAGGGTAGTGATTTAGTTATTAAAGGGCTTGGTTTTATCAAGTTTAGTAAGGAATGTTTGGTTGCTATAAATATCGGAGATTATGAAATAAGACCATCAATTATTGGAGGGACTTATGAAGATTAGGGTAATGAGTGAGAATCTCGCCAACAAGATTGCGGCGGGGGAAGTAGTTGAGAAATGTGCATCAGTGGTTAAAGAGTTAGTGGAAAATTCGATTGATGCTGGGGCCAGTAGTATTAAGGTTAATTTAGTTGATGGGGGTTTAAGTGCCATTGAAGTAATTGATAATGGCTCCGGGATGGACCGAGATGATGCTATCCTTTGTTTCCAAAGACATGCTACTAGTAAGATAATGCGCGATGATGATTTGTTTTTTATCGAAACTTTAGGTTTTCGGGGTGAGGCGCTTGCTAGTATTGCTAGTGTTTCTGAAATAGATATGGATACTTGTAGTGATGAAATTGGAACGCATGTCCATATTAAGGGGGGAGTGATGGATGAAGTAAGTGATGCCAGTGCTCGCACAGGAACCAGTATTAAAGTAACTAATCTTTTTTATAATACTCCAGCTCGACTTAAATACTTGAAAAGTGAAGTAACGGAGGCTAATAACTGTATTGCTTTCATTGAAAAACTAGCGTTATCTAATCCGAATATTGCTTTTGTTCTTACTAATAATGATCGGGTAGTTGTTAAAACAAGTGGAAGTAATAATTTGCTTAAAACAATTCATGAAATATATGGTTTAAATGTATCTAGTAATATGTTAGAAATAAGTACTAGTAGTGATGATTTTGAAATAAAAGGTTGTGTTGGAAAACCTAGTGTTTTAAAAAAGAATAGAAGTCATATGAATACATTTGTTAATGGACGGATAGTAAGGAATAATGAACTTAATCGGGCTATAAATGATGCCTATAACACTTATAAACATGAAGGATTTTATCCAGTGGTAGTTATTAATATTGTAACTGATCCTACTTTAGTTGATGTCAATATTCATCCGACCAAGCAAGATATTAAGATGAGTAAGATGGATGAATTAACTAAACTTTTATATAAAGTTATTAAAGATGCTTTATATAATAATTTGTTGATTCCCAATGCTTTAGTTGATGAGAAATTAAATGAAGTTAAAGATAATTTTGAACCAGTTTTAGAACCTGATGAGAAAATCGTCCAAACAAGTATGGATTTTACTCAAAAAGATGATATAATAGTAAAGAATGAAGAGTTTAAAGGCTTAAAGTTATATCCGGTGGGGCAAGTGCATGGCACCTATATCATTGCCGAGAATGAGACTGGCATGTTTATTCTCGATCAGCATGCGGCGCACGAACGCATCAATTATGAAATGATTAAGAAAAAAATGCAAGAAGAAAGTATTAGTACCACGGAAATGTTAATTCCTTTAGCAATTGAGTTAAATGCGGCGGATTATAATAGTTTTATGGCGAGCAAAAGTGTGCTCGAGGATTTAGGCTTTAAAATTGAAGAATTTGGTATTAATACAATTGTCTTTAAAGCCCATCCAACTTGGCTTACGAAGAATTTTTCGGGAGATAATCTAAGAACCATAGTTGATTTGGTTATTACTAATCAAAAGAATTTTAATAAAGATCGTTTTTTAGATAATTTAGCCAAAATGGTTTCTTGTAAAATGAGTATTAAAGCCAATGAACATTTAAGTCGGGAAGCAATGGAGGCTTTACTAGATGATTTAGTTAAGTGTGATAATCCTTATAACTGTTGTCATGGTAGACCTTCAATTATGAAATTTAGTAATTATGAATTAGAAAAAATGTTTAAGAGGGTGATCTAATGTTACCAGGGAAGAAAAAAGAATTAATTATTTTGGGGATATCAATTATTGCGATTATAATTGTGATAATAATTATGTATAATTTAGCCAAATTTATGAATAGTCGGGGTAATAATACTAATACTGAAGTTGTTGATGATCCATATGTTGCGGATTATGTGTATTATGGTTTTACAATTGATACTGATAATAATTATCAATTAATGGCTATGGATGCGGAATTTAATGAAATAAACCTTAATTTAAGATCGTTTTATCCGATGAATAATTTATATTATTATAATAATCATTTAGTATTATATACCGATGCTATTAATCAAATAAATTATAATAATACGGAAAATACTTATACTTTTTATGAACTTAATTCTTTTTATAGTAATAATACGGATGTATTAATTACACCTGGGTATTATATCTTTGTAACTGATGATGTATTAGAATATTGTTTAGTTACAGAATGTAATCGGACGAAGATTACAGATACTTTAGGGGGAGAAGTATTATATAATGAAGGATTTATTTATTATCAAAGTAGTGATGGTATTCATGAATTTAATTTAGAAGAAGGAAGCGATAATCTGATTATTGAAGGAAGTAATTTGGTAGTTGTTGCTACAGATGAAGATTATTTGTTATATTTAAATAATAATAATTATTATGCTTATCGGTATAATAATGGAACTACTACTAATATTAGTGTTTCGGTATTAGAAGAAAATCCGGAATATGAATATGTTGGTTTTCAAAATAGTTATTTTATTTATAAAATAGTTGATGAGGCTGGGGATTATGTTTTAAGAAAATATTCGTTACGGATTAGAGATTTACTACGGAGTACTTTAAATATGGAGCAAGAAGATATTGTTAGGAGTTTTCCTTTAACTGATGATTTGATGTATGCGGAACTTAAGAGTGATAATATGACGCGCTATGTTATCATGAATATTGATGAATTTGCTTTATTAAAGGACTTGGCTAATCCTTATATGGTCTTGATTGGAGTTGATACAGGTGCTTAATTTAAATATCTTGCCGATTTATCTTGATGAAGATGTTTTCTTTGATCCTAAGTATTATGAAAATACGGCGGTTGTTGATTTAAAAGATTTTCATATTAAAGGGGTAATTAAATATAATTTGGGCGATGAAATTGAAATAGATTTGCATGTAACCGGGAAAATGTATTTAGTTGATGCGATAACTTTAGAACGAGTAATTTATCCAATTGATCTAAAAATTCAGGAAAATTTGAGTGAAACAGGGGATGAAAGTGCGAAATATTACGAAAAAAGTAAAAATACACTTGATAAACTTGAATTTTTATGGGAAAATATTGTATTGGAAGTTCCCATTAGTTTTACTTCCTCACCCGGTGTTAGTATGAGTGGTGATGGTTGGGAGTTAAATGGTGGGTATGATGAGGAAGATAAAAATACTCCCTTAGCAAAGTTGAATGATTTATTTAAAGGTGGTGAATAAACATGGCAGTTCCTTTTAGAAGAACTAGTAAAACCAAAAAAAGAATGCGGCGGACGCATTTGAAAAAGGAAGTTGGGGCTCTTACAACTTGTCCGAAGTGTGGAGCAACTATAAGACCACATCGGGCTTGCACTAAATGTGGTAACTATAATGGTAAGCAAGTAATAAATGTAGCAGAAGATGCTGAATAACAAAGATAATTCCGTTTTAAAAAACGGGATTTTTTGCTTGAAATTTAATTAGGAGTATGGTACTATATATAATAGGAAGGGAAATGGATTATGAATGAAGGTAAAAATATTGTTGAGTTATTAAATGATAGCGGTTTTGGCGTAAAAAGTTCTCGGACTTTGGCAAGAGAATTATCTTTTATTAATACTGATGAATTAATCGCTAGACTCACTGATTTAAGAAGAGAAGAAGAAAAAGGTTTTGATTTACTTGATTTTTCTGCTTTACTTAATAAAACTTTTGATAAAATCGAAGATGTTGTCAAACAAGATCGCAGTGCTAATTTTTCTTCTCCGGATAGACTCGAAATGTTTGAAGATATTTTAGGGGCTTTGAGAAATAATTTTGCATTTGTTAATGATTTTGTTAAAGCAAAGGATCAAAAGAATTTTAAAAAACAAGTTATGTTTGATATTAGAAACAGAATGGATGCACTTGATAATAATCAAGAAATTGATCCAGCGACTAGAGATGCTCAAGCAGGAGAATTAATTAAAGCAAGCCGTTTAAGTGATAGAGAGTATTATGATGCATTAGGAATATTTAATAAAAAAGAAAAAATATATAATGACAATCTTCGTAATTTTAATTTGCACACTTTTACAAATAAATTATTAAAAGAATTAGAAGATTTACGAAAGGTTAGTTTAGAACTGGCTTTGAGTCCGGAAAGTTCTCAAGCAATACAAAAGTTTATTGCTGATCTTAATCAAGATATTGCTAAGTTTGGTTTAGAAGTAGAACAAAGTAGGCGTGAACTTGATGCTTTATGTCAACGATATGGTATTGAAAGAAGATATTCAAGAGATAATAAAGAAACCAAAACGACAGAATTAGAACCAGTTGCTTTAGCCCCTGAAAAGACAGAAGAACCACAAGAAGAAGTGGAAGTAACAAAAGAGGCTGAAGAACCAGTTGTAGAACCACAAGTAAAACAAACTGCACCACAATTAGGTGGTATTGAAGCCGTTGTTGCCCAACTTCGGGAATTGAATCCTGGTGTTGCGGTTAGATATGTTGGTAAGTCATATAATGATTTATTTAGTGGTAAAATCGAAGCATCTGTACCATATAGTGAACTTAAGTTGCCTGCTGGTTATTATTATGTTCATGGAGGTATTTCTAATCGTTTTACTAATAGTAAAGAACAATTTATGTTGGAAGTTGGTAAACTTAATATCCGCGAATTAAATGAAGATGTACCAACGCAAAGTAATGTAACTGAGATGAATCCAGTAAATAATACCGAAGAATTAAATGCCGAAAATAGTTTAGAAAATAGAGAAGAAATGGTGGCTGATACATTAGAAAATACTAGTCCAGTAGAAGAATTAGAAAGTCGGAGTTTATTTAGTAGAGCTAAAGATGCGATAAGTAGATTACGTCAAGATGGTCGGGTTCCTGCTAATCAAAAATTAAAAGTTAATCGGAATAGAACGGCTATTATTAGTCCTTATGCTAAGTCATTACTTACATTTGGTGGTATTACTGGTGTTGCTCTAGGCGTACTTGGTACACCAATTGTGGCTGCTGCTGGAGTTGGGGCTGGCCTAGGGGTTGCCGCTCAAGCCTTATATAATAAATTAGCCAAAGGTGTTAAAGTTAATGAATTAGAAAGTTTAAAAGGTACTAAGTATTCTGATGATCCAACCCAAGCGCCAGTTATTGTAGCCGCTTATCATAATGCATTCCAAGAATTAATGGATATCTACAAAAAGAGAAAATCCGGTAAATTAGAAAAGACTAAAACTCCTATGGAAGTTGCTCAAGAAGTTAATGCTATTGAACAAGGCGTTAATACTAGTTTAAATGATTTTAGAGAAGAAATGCGTAATACATTAGATATGGATGAAGAAACTTTAGGAGCAGGAAGGGTAGGATAGTTATGAAAGTTGATAGTGTGATTACTTTAGAAAATGGTGTAAATTGCTTATTGCTTGAGAAAGTTAATTATAATAATGATAATTACTTTATGGCAGTAGTGTTAGATGAGTCAGAAGAACCTAGTGAAGAATATGTTGTATTAAAAGAAATAATTGAAAATAATGAAAATTATGTCATGCGGGTTATTGATGAAAATATTCTAGCCGAACTAGTAAAATTGTTTACCAAAACATTTGGAGAAATGGTAGAAGACTTGCCAGATTTTGAAGATGCTAGTTAGCATCTTTTTTAAGGAGAATTTATGGATTGGATATTTTGGTTGATACTTATTATTATTTTAGCAGTTATTGAACTAGCAACAGCCAGTTTACTAACTATTTGGTTTGTTTTAAGTGGTATAGTTGCCTTAATATTATCGTTTTTCATCGATAATGTGGCAATTACTTGTACGATATTTGCTGTATTAGGCATATTCTTACTATTTACAACTAGACCAATATTAAGAGAGTATTTACCTAGTCAAAAAAAAGTGCGTGATTTAGAAAAATTGATTGGTCGTGATGGCGTAGTCGTAAAGAATATATATAAAGGTGGGGCTGGTTTAGTTAAAATAGGCCGGAGAAAATATAAAGCCATAAGTAGTAAAAATTTAAAAGTAGATACTGAGGTTTATGTTAAAACGCTAGATGAACTCAATTTAGTTGTTGAAAAGAAAAATTAGATAAATAAAAGAACAAGTCATATGGCTTGTTCTTTAGCGTTTTATAGGGTTGCTATTTTATCAATAGATAACCCAGTACATTTAGCAATGATATCATTAGCAATACCACTTTTCTTCAAGTTGATAGCAATAGCTTCAACCCGACCTTCAGCCAAACCCTCAGCCCAGCCTTCAGCCCAACCTTCAGCCCAACCTTCCCGTCTGGCTTCTTTTAAAGCATATTTTTTCATAGCATCATATTGAGCATCCAATTCTTCTTTATATGTTGGATCAATGAATACTTCACCATATCTAGTTTGCACTTTAATTTTATTAGTTCTCATAAGTATCATCTCCTTTTGCAATATTTTCTTTCAATTGTTATAGTGCTGCTATCTTATCAATTGATAGGCCTGTGTATTTGGCGATTATATCAAGATTAACACCATCTTTTTTCATGCTCACAGCAATAGTATTTATACCTTTAGCAATACCTTGGGTTATACCTTCGGCCTTGGCTTCCCGTCTTGCTTCTTTTAAAGCATATTTCTTCATGGCTTCATATTGAGCATCCAATTCTTCTTTATAAGTTGGATCAATAATAATATCACCACGTTTAATTTGCTGTCTAATTTTATCAATTGCCATCAGTATATCATCTCCTTTCGTAAAATCAGCAATTGTTTCTTCCGATTCATTAGTTATTAGCAAATAAGCAAGTCTTTTCTCTAATTTACTTATCGTAAATTCATTATACCATTTCTCAACTATTTTAGCAAGATAATAATCGATAAATTTAATATATTTAGAATATATTTGTTTTTGTTTATTGCCAAGATAATTGTAATCAAGATAATTCTTATTCTTTCGATTAAAACAATTAAGATTAACTAAAATAACAAAAATTCCACTGAACGAAGATCTTTTCTTCTTCTTCTTTTTTGAATCTTCTTTATAGAAGCGATTAAAAATACTAAAAGCATAGCGTATTTTATCTTCGATAAGATATGAATAATTGGCTCTATTCATTTCAAAGATAATATAATACTTATCTATTTTAACAATGACATCACTTCTACTTTGTTGCTTGTTATTATTAAGTTCAGTATCAATATATTCTATATTATCTATTACATAGTCATACTCTAAATTGAGAATATCGCTCACAATACTGGCAACAAAAAAACGTAGTTCTCTTGTCTTAAAGACATATTTAAAACGTCCATCATAAGTTAAATCTCCAGGATTTTTAACCTTAACCATAAGCCCTCCTTTCTTTAAAATTTTTAATTATAAATAACTAGTCATGGCATATTACCAAAACCTCCTTTCACTATATATATACACGCCGAACCCCCCGATTTCCTTTTTTTTGCTTGAAAGTTCTCAGATAAAGACATTATTGTTTCTGTCAAGAAATGTAAAATACACCAAAAGTAAATATTAGATATTTACTTTTTTTTGATTTTTTGGTACCATATTGGTAGACA
>CALVVK010000045.1 GCA_944363825.1 uncultured Bacilli bacterium | reverse complement strand
AAATAGAACTGTTCCAGCATTCTTAGAAATGGATAAGAAAAACTTAACTGGAAAATATTTAAGAACTCCAGAAAGAAGTGAACTTAATCCTGAAATTAATGAACAACTTATCGTTGAATTCTACAACCGATAATATTAAAACCAAGAAAGTAACTAACCTTCTTGGTTTTCTTTTGGTTTAAAAACACTAATTGAAGCATTATCAGGTGAAAAATATTTCATAATTTCTTTTAATATCGAAGCATCAACATGATAAATTCTTTCTTTTAAATCCGTTACAATATGACCTTCATTAATAATATCATCTTGAATTTTTAAATTAACATTTTCAATATCTTCATAATTTAAAATAAGGGTGGCAATAGTTGCATTTCTCTTTCTTGTTATATCTTTTTCATTTATTTCTAAATTATTAAGTTTCTCTTCAACGACTTTTATAACCATATCTTCATAATTAGAATTTAAAGTAATAGTTATAATTACATACTCTTCATAAAAATCAATATTATACCCCATATTAGAAATTAATCCCTTTAAAGTAAGTTCTGATCTAAACTCACTTGTTGAACCAAAATTAATATTGAATAATAAATCTAAACCTAATTTTAAATCGAACAAATCAATATTTTTAAATTTATTTATTGGTAACTTCAAGGAATATTTAACTTTAGGATAAGTAATACCTAATTCTATTTCCTTATATTTATTAGTTACTTTTTTAGGTTCTGTCTCACTAATAATAACAGCCTCTTCATATGGTGGAAATTCTTTTTTTTGCATATTTTCTTCAACAACATTGGCCATCTCATAAGGATTAAAATTACCAGTTATCACCAAAAACATATTTTGGGGATGATAAAAAGTTTCATAGGCAATTTTTATATCTTCTACTGTTATTTTTTTTATATCTTCAACTTCCCCCGTAATTAAATTCCGATAATCCAATTTTTGAATAACATTTTTAAGATTATCATAAAATATCTTAGCATAAGGATCATCATTACTCATATTACTTTCTTCAATGATTATCCCTTTTTCTTTCGTAATCATTTTCTTAGTAAAATAGGGAGTATAAACAAAATCTAATAAAACATTTAAATTTTCTTTTTTCTTTTGCGTTGTAAAAACTACATAAGAAGTATATTTAAAAGTTGTAAATGCATTAGCATCCCCACCAAGTTTATAAAATTCATCATACGCTGTAGTATCACCTGCTAAATTAAATTTAATATGTTCTAAAAAATGGGCAACACCTTGAGGTAGATGATAAACTTTTTTTCCTACTTTAAAATTATTATGAATTGAACCATATTTTACCGACAAACTCATATAACAACCATTAACTTTTTCATTTACCCACATATATACTTTTAAACCATTTTTGGTCGTATATTCATAAATAACTTCATCTAACCCTTCCAAAACTATTTCCCTCATTATTCTTCCCCCTTCCCTTCTAGCATATAAACGGTATTAAGTTTTAACTTTCGCGCTACATTTATTACATCCTCTTTAGTTACTTGTTTTATCTTTTCTTTACGTTCCGATATCTCTGGTAAATTATCAAAATAATTAAAGACATAATTATTCAAAATCGAAATATTATTATCACTTGCCATATCTAAAGACATAATTAAATTCATTTTAGCATCCTCTAAATCTTCATCACTAAAATCTCCATTAATCATATCTTTTAAACATTTCTTAATTAAATTACAAGCCTTCTTAGTATTTTTATCATCTAAAGATACATGAATAACTAACAATTTATCATATTTCATATACATACTACTAATATTATAACATAAACTATTTTCTTCTCTAATTTTCCGATACAATTTACTTGTCAAACCACCATTACCAAAAATATAATTAAATATTTGGAATACAACATGTTTTTCTAATTCCGTCAATTTATCGACATTATAAATCATAACCATGTTGGCTTGAATATTATCTGATGCATCACTTTTGATGACTTCCTTTTTCCGTGGAGCATTATCCACTTCCAAAGATAATTTGTCAGTATTTATATAACGATGATGAAAATACTTCTTTATTAAAGTTACAACTTCATCCATATCGAAATCCCCAATTATAAAGATATCACAAATACAATCTTTAAATAGTGTCTTATAAATTTTATATAAAGATGCAGGGGTTATATTATCTAGTTCATCAATAGTTCCCAAAATAGAATAACTCGTTGGACTAGCATCATCCATCGTCTTAAAAGCATTACGCACTGCTAATTTAAATGAATTATCTTTAACACTATTGATATCTTTTTGCAGTCTTTCTTTAACAATATTAAATTGTTTTAAATCAAATTCTTCATTAACAACATTCGGTTTCAATAATAATTCAAAAGGTAACTTTAAAACATTTTTTAAATAATCCTTATCTTCTATAAAATTGGGATTAATAAAATCAACTAACATATTATTACATAATACCTGCCCTGTTTTTAGAGTTATACAATAGACACTAGCCTTATATAGTTCCTCGAAACGAACAATTAAATCCCGATGAATTGGATAATCTTTGGATGATTCCGATAACATATCCATCAAAAAACTATAACCACAAAGTTCATTTCTAACCACTTTTTTCCGAAACATTATTTCCATATGGGCCGTTTTAAACTTATCAGTCTTAATAGTATGCACATTAAAAGAATTACATTTATATGTTTTATAAATCATTTTCCACCTCTTCATTATTATGGTTATTTTTCCTATATTTATTATACTCAAGTAGACAATAATCATCAGTCATACCTGCAATATAATCAATAACTATCCGTTCCGGAGTATTATTTTCTATATATTTAGGACTCATATTTTTTAAATAGGACTTCATTATATTAGATTCTTTATTATTATTCTTAATATCATCCATATATTTATTAAATAAAGTATTGAGCATAACTCTTAATTCTTGTTTTTCTTCTAGTGTATAGGCATTATTGTAAATATTTTCATAATTAAATTTCTTTAAATCAACAATGGCCTTAAAAATATGATCACTTAATTTAATATAATCTTTACCAAGACTATTATCAATAACATCTTTAATAATAGTATTAACAATATCGCGATTTGTACTGCCCAAGTTCTTTCTAATATTTTCTGGTATATCAGCAAAACTTACAATATTAAGTCGCATGGCATCTTCAATATCTCTTCCTAAATAAGCAATTAAATCACTAATTCTAACCACACAACCTTCCAAGGTCATCGGTCTTAAGTTTCTTATTCGCTCTTGATAACTACGATTATATTCTGCTAAAAATTCGTCCTTTGTTTTAGGTCGCGGATGATATTCATTTTGGGCCAGTTCCCCATTATGACACATAATGGCATCTAATGTTTGCGCTGTAATATCTTTTCCCTGACCATAGTTTTCAATATCCATAAGTAATCTAACACTATGAATATTATGATTAAAATACCCCGCATTATTTTTTAATGATATATCATTTAATATTTCTTCCCCCACATGTCCAAATGGCGTATGACCTAAATCATGACCTAAAGAAGCCGCTTCGGCCAAATCTTCATTTAAGGCTAAAGCCCGGGCAATTGTCCTAGCAATTTTACTTACATATTGCACATGAATCATTCGTTTAGTTAAATGATCATTTTCCTTAAAGGAAAAAACTTGGGTTTTATCACTGTATCTAGCAAAAGCCAGGGTGTAAATAATTCGATCGACATCTCGAAAAAAAGGAGTTCGAAAATCATTTGTAACCTCCCGCAGATAAAAAGCATCTTGATCAAGACAAGCATATTTTGATAAATACTTGTTATGATTTAACATATTTTCATTCATTTTACCACCAATATTATGATATCAATTAATTAAGAAAATTACAATTACTTTTCATTAGCAGTTTATCACAAACATTTCAAAAACAAATATTTATTTTAATTAAAATATAAGTTATAATAGTAATATAGAATCGAGGTTAAAATATGGCATTTATTGAAGTTAAAAACTTATCAAAAATTTATCAAATGGGTGAAGTTAAAATTAAAGCCATTGAAAATGTATCTTTTACAATTGAAAAAGGTGAATTAGTAGTCATTTTAGGACCTTCTGGGGCTGGTAAAACAACGATATTAAATATCCTTGGGGGCATGGATTCACCAACTCATGGCACAATAATCGTCGATGGAACTGATATATCAAAATTTAATCGTAAAGAACTTACAAGATATCGCCGTTATGATATCGGCTTTGTTTTTCAATTTTATAACTTAGTAGGAAATCTTACGGCCTTAGAAAATGTATCTCTTGCCAATCAGATTTGTAAAAATCCCCGGGATAGTAAAGAGGTTTTAGAAAGTGTTGGCCTTAAAGATCGAATGGAACATTTCCCTGCTCAATTATCTGGGGGTGAACAACAAAGAGTATCGATTGCTAGAGCCTTAGCCAAAAATCCGAAAATTTTACTCTGTGACGAACCGACGGGCGCCTTAGATTCTAAAACCGGTAAAAAAATTATTAAATTACTGCAAGATACTTGTCATCAAACCAATACTACTACAATTATTATAACTCATAATGCCATAATTGCGGGTATTGCCGATAAAGTAATAAAGGTGAAAAATGGCACTATTGAAGCGATAGAGAAAAATAAAAATCCCCTACCAGTTGAGGAGATTGATTGGTAATGTTAATATTAAAGAATGCTTTAAGAAAAATAAAAAATCAAATTGGCCGGTTTATTTCTTTAATATTTATTGTTGCTCTAGGGGCAGCCTTCTTTGCCGGGGTGCGCGAAACATCATCAGATATGATTAAAACATTAGATGAATATTATGATGAAACAAACCTTATGGATTTTCGCATTGTTAGTACAATGGGATTAACTACTGATGATTTACAAGCCCTAGAAAATTTAAGTAATGCTTTTATCGTTGAAGAAAATTATACCTATGAAACTGTAATTAATGGGGACGCCACTAAATTTTATGGCCTAACCGAAAATATCAATAACGTTACTCTCATGAGTGGCAGTTACCCTAGTAACAACAACGAATGTTTAGTATTAGATGGTAGTTACGAAATTGGTGATACTATAACTATTGAAGATGAGAATTATCCCGATTATTTAAATAATAACACCTATACTGTTGTTGGTACAGTTAGAAGTAGTATGTATATTTATAATAATCTAGGTATTTCTACCGTATCTGATGGAAAGTTGGATAACGTTATTTATATTCCTAAAGATAATTTTAATATAGAATACTATACGGAAATTTACCTAATTGCTAATGACTCTTTAGAAGCCACTTCCTATACGGATGATTATGATGAAAAAATTAATTCCTTGTATTTAGAATTAGAAGAACTTGCTCCAATTCAAGAAACTAAAAGATATGAACAAATAAAGACAGAAGCCATGGAGCAAATATATGATGCTCGAGAAGAAATTAGGAAAAATCAAGAAGAAAATGAAGCAACATTTGCGGATGCCTTGAAGGAATTAAATGATGCGCAAGCCCAAATTGATGCCGGTTATAGGGAAATAGAACAGGCTCTAAATGAATTAGAAAATAATCGAATTCAAATTACCGCGGAATTACAAGCCAATGAAGATGAATTAAATAATGGGTTAAATAGTATTAATGCCACATTAACAACTTTAGGTATTACAACTAATACTATAGATGAATCAATTAATGCCTTAAATATGCAAATTACTAGTATTAACAATTTATTAAGTGGTTTAGATGAGACTAGTGCAGAATATTTATATTATAATAATATCCTTACTAATTTAAAAACTTTGCTTAATAGTTTAAACGAAATAAATAATGGTTTTACAGAATTAAATGAAGCAAGAACTACTTGGAATACAACTTATAATGAAACTTTAAATACTTTAAATTCTAATAAAAATACTTTAGATCAAAGTCAAATAAAATTAAATACTAACCTGGCTGAATATAATCAAAATTATGAATTGTTTCAAGAAGAAATTAATAATGGTTTACAAAAAATAGCCGATGCTGAAGCCGCAATTGCAGAGTTGGAACGTCCCGTTTGGTATTTATTTGATCGCGAAGATAATTCGGGATACACGACCTTCTTGGAATCAGCAACCAAAATTGATTCTATCGCCGCTGTTTTCCCTATCTTCTTTATTGCTGTTGCTTTCTTGATGTGTCTTAATACCATGAGTCGCATGATTGAAGAAGAAAGAACCGAAATTGGTATCTTTACTTCTCTTGGAATTAGTAAATACAAAATAATTTTAAGTTATGTCTTCTATGTCTTGTTAGCAACATCTATTGGTATTATTATTGGTCTTTCAATTGGTTATACAGTAATACCGCGAGTTTTATACAACGTTTACACTAATGCCTTTATTATTCCAAGTTTAAAAACTTATGCTAATATTCCGGTATGTATAACTATTATTGAAGTTTGTTTACTTACCATGAGTTTAGTTACAATTTATGCTGTAGGTCGCAATTTCAAGTATGCTCCAGCCACTCTTTTAAGGCCAGTTAGTCCTAAAAGTGGCCGCAAAGTATTGCTTGAAAAAATTAATTTTATCTGGAAAAGAATATCTTTTTCTTGGAAAGTTACCATTAGAAATTTATTCCGTTATAAAAAAAGAATTATTATGACACTAATAGGTATCTCCGGGTGTACGGCCCTTCTTTTAACGGGATTTGGTATAAGAGATAGTATCTCCAAAATCTTAGATATTCAATTTGAAG
The DNA here is from genome assembly GCA_944363825.1 of uncultured Bacilli bacterium. Lineage (GTDB taxonomy): Bacteria > Bacillota_I > Bacilli_A > RF39 > UBA660 > Onthocola_B. Next base: position 2,579 of record CALVVK010000045.1, on the reverse strand, counting down.
AAATTCAAACTTATGATGCTATGTTAATCCTGGAAGAAAGTGTTAATACCCCTGATCAAAATATTAATACATTTTTAGCAAATAACGAGGTTGCTAATCCGTTATACACGCACATGGAAACTCTTTCATTTCGAACATCTGATAAAACTATCGATTGCTATACCCTAGCCTTTGAAAATACTGATATTAGTAATTATCTCCATTTAACTGATAAAGATGATAATCCTCTTAGTTTAAGTGCTGATGGAGCCATAATAACTGAAAAAATTGCCGATTTACTAGATGTATCAGTTGGAGATACGATAACTTTAAGAGATAGCAATAACGAAATATATATTGTAAAAATATCAGCAATTAGTAAAAACTATATCAATAATTATGTTTATATGAGTTCTGAATATTACAATTTAGCCTTTGGTGATATTACTTACAATACCATAATAACTAACATTGAAAATAAAGGCGATATTATTTTAGATAGCGGTTATTTTAGTAATATTCAATATACTGAAGATAGTATATCTATGCTCCAAGATATTATTGATAGTATGAATAATATTGTTTTCCTAATAATTGGTTTTTCATCATTCTTAGCCATAACTGTTTTATATAATCTAACAACTATTAATATTAGTGAAAGATTAAGAGAAATTGCCACTTTAAAAGTTCTGGGATTTAATGATAAAGAAATATCGATGTATGTTTATCGGGAAACCATAATTTTAACTATTATTGGGATATTCATTGGGATATTTATTGGTCTAGGCTTAAATTATTTTGTTTTAATGGTAGCCGAGACTGATGAAATAATATTTGTTAAAGATATCAATTATTTAAGTTATATTTATACCTTACTAATTATGATTATCTTCACCATAATTGTTCAAATAATGACAAATATTATATTAAAGAAGATTAATATGATTGATTCTCTAAAATCTGTTGAATAAAAAATTGTTGCAATAATGTAACAATTTTTTTTAGCCTTTACAAAATTCTTTTAATTCTGTTTTATTTTCTTTATTTAAACGACTCCGTTTTATAGCCAAATCTATTTCTTTAAAATAATTACTCTCTAGTGAACTATTTAAAACATTTAAATAAAATATTAATAATAAATATTCACTGGAAATATAATTACGTAAATAATTACGTACTTGTTTAAATTTTCGCGTTTTAAAATTAATAATATCTTCGCTAGTTACATTGGTCTTTTCCTTTAATATTTCGCTTTTGGTGGGTATTTCCTCTAAATTAAAACTGTTACTACCAATATACTCATCTAAATAAGGAAACATAAAAGAGTAAGTATATTTACACTCGATTAAGTTTTCTTCTAAAATTGGATTAGGGTATTTTTCTAAAAAATCTTGATATAAAAATAAAGCCTGCCAAAGAGTTTCATAATGAATGACACTATAAAAATCCATTTTATTTAATACTGAAAAAATTTCAATCGATTTAACTTCATTTAAGTCAGTTAGATATTGACTTAGTTTTAAAGCAATTCGGGTGGAAATTAAAGTCAAATCATCTTTAGGGATAATAAAATCACTTTTCCGTTCACCGTATTGCATAATTGCTACTAACAAAGAGTTTAGTAATTTTCCATTACCTTTTATTTTATCATAAATTTCTTGTTCTTGATTCAAAAGATCGTTCAAATAATTATAGGATAGTTTATATTGAATACTATTTTTTTGTTCAATTTTTTCAAGGCTAGATAAAAAACGATATTCAACTAAAATATCTTTGGTTATAGCAATTAATTTATCAATAATTAATTGGTAATACATAATTAAATTATCCATAACATAACTCCTTTGTGGTATTAGTAGTATACCATATTTTTCCAAAGTAGCCAAAATTTTTTCAAAGAAAGAAAAAATCCTTATTACAAGGATTTTCCCAAATTAGTCTTCTTTTTCTTCCTTAGGTGTTTTTGGTTTTTTTGGTGTTTCTACTTTTTCTGTATTATCACTAATAATTTTTGTATTCTTCCAAATCATTACCAATATCAAAGATGCTTCATATGCTAAACGTATTAAAACTGGTCCTAGTAATAACATAAGAATAAATGTTAAGAAATTAACAGTAATAAATGAAAAAGAAAATAATATTATAAATATTGTTCCAATTAAATATAATATCTTTAACATTGGTTCAATAAGCATAACTCTAAAATCTAAAACATCACGTAATTTCTTTAAACCAGGATTTAATTTTAGATTTCCTTTAATGAATAGAAAATAAACTAATACACCTCCAATGATTGCTAGTATCAATGCTATAATTGTCCAAATAACTGTTCCTGCAATAGCATTAACTGAATCATTATAATAATTATAATACATATCAAAACTCCTTTCTAATATAATAATATCATTTTTAAATAAATTTTACAACTAAATGTGACTTTTTAAACAAAATGTCCGCTTTTTTAACTTTGTTTTTAAAACAAAATGTCCGCTTGCAAAACAAGAAAAAATAAAGAGAAAATATTTTTGATTTTTATAATAAAATGTCCTATAATACACGTCCAGAAAGGAGGTGTATTTTAAATGGCTAAGATATCTAAT
>CALVVK010000044.1 GCA_944363825.1 uncultured Bacilli bacterium | reverse complement strand
ATCCTTAGGATTACGCATCCGCATTTTATCACTTCCTAAACTTTTACATATACTATTTGTAGGAGGAAATCATGAAAAAAACAAGAAATTCATTTTTTACTGAAGCAGGAATGTCTTATTCCGGATTCAACCCAAATGTTGCCCCAAATATGATGCCAGGTAACATGCCTTATCAAGCCCAAACAAGTTATAACTCTTTTTACTCAGGACCAAACAATATTCAAGGTAACATGCCCTATCCCCAAATTGCGGATACTAACACCATTGAAAATCGTTTAGCCAAAATTGAAAGACAAATAAATCGTTTAGAACACCGAATTAGTAAACTCGAAGCGACAAACACGACCTATATCACCGAAGAAATAGACACATCTAGCAACATGTACATGCTTTAATTATAAAAAACTAACGCACTAAAACAATAAATCTGTTCTTCACCACAAACAGCAACAGCAACGCTGAACTTGATATCTATTATATCAAAATCCCCCGAATTTAGAAAGCCATTAATTGCGTTTTCTAAATCTTTTTCATGTGATTCATCAAATACTTTTACTTTCATTATTATATTCACCCCTAAATATTTATGCACTAATCTTAAAAATTTGCAATTAATCACTTATTTTGCTATAATAACTAGCAACAAAAAGGGGGATAAAAATATGTTAGAAATAAAAGAAACCATAGTAAAATCACAACCAATGTTTAAAAAAGATCTTTACTGGCAAGATGAATCGACATTAAATAAAATATTTCGCCACCCAGATAAATTTGATCGCACTGATTTTTATTTATATATTAGTAGTTTAAAAAATATCCCCGGCTTAATATTACCTACCCATTTACTCAAAGATAAAGATATATATGGCTATCAATTACCATTTATACCCGATGCTAAAAATATCGATGAATTACTGATAAGCGATCTAAAAAACAACGATGTATTACAAATTATTAAAAGTATGTTTCAAGCCATTGAAGAAATTCATCAATATTTTATCTTTGGTGATGTTAAAAATTCTAATATTTTAATTAAAGATGATAACGCTTATTTTATTGATTGGGATTTTGGTAAAAGATTAGATAGTACCGAAGACATATTTGTTTATTATTATTTATTTTTAAATAAATATATTATTCCCCATACTAAACTTGAAGATAATATTAAAGTTTTTATATCCGCATTAAGTCTATATTATGGCCAAAACTTAGAAAAATGTTTAGCAAACAATAACATTCTTGTTTTACTAGAAATATTAAATTATATCAACGCCAACCCTTACTTAATATATTATTTAGAACATTTAATTGATCTAGTCAAAAATAAGGAACAAGATACCCAATTTAAGTTTTCCGAATTAATTGCTTATCTAGACTTACCTAGTTCTAAAGAAAAAGAAAGATTAGTACGCATTATGCCACACTAATCTTTTACTTTACCACAATATTAACTATTCTTCCTGGTATTACAATTATTTTAATTATTTCTTTATCCGCAATATGTCTTTTGACATTTTCTTCTTGTAAGGCTTTATTTTTAATACTATCTTCCGCTTCATCAATATTTATTTTGATTGATGCCCGAAGTTTACCATTTACTTGCACTCCAATTTCTCTTTCTTCATCGATAGTTTTGGCCTCATCATATTTTGGCCAAGCGTTTTCACAAATCGGTTTATAACCAAGTTCTTCATTTAGTTCTTCCGTTATATGCGGGGCAATTGGATTAAGTAAAGTAAGTAGCAAATGATAATCTTCTTTCGTAATTGTTTCTTGATTATCATAAGTATTCGCCAAGATCATTAGTGTCGATATCGCCGTATTATAAGACATTGTTGTCAAATCTGTCTCAACCTTTTTGATACTCTTATGAATAATCTTTTCTAAACTTGGGGTATATGAATCACCAGCAACAACCTTTTCTTTTAAACGAATTACTTTATCCAAGAAACGCTTGCAGCCCTTTAGAGAATCGGTATTCCAAGGACAATCTGATTGATAATCTCCCATAAACATTTCATATATGCGCAAGGTATCGGCCCCAAACTCTTTAACTATATCATCAGGATTGACAACATTACCTTTCGACTTACTCATCTTTTGATTATCACTACCAAGTACCATACCATGACTAACTCGTGTCCAAATCATTTCTTTGTGGGGAACTAAACCAATATTGTATAAAAATTGGACCCAAAACCGCGCATAAAGTAAGTGTCTAGCCGTATGTTCCATGCCCCCGTTATACCAATCAACTCGCCGCCAATATTGCATCGCCGCCATGGAAGCAAAATCATGAGTATTGTGTGGATCCATAAATCTTAAGAAATACCAACTAGATCCCGCCCAGTTTGGCATCGTATCAGTTTCCCGTTTTGCTGGAGCCCCACACTTCGGACAAGTGGTATTAACCCAGGTGTCAATTTTCGCGAGTGGACTTTCCCCATTATCCGTTGGTTCATATTCCGCAACATCTGGTAAAAGCAGTGGTAAATCTTCTTCATTCATTGGCACCCAGCCACATTGTTCACAATAAATCATCGGAATTGGTTCGCCCCAAAATCTTTGTCTTGAGAAAATCCAATCGCGCATTTTATAGTTGACTTGTCTTTTACCAATCCCTTTTTCTTCTAAAAATTCAAGCATTTTATCTATGGCATCACTCTTATTTAAACCATCAAGGAATCCTGAATTAATGTGCGGTGCATCATCAACAAATGCTTGCGTGCTTATATCGCCATCTAAAACCGGGATGATGGGAATATTATATTTTTTGGCAAACTCATAATCCCTCTCATCATGCGCTGGAACTGCCATAATAGCCCCTGTCCCGTAACTTGCTAGCACATAATCACTGATATAAATCGGAATTTCTTGCTCATTTACAGGATTAATTGCATAAGCCCCTGTAAATACACCAGTTTTTTCTTTATTTAATTCCGTTCTTTCTAAATCATTCTTTAAAGCACATGCTTCCCGGTATGCAACTACCTCCGCCATTTTATCTTCAGTAGTAATGGCATCAACTAATTTATGTTCCGGAGCAAGGACACAATAAGTGGCTCCAAAAAGAGTATCACATCGCGTTGTAAAGACCTTGAATTCCAAATCGTGACCAGCAACTTTAAATGTTACTTCGGCCCCAACTGACTTTCCAATCCAATTAATTTGTCCTAATTTAACTTTTTCGGCAAAATTAGTATCATCTAAGCCTTTTAATAGATCTTCCGCATAATCACTCATCCGTAGCATCCATTGACTTTTCATCTTTTGTTCAACTTGCGTACCACATCGCTCACAGACACCACCCGCGGCATCTTCATTGGACAAAACTGACTTACAATTAGGACACCAATTGACAGCTACTGTATCTTTATAAGCCATCCCATGTTTATAAAATTGCAAGAATTGCCATTGGGTCCATTTATAATATTCCGGATCAGTCGTCGAAAACTCGCGATCCCAATCAAATGAAAAACCTAATGTTTGCATTTGTCTTTTAAAAGTCTTAATATTTTCCGCTACGGCCGCCGCTGGATGAATATGATTTTTGATTGCATATTGTTCAGCTGGGGCCCCAAAAGCATCCCAACCCATAGGAAATAAAACATTTTTCCCTTGCATCCGCATCATGCGCGCCATCGCATCTTGGGCTGTATAACTTCGAACATGACCAACATGCAAACCAGAACCTGATGGATAAGGAAATTCTACCAAAATATAATATGGTTCCTTACTACTACCAGTCTCAGCCTTAAACGTTGCATGTTCTTCCCAATATTTTTGCCATTTTTCTTCAATTTTTTTTGTTTCCATCTTTCTTCCATCCTTTCTTAACTAAGTGTCTACCCAATAACTCATATAAAGCATATATTAGCCCAAAGAGTAAAACAAATCCTAAAAGTATTTGAAATGGTAAATCCCAAGGTATACTATAAATTACTACAAATACCAAAGCAATTATAAAAGCATTGATCAGGGATGATAACACAAAGACATAATTTAAATTCATCTTATTGACATCTAACTTAAATTTGGGAATAAGAATCGAAAAGCCAATAAAATCTTCAATTCTTTTCATTTTCTTCTTTGTCTTTTTACCACTAGTTATTTTTTTATATCCTCTTTTTAAGACAAAGAAATAATTAACCAAGAAAACGATAACAAATAAAACTAAACCCCAAATTAATGTCCAACCAAATTCACTCATAACATCCTCCACAAAAAAAGATGATCCCCAAGGACGAATATAATTCGTGGTACCACCTTTATTACTTCTCTTATTAATCGATAAGGAAATTACCCCAACACATCCAAAAGCAAGTTCAATTAATTCTTTTTGTTAGTTTACACCAACCACTAACTCGCTACAAAAAAGAACTAATCTACTACTCTTTTTTCATCTGCTTACCTAAATTATATTAGATTTCAGCGAGATATTCAAGTAGTTTTATAAACATTCTGATAAATCTTTTATCTAGTCCCTTTAATTTCTTAATTTTAATTCGCTTAACTTTAATATCTAAATCACTAAAGAATATCGCGGCAATCTCTTCTTTTAATTTAGTCGTTATTTTTAAATCACTAATAATGGAATTAACATCCTCATTAATAATCCGCACCGCATTAATTTCAATATCCTTACCCTTACAATTAACTGTCAGTTGCCGGGCTGTATCGACATCTTTAATATCGACGACAAAATCATTTTCATCTTCATAACATTCATACTCTAAATTAGCAAGGTCACCATTTAAATAAAGTTCAACCCGATCCGCTGTTCTAGTATTGCGAAACCGAATTTTATAATCCCGCTTTTGGGGTAATATCTCGGTATTTCCCTCAACTGGATGAATAATTAAGGTATAGTTATTTTGTAAATAATTATAATCAATTGCTGTTATAGCATAATAACCACTTTCATATAACTTCGTAATTCCATCATCTTCGTATAAATTAAAGACATTACTTTGACCCGGAAAGACATTTATTTCAATACTCTTAGGAATACTTGTATCATTAATATTTTTATCTAAATTAGCCAGTGGTATTATAGCCCCAGCCTTAGCAAATATTGGATACTCTTCTTCTTTATAAAATACGACATATCTTTTATTCCCTGCAAATTTCTTCCCCGTTTTAAAATCATACCAAACACCCTTCGGCAAAAAGACTCTTTCGATTGACCGATTCATCGTTATATCTTTTTGTTTTAATATTGGAGCAATAAATAATTCTCGTCCAAAATAGTATTCATTGCGATAAGTCGGTTCATCATAGATTTCCGGATAAGTATAATAAATTGGCTGGATTAAAGGTCGCCCATTCCGGTGATAATCAAAGGCAGCCGTATAGATATAAGGAATTAATCTTTGTCTTAGCCAACAATACTCGCGAGCAACAGTAAATGTTTTAACATCCCACATCCATGGTTCTCTTTTATAGTAAACTCCCCTTTTGGCACTAAAGCGAAATATCGGACTAAAAGTTGAGAATTGAACATACCGCAGATAAAGTTCACTATCTTCAATGCCATCTTTATAACCTCCGACATCATGACTCCACCATGTAACGCCTTTATTCGCCGCCAAGGAATTGTAAAACGGCAAAAACTTTAAAGTATCCCAACTGACAATTGTCTCACCCGAATAAAGGATTCCAGCACGGTGTGGTGCCACCAACGGACTACGCGTAAAAACAAGTTTACGAGTATCACTTATGGCTATTTCTTTATTATAGTAATATTGTAACGCCTCAATCGTCTCTAAATCACTTTTATAGTCAAGCCAAAACATATCGACGTCAAAATTAAGTAAAGGTTCGATCAAATACTTGACATAAGCCGCCATAAAGTTTTTGTCAAACACATTAAAAGGAATTACTGATGCATTCGTCACATTTAACTCACGCGCCATATCCATATAATGATCTTCCTCCGACCGAACACCTTCACTAGGATCGATATTTAAACCAACATGCACCCCATGTTCATGCATATAATTGATAAACTCAGCGGGATTTGGAAAAAGGTTACGATTAAAAGTAAAACCCGTCCGATACAAATTGTAATTACTAGCATCTTTAATATGCCAAAACTCACTTAAAAGTAAAACCGATAAAGGCACTTGATACCGATTAAACGCTTTAACTAAGGCTTTGGCACTTTCAAAATCATAGATCTTTTCACGATTCCACCATATGCCTAAAGCATACCGGGGAATTAACTCAGGATAACCTGTTAAAGTAAAATAATCTTTTAAACAAAGACCAAAATCCCTTTTATACATAAAAAGATAAAGATCAACTTTATTAGGATTAGGTTTAATCAAAAAACCATTCGCATCAATTTCAAAATTACCCGAATCATCAATTGAAACAAAGCCATCAGTGGAATACAATCCCTTATCCAACTTAACTTTTCCTTGATAATCATCTAAACTAATTGCCCCACCTCGAAAATTGCGCGCTTCGGCTTGACCGTAAAACCACATTTTATCAGTATTAAGCAAAACTACTTTCAAGTTAGAATCTGGGGCAAACTTTGGCCCTAAAAAAGGTTTATTCTTTAAATATTGCAACATAAAATATTTAGTTGTAATAACCAAATATGTTTTATCTTGTTCCACTTTAAATTGGGGTATATTAAATTTTCTATTTTTTACTAATGTTGTTAAGTCATCGGAAAAATGCCCATCAAGACTATATTCCAAACGCACTAATCTTTCACTTAAAACGGTAATTCGGTAATTTGGGCCCCGAAAAACAACTTGTTCACTGGCAACAGACTTAGATAAATCTGGTGCAAAATGCGCATCAAATTCCGCCATAATATTACCCCTTCCCTATTAAAATATTATCATTTTTCTTGATATTTAGCAATTACTTCTTTTAAAAATTCATCACTTTCAAAATAATTTATTTTCATTGCTTCTTTAACCCGTTTTAAAGTTGCTTGGGCCTTACCTCGAGCCTTACTAGTACCACTCTCTAAAATTTGATAAACCCTAGTAATATCCGCCGCTATAGCCTCTCTTCTTTCTCTTATTGGTTGTAATAATTCTTGTAAAATATCATTTAAGAATCTCTTAATTACGATATCACCTAAACCACCCCGGCGATAATGATCCTTTAACTCCTTTAAATTATTGTATTCTGGTAAAAACTTCTTAAAATCAGCATCCGTTGCAAAGACATCCAAATAGGTAAAAACAACATTGCCCTCGATATGTCCCGGATCACTTACTTTGATATGTAAAGGATCAGTATACATACTCATAACTTTCTTTTTTATTGTCTCCGCATCATCCGCTAGATAAATGCAGTTACCTAAAGACTTACTCATTTTCGCTTTACCATCAGTCCCCGGCAGTCTTTGTGCCAAGGCATTCTCCGGAACTTTTGCCTCCGGCATGACTAAAGTATCACCATAAATATTATTAAAACTATGGACAATTTCCCGTGCTTGTTCAATCATCGGCAACTGATCAACCCCAACCGGAACACAGGTAGCATCAAACGCCGTAATATCGGCGGATTGGCTAATTGGATAATTTAAAAAACCAACCGGAATACTTTTTTCGAATCCCCGCAGAGTAACTTCACTTTTAACAGTTGGATTACGCATCAGGCGACTTAATGTTACCAAATTCATATAATAATAAGTTAATTCCGTAAGTTCACTTACTTCCGATTGCACAAAAATCGTCACTTTCTGTGGGTCTATTCCCACTGCCAAATAATCTAGAGCCACTTCCATGACATTATCGCGCACTTTACTAGGATTAGCAAAGTTATCGGTTAAGGCTTGGGCATCAGCAATCATTATATATATTTCATCAAATTCTTTACTATCTTGTAATTCTACTCGGGCTTTCAATGAACCAACATAATGACCTAAATGTAATCTTCCTGTTGGGCGATCACCCGTTAATATTATTTTTTGCAATTTTCTTCACCCCTTAAATTATATCACGTAATTTTAAGAAAAACTATTGTAAAGTTCAAAGTCGTGCTATAATAAACTTATATAAAGGAGGTAATTTTGATGAATTACGAAACAGACTCAAGAAAAGTTAAAAAAGGGCAAATATTTGTTGCCATCAAAGGTCACACCGTCGATGGTCATGATTATATCACGGCTGCAATTAAAAATGGGGCTAGCAAAATTGTTGCCGAAAGAAAAGTACCTTGTAGTATCCCTTTAGAAGTAGTACCTTCCACTGAAGAATACTTAAAAGAAAAACTAAAAGCCGAATATAGCAAGCAAGTAAACAAATTAAAAATAATTGGTATCACGGGAACAAATGGCAAAACTACTACGGCTTATCTTACTTATCAATTACTTAATTTATTAAAGGAAAAATGTGCTTATATTGGCACACTAGGTGTAAAATATCAAGATATGGAAATAATTACAGACAACACAACTCCGGATATTTTGACAATTTACAACATTTTACTCGATCTACTTGCTAAAGGTTGTCAAACAGTTGTGATGGAAATTAGTTCCCATGCCCTATCTTATGAAAGAATATTGGGATTAATTCTTAAAACGGCGGCATTTACCAACTTGACAGAAGATCATCTCGATTATCATAAAACGATGGAAAATTATTTACATGAAAAATTAAAAATAATCGATTATTTAGAACCAAATGGCACGTTAATAGTTAATGGTGATGATCCAACCAGCAAAAATTTTATTACCAAATTTCAAAAAGGCATTCGTCTTGGTTTTAAGGTCGAATTCGATTATTATATTAAAAATGCTAAGATTAATCCTGCCGAAACCACTATCGATTTTGCCTTTGAAAAAAAAGACTACCAAGTTACCACTAACTTAACAAGTAAATTTAATGTCTATAATTATATAACGGCTTTAGCCATAATCCATAGTGAAGGCTATAACATCGAAGATATAATTAAAGAAACTAGTAAAATTACGGCTCCGAAAGGTCGTTGTGAAACCCATAAAGTCAACGGCGGCTATGCAGTAATCGATTATGCGCATACTCCTGATGCCGTTGAAAAAGTTATAAGTGCCTACACCGAATTAAAAACTAAGCGTATAATAACTATCATCGGCTGTGGTGGGGATCGTGATCCAATTAAAAGACCAATAATGGGAGATATTGCCTCTAAACTTAGTGACTATGTTATTTTTACCAGTGATAATCCGAGAACTGAAGATCCTAACAAAATCATGGAAGATATCCTAAAGGGAGTCAAAACAGATAATTATGAAGTGGAATTTGACCTAAAAAAAGCCATAAAAAAGGGAATAGAAATGTTAGAACCCGAAGATATTTTATTAATATTAGGTAAAGGTCATGAA
>CALVVK010000043.1 GCA_944363825.1 uncultured Bacilli bacterium | reverse complement strand
TTGATGGCGATGATACCAAAGATATTGATGATGCCATTAGTTTAGAAAAAAACAATGATAATTATATTTTAGGAGTGCATATTGCTGATGTATCACATTATGTAAAAGTAGGGACTAATCTTTATGAAACCGCATTTGCCAGGGGAACATCTAGTTACTTGGCCGATACTGTCATACCAATGATTCCGCACCAATTATCCAATGGCATATGTTCTTTAAATCCGGAAGTTGTGCGTTTAACGATTAGTTGTGAAATGACTATCAACAATAAAGGGAAAGTTATTGATTATGATATATATCCTTCTTATATCAAATCAAATAAACAAATGACTTATAATAATGTCAATAAAATACTCAAGGGCGATAGTATTCCTGAAGGTTATGAAAAATATGTGGCAATTTTACAAGAAATGAATGAACTGGCCAAACTATTACGAGCAGAAAAAGTATCGCGGGGCTATATTGATTTCGGGTTAGATGAGGCTAAAATTATTCAAGATGAAAATGGTAAGGCTATCGATGTTGTCAAAAGAACGCGGGGAGATGCGGAAAATTTAATTGAAGATTTCATGATCGCCGCCAATGAAACAGTGGCAACGCATATCAATAATATGGATCTACCTTTTATCTATCGGGTTCATGATATTCCCAATGCCGAAAAAATTGAAGATTTTAAAAATTTAATTAAGCAAATGGGTTATCAAATCCATACTAATATGAGTAAATTAACCCCTCTTACTATGCAAAAAATACTGGATGAATTACGTGATAAAAAAGAATTTAACATTTTATCAGATATGTTACTTCGCAGTATGAAAAAAGCCATTTATAGTACTAATAACATTGGGCATTTTGGGCTTGCCCTCCAAAATTATACCCATTTTACAAGTCCGATTAGAAGATTTCCGGACTTAACTGTTCATCGTTTGCTTAGAACTTATTTATTTGAAAAAAGAATCGATCTTGAAACAATTAATTTTAATCAAAAATATTTAATTGATGTTGCTACTAATTCCAGTGAAACAGAAGTTGCTGCAACAGAAGCCGAACGAGATGTTTTAGCCATGAAAATGGCCGAATATATGACTGATCACCTCGGCGAAGTTTATCATGGCATAATTAGTGGTGTTACCAATTTTGGTTTATTTGTCGAATTAGATAATTTAGTTCAAGGTTTAGTTCACATCAGTACTCTTGATGGTTATTACAATTATGTTCCAGAAATTTTATCACTAGTTCGGGATGATTCTGCTAAAAAATATCGCATTGGTGATGAAGTATCTGTTAAAGTTATTGCGGCGAGCAAAGAAAATAGTACTATTGATTTTGAATTAGTGGGGGATAAAAATGGAGATAAAGAATAAAAAGGCTTACTTCAATTATTTCATTGAAACCGAGTTAGAAGCGGGTCTTGTCCTTGTTGGAACCGAAATAAAATCAGTTCGCCAAGGAAAAATCGATATAACAGATAGTTATATTCGTATTAAAAATAATGAAGCATATATTATCAATATGTTTATTGATAAATATGAATCAGGTAATATTTTTAATCATGAACCTAGTCGGGAACGAAAATTATTACTACATAAAAAGGAAATAAAAAAATTACTGGAAAGTGTTAAAAAAGAAGGTTATTCGATAATTCCTTTGAAAGTATATATAAATAAGGGCAAAGCCAAAGTTTTAATTGGTATTGCTCGGGGAAAAAAATTATATGATAAACGCAGAAGTATTAAAGAAAGAGATTTACAAAGAGAAGTAGATTATCGGAGGTAGTATGGCGAAGTCTAAAAAAATAAGAATGGGAAAAAGAAATAAATTAATTTTAGTTATCGGGGGAATTATTTTATTAATTGCGATAATTATTGTGGTATTATTCCAAACAGGTATCTTTAAAGACAAAGATAATGATAATAATGATAGTAATAATGCAACACCAGTTGAAGAAGTAAAAAAATTAAAAATAGTTGATGAGGAATCGACAAGTAGACCTTATGCTATCATGATTAATAATATCAATGTTGCCCGTCCGCTGCAAAGTGGCTTGCAAGATGCATATATTATTTATGAAATAATTGTTGAAGGTGGCATAACTCGTTATATGGCCTTGTTTATGGATCAAAATACCGAAAGAATTGGTTCGATTCGAAGTGCTAGACATTATTTTTTGGATTATGCTTTAGAAAATGATGCCATTTATGTCCATCATGGTCAAAGTCCGCAAGCCCAAAGTGATTTTAGAACACTTGGCATCGACCGCATTGAAGTATCTAATTCCACTGGCTGGCGTGATACATCTTTAAATGTTTCATCCGAACATCGCTTATTTACTAGTATTGAATTATTAAATGGTGGCTTAGACAATATTAGAACGGAACGTAATAACGATTTACTTTTAAATTATAGTGTTGATGAAATAGATATGGAATCAATCGAAAATGCTATATCAGCCATCAGCATTAGTATAAAATATTCTGGTAGCATAACTTCTAGTTACGAATATGATCCTGAGACTAAAGTTTATAAAAGATTTGTAAACGGTGAAGAACATACTGATTATGTGACAAAAGAACAATATACATTTAAAAATATCATAACTTATCAAGTAGATAATTATACTTTAAATGATGGCGAAAATAAAGGTCGTCAGGAGTTAGAAAATATTGGTTCTGGTACTGGTTACTTTATCAGTGGTGGCTATGCTATTCCAATAAAATGGGAAAAAACTAGTCGTTCTGCGCAAACAAAATACTATTATGAATCTGGTGAAGAATTAATCGTCAACGACGGCAATACCTTCATTCAAATTCAACCGGAAGGACAAGATTTAGAAATATCTTAAAGGAGGAAATATGACTGAACTTTTAAACTTTTTGGCTAAGTGGCACATCTTACTAATTATCATTACCCTTATTTTAGTATTTGCCTTAATTGGCTATTTTGTTGAGCAACATCGTCGTAAAGCCTCCCCTTTTAAAATTGCGCAAGACAAAAATAAAATGGAAGAAATATCCGTTGATAAATTAAAATCATTAGATAATTCAGTATCTTTATCTGATGCTTTAAGTAAAAATGCCAGTATAAAAAACGAAAATTCCAATCCTAATAATGGTCCTATCAATTGAATATTTGTTTAGGACTTTTTATTTTCTTAAAAATTTGATATAATGATTAAGCAGTATTTATAAGGATGGTGTTTTAATTGAATTTATCATTAGTATGGGATATATTTACCAAAATATTAGATATCTGTTTTGTGTGGATTGCCTTTTACTATATTTTAAAAAATGTCAAGAATAATATTAAAATGGTTTTAATCGTTAAAGGGGTAATATTAATACTTATCGTTAAACTTTTAAGCGATTGGCTAGATTTATATACAGTTGGTGTTATTTTAGAATACGCTATTCAATGGGGACCTTTGGCCATTATTGTTATCTTCCAACCGGAGATAAGAAGTGTTTTAGAATCTTTAGGAAGAACGCAACTTTTAGGTCGCCATAAAATCTTAACTGTTGATGAACGGGAAAAAGTTGTTTATGAAATAATGCGAGCCGTTGAATACTTACGAAAAAATCGCATTGGTGCTTTAATAGTTATTGAAAGAGAAATATCTTTAGAGGAATATATTCGCAATTCTACTAAAATTTATGCTGATCTTAGTGATTCTTTATTAGAATCGATATTCTTCCCTAATTCGCCACTGCATGATGGTGGGGTTATAATTCAAGGTGATCGAATAACTTGTGCAGGAGCAGTATTTAAAACTAGTATGAATCCGGATATTTCAAAGAGATTAGGGACAAGGCATCGTGCTGGTTTAGGTATTGCTGAAGAAAGCGATGCTATTGCGCTAATTGTTTCTGAAGAAACCGGCCGACTTAGTATTGCTGTGGATAGTCGCTTGCATTATAATTTAGAGATTGATCAATTCCGAATGATGTTAATTGATGAATTAAAACCAAAAATGGAAGTCTTCTTTGAAGCAGATGAAAGCGATGGTGAAGAGGAATGATAAAAAGGTTTTTTAAAAAAATATATAAATTTATTGATAAATACATTATTGTTCCCATAAGTCGAGCAGTTTATTATTTATCCAAGAAGTTTAAAAAGAACCAAGGAAAACTTGATAAAGTTCTCAATAGACCGCATTTTTTGGTTTATTTATCCTTAATTATTGCAGTGGTTTTATTCTTACTCATTGATTCCAAAGTTATATCTTTAGTAGAAACTGAAGCGGAAGTTATAACTAATGTTCCAGTTGTAGTTAAGTATAATGAAGAAGCCTATGTTGTTGAAGGTGTTCCCGAAACTGTGGATATAACGATAACAGGGCGCAAGAGTGACATTTATTTAGCCAAACAACTTGGGGAATACGAAGTAATATTAGATTTATCTGATTATACTCCAAGTGATACCCCATATAAAGTTTATTTTACATATTCTAAGTCGATTGATTCTCTAAGTTATCAATTATCTCCAGAATATGTTCAAGTAACAATAAAAAATAAAGAAAGTCAAGTTACATCAATATCTTATGACTTATTAAATATCGATGCTCTTGATAGTAGATTAAGTGTTTCTTCCGTTAGTCTTGATCGTTCGGAAGTAGTTGTCAAAGGTAATCGGGATGCATTAGAAGAAATCGCTTCAGTTAAGGCCTTAATTGACTTAGAAAAGCAAGACTTTAGTGAAGCTGGAACATATGATGTTGATAATATTGAACTGGCCGCGTATGACTCACGTGGTAATAGATTAGATAATATCGAAATTGTTCCTGAAACTATTAGTGCCACAATTGTTTTAGAAAGTTATTCCCGGACTGTACCGATTTCGGTTGAAACTACCGGTACTCTTGTAACAGGTAAAGCAATTGCTTCGATATTAATCAACAATATGCCATCATATTCGATAACAATTTATGGTGATCAAGCCGAAATAGATAACATTGATAGTGTTCCAGTAACCATTAATGTTGATGGCCGGGGTAATGAAAGTACTTGGACTTATGAAGTAAATATTCGTAAACCAAATGGTGTTCGAGAAATGAGTGTTAATTCTGTCGAAATAACTGCTACCTTTGGGGAAGAACAACAAACAACTGTTGATATCAGTAACGATATTCATTACACTAATCTTGCTGATGGCCTAAATGCCAATATCTTAAGTGGTCAAGAAATAACTGTTCAAGTAAAAGGTGTTGCATCAGTCTTAGAGGCAATTGAAGATGAGCCAATATATGCTTATATCGACCTAAGTGGTTACGGCGTTGGTGATCATGAAGTTGAAGTAAAAATAGAAAACAATAATCCACAATTAACTTATGTGGTCTCAAGTACGGTTCGAATACGGATTACGGAATAATAAAAACTGATATTTAGAAAAGTATCTAAATATCAGTTTTTTAAATTGAATTAATCTCTTTCTTCGAAATTCATAAACAATATTCCAATGTTGATAAGTCCAGCAATACCAACAAGAATATAAATAATTTTTTCAAGTACTTCGACACTTTCAAATAATGTTGCTACTAGGTTAAAATCGAAAAGTCCGATTAATCCCCAGTTTATAGCCCCAATAATTGTTATGACAAGTGCTATTTTTTGTAAAATTACCATTATCACACATCCTTTATCTTTATTTTGGCACATTTAATGAATATTATACATATTTTTTCGACTAAAAAATATAGTTAAGTAGAAAAGGGGATTTGGTAATGAGAAAGTATTTTGTTTTATTTATGTTTATGTTACTGTTTATTACAGGTTGTGGAGAAAAAAATTTAGAAGATGTTGTTAGTGACTTTACTAAAAGTGTTGAAAACAGTAAATCTTATAAACTAAATGGAACGATGGAAATAAGTAATGGTGAAGAAATATTTACTTATAGTATTGATACATATTTTCTAAAAGATGATTATTATAAAGTAGTATTAGTTAATCAAACGAATAATCACGAACAAGTAATATTGAAAAATGCTGATGGCTTATATGTTGTAACACCAAGTTTAAACAAAAGTTTTAAATATGACAGTGTTTGGCCAGAAAATTCTTCCCAAGCCTATTTATTACAAAATTTAGTAAATGACATTAAAAATGACCCAGAAGCGACTCTAGAAACGACCGATAATAACTATATTATAAGAAGTACCGTCAATTATCCGAACAATGAAGAATTAGAATACCAAAAAATCTATTTTGATAAAGATATGAATATAACACGGGTTGAAGTATTTAATGCGGAAGATGTTGTTAAAATAAAAGTTAATTTTAAATCAGTAGACTTAAAAGCCAAGTTAAGTGAAGATGATTTCGTCTTAGATGACTTGATTGATACGGAAAATAATAATACTAATACTGATGCCAATAATAGTGATTCAAATTCCGAATGTACTGATGAAACTTGTAAAGAAGAAAATAATGCTGATAATAACCAAACATGTGAAGGTGATAATTGTGAGACCCAAACCAATGCCACTTTAGATAGTATCATTTATCCATTATATATTCCATCGGATACCTATTTAAGTAGTTCGGAAACTGTTACAACTGATACAGGTGATCGAGTTATCCTAACATTTAGTGGGGAAAAGAACTTTGTCATCGTCGAAGAATTAGCCAGTGCTAGTAATGAATTTGAAGTAATTCCCGTCTTTGGAGATCCATTAATGCTAAATGAAAGTATTGGTGCATTAAGTTCAAATTCCATTAGTTGGCATGTTGATAACATTAGTTACTATCTTGTAAGTAGTGATCTAACCACCAATGAAATGATCAGTGTTGCAGCATCACTCGGCAATTCATCAACAGTTATGTCGACGAAATAAAAATAATTTAGACTCTCGGGTACCTGAGAGTTTTTGTTTTGCTTGAAAAAAACCTATAATTTATGTATAATAACAAATAGGGAGGAAAAAATGGCAAAAAATAGTGTAAAATTGAATGATAAAATTGGTAAAAAAAATGAAAAATATATAAGTGATGAATCAAAAGAAATGCGTAATTTTCTGATAATATTATTTAGTATTATAATCGTCGTTCTAATAGTTTATGGCGTATCAAAAATATTTATTGAAGATGATACCCCTGCAACTGGAAGAACTGTAACGGCGGGGGCAATAGATTATGACAAAGTTAGTATTGGGACAATGCTTAATCGTAATTATTCCGAATATTACGTTGCCATTTATGATGAAGAAGATCCAGCTGCAGTCCTTTATTCGATGATTATAACTAATTATTTAGAAGAAGAGAATGCTATAAAAGTATTTTATTGTGATTTAGGTAATCGTTTTAATCAAGCCTATTATGTTGGTAGTGATGGAGAAACTAATCCGGATGCTTCCAATATATCCGAATTAGCCTTAGGTGACTTGACATTGATTAAAGTCGAAAATGGGGAAATAACCGAATACATTGAAGACCTTGACGCAATTAAAGCAGAATTTGGTGTCTAGAGAAGTTTTTAACTTTTCTTTTTTTTAACCGCGTGATAAAATAAGGATGGTGATACAATGAAAAATACAAAAGGTTTTAATCTTTTAAGTGTAATAATCATAATAACTGTAACTTCGATAATTTCGGGAATTACCACAGGAGTTATTGTAACTAATAGTTATAAGAACAATACGGGAATATCTTATGATGAATTGCTTAATGATGAAAATCTCAATGAATTTCTCGAAGTATATTCATCAGTTGTAAATAATTATTATGAAGAAGTTGATACCAGAGAAATGGTTGATACGGCTTTAGATGCTATGTTAGATTATCTAGGTGATACTTATACAACTTATTTGGATAGTTCTGAAACCGAAGCATTAGAAGAACGCCTTGCTGGTAGTTATCGAGGCATTGGTATTACCATTCTCGGCCGCGAGATTCAAGCAGTAACCAATAATAGTCCTGCTGCTAACGCTGGCTTAGAAGTCGGTGATATTATCATAAATGTTGATGGCACCGATGTATCTGAGACCGATGGTTCGGTAATATCGGAAATGATAAAAAAAACCGATAAAGATTCTGTTACCTTAACAGTATTAAGAAATGATTCTGAGTTGACTTTCAATATAAATATCGGAACTGTTCCAACAGTTGCCGTTGCCTATAGGATGCTCGAAAATAATGTTGGCTATTTAGAAATGCAAATTTTCTCTGAAACTTTAAGTAGCCAAGTGGAAAGTGCTCTTGCTGATTTAGAAAGTCAAGGGATGCAAAAATTGATTATTGATCTGCGAGATAATACTGGTGGTTACTTAGAAAGTGCGGAGGCAACTGCTAATTTGTTTTTAGAAAATGGTAAATTAATTTATTCCTTAGAAAATAAGGATAATAAAGCCGACTATTACGATAAGACATCAACTAGCACTAATTATCCAATAGTAATATTGACAAATGGCAATACAGCATCAGCCTCCGAAATCCTAGCGGCTGCTCTTGAAGATAGTTATAGTAATAGCGTTATTTTTGTGGGTAAAACGAGTTTTGGTAAAGGTTTAGTGCAACAAACCTACGATTTAAGTGACGGCTCAATGGCAAAGTATACTTCGGCTCGGTGGTTACGACCTAATGGGGAATGTATCAATGGCATTGGTCTTAGCCCTGATTATGATGTGGATTTTAGTTATATCTATAACGAAGCGGGCGAAGTTATATCCGATACTCAATTGCAAAAAGCCCTAGAAGTTATAAATGCGTTATAAAAGCGCATTTTTTTTGACTTTTTAAATAAATAGTTTATAATAAAAGAAAAGAACAAATATGTTTTAAAAAAGCGAGGTGAGATATGAAGATTGGGGATAAATTTAAAATACATTGTTATAAACATAATGGTAAAATATATCAAGCCAGTGAAGAAGCAGTAATTCTTGATATTTTTGCTGATTATATTGTCTGTGGGAATTATATGGTTAATGTAACTGAAACCGATGGTCGAAGTTACCGGACTAAAGAATTAGCGATTATATTTTTTTATAAACATAATTGGTTTAACATTATTGCCCAGTTGAAAAAATATGGTTTATTTTATTATTGCAATATAGCAACACCGTATGCGGTGGATGGTAATGTTCTTAAATATATCGATTATGATTTGGATCTGCGAGTATTTCCGGACGGCGGCTATAAAATATTGGATAATAATGAATACAAATTTCATAAGAAGACGATGAATTATCCGGAAGAAATAGATATAATAGTAAAAAAAGAATTAAATAAATTAATTGAAATGAAAAAAAACGGAATTGGACCATTTGATAAAGAGATAATTGAAAAATATCATAAGAAATATGAAGAGTTAAAAAAATATGGTATAATTTGACAAAAATTCCCATATAATATATAGAAAACCGCCAAAAAATAGTCAAATTTTGCAAAAATGTGAAAATTTTGTAAAAAAATTGATTTTTTTTGTTGACAAGTTGGTTTTTGTTTGATATATTACTAGTGCACACACAAAAAGAAGTGCGAATGATCTTTGAAAACTGAGTAAAAAAGTCAATTTTGAGTAGCTTTGATTAAACTTAAAATTTAGATTTAAATT
>CALVVK010000042.1 GCA_944363825.1 uncultured Bacilli bacterium | reverse complement strand
TAAAATATAAAAACAAACTTTATTTAAGGAATCAAAATTATATTCAATAAAATCTAAGAATTTATCTTCATCTAAGTCTTTCGGAAGATTATCGATTGCATTATAAAATGTTTTGAGAAAAACTGGGTCGATTGCTTGATAATCCTCCGCATTTAAAATTTCTTTTTTTAATTTATAGCCATAGAATTGGGCTTTTGATATAACCATAAAAAACCTCCTTGAAACATATTTTACCACGGAATTCATATCTTTTTATAGGGGTAATCGTATGAAAAAGTTAATTTTAGTATTATTTTGGTTATTTTGGCCATTAAATGTTGGTGCACTTAGTGCTAGTAGTAGTATTGTTATGGATTTAGAAAGTAATCGAGTGTTACAGGCAAATAATATTCATGAGGAACGTTTAATTGCCAGTATTACCAAGATTATGACAGCGATTGTTACTATTGAAAATGCGGATTTAGATGAAGTAGTGGAAGTGGGCGATGAGATTCTTACGGCTTATGGGAGTGCGATTTATATCGAACTTGGCGAAAAATTGACTTTACGCGATTTACTTTATGGGTTGATTCTCCGCAGCGGCAATGATGCGGCGATGGTAATTGCCAAGAATGTGGCGGGAAATATGGAGAATTTTGCGATGATGATGAATGAAATGGCGAGTAAACTCAGCATGAATGATACTTATTTTTATAATGCCCATGGCCTGGAAGAAAGTGATGGCTCCGCTAATACATCGAGCGCTTATGATATGGCTCTGCTTACCAAATATGCTATGGAAAATGCGGTATTTAGAGAGATTTTTGCAACAAAGAATTATACTACGAAAAGTAGTTATAAAACTTATTCTTGGACTAGTAAAAATAAACTTATTCATAATTATGATTTTATAACGGGTGGGAAAACAGGTTTTACGGAAAAGGCCCGCCGAACACTGGTAACAACAGGTAGTAATAACAATATTAATTTAGTAATTGTTACGTTAAATGATCCTAATGATTTTGCTGATCATCTTGCTTTATATGAACAAATATTTCGCGAGTACGAGGCTGTATTAGTTATTGATAAAGATAATTTCAGTATTAAACAAGATAATGTTTATCAAGATGATACTTTGTATGTAATGGAAGATGTTTATATACCTGTTACGAAGGAAGAGAAAAATGATTTGAAAATTCATTATGAATTATATAAAGATAATACTTATGTCGATGGCGATAAAGTGGGGGTTGCGAAGATATATTTGCAAGATGAATTAATTAAAGAAGAAAATATTTATGTGCATGTTAAAGCGGAGGAAGAAAAGTTATCGTGGTGGGAAAGATTTTTAAGGTGGCTTAAATGGTAAGTTATATTTGGTTCTTTTTAATAGTTATTGGAGTTTTATTTTCCCTTTTTACGGGCCGACTTGATGTTATTAACGATAGTATTTTAACTAATGGGAGTAAAGCCTTGGATTTAATGTTATCGATTTTGCCAGTTATTGTTTTATGGACGGGAATTATGAAAATTGCTGAGGAATCAGGGCTACTTCGGAAGTTTGCCAAATTAGTAGAACCGATATTATCCCGTCTTTTTCCAAGTGTTCCCAAAGATAATCCGGCGCTCGGGTTTATTGCTTCTAATATCGCCGCCAACATGATGGGGTTAGGGAGTGCAGCAACACCATTTGGTTTAAAAGCAATGAGTGAGTTGCAAAAAATAAATGATAAAAAAGATACAGCGAGTGTTGCCATGATTACTTTTTTAGTTTTAAATACTGCGGGAGTAACCATTGTTCCAACAACAGTTTTAGCCTTACGAATTGCCCATGGTTCAGCGAATCCTTCCGAAATTATCTTGCCAGGGGTTATTGCCACATTTTGTTCTAGTATCGGAGGATTGTTACTCGATTATTGCATCCGAAGGAGGAAAATGAAGTGAATACTTTATCAAAAATAGTTATTCCAATCTTTGTGGTTTTTGTAGTTTTCTATGGATTTAAAAAGAAAGTTAGTATTTATGATGCCTTCTTAGAAGGGGCTAAAGAAGGTTTGATGATATCATTTAATATTTTTCCTTCAATCATTGCGATGGTTTTTGCTATTAATATCTTTTTAGATAGTAATTTTGTTTATGAAGTGTTAAGTATTTTTCGGCCAATTCTCGAATTTGTTAATATTCCGTTAGAAATAATGCCAATGGCTTTGCTGCGACCAATCTCGGGAACAGCAACTTTGGCGATAATGAATGATATCTTTATCAATTATGGACCCGATTCCTATGCCGGGCGGTTGGCTAGTGTTTTGCAAGGCTGTACGGATACAACAATTTATGTTTTAGCCCTTTATTTTAGTTCCATTGGTATTAAGAAAACAAGATATTCTTTACCAGTCGGTTTATTTGCGGATCTCGTCGGAATTACAGTGGCTTTTTTAATTACCATGTTATTTTTTTAAATTATGTGATATAATTTAAGTGGTGGTATGGATGGAACGCTTGCAAAAAGTTATTGCTAATTATGGTTATACATCAAGAAGAAAAGCCGAAGACCTAATAAAAAGGCAAAAAGTTATGGTTAATGGCCAAATAATTACTGAGTTAGGAACGAAGGTTTCAGCGCGAGATGTTATCAGTATCGATGGGGTAATAATTAATAAAGATGTTAAGCATGAATACTATATTTTAAATAAACCACGCAATGTAATTAGCAGTACAACTGATAAAGCGGGCCGAATTACTGTTGTCGATTTAATTGACACTGATGCACGAATATATCCAATTGGAAGACTTGATTATGATACTACGGGGCTCATTTTGCTTACAAATGATGGCGATTTTGCCAATACCTTAATGCATCCAAGTTTTGAAATTGAGAAAACATATATTGCTAAATTAGATAAGGTACTTGGAAAAGAGGACATTTTAGCAATTAAGAAAGGGATTATTGTCGATGGGAGAAAAGTAGAAGTAAGAAAGTTTAAAGTTAAACGGCGGGATTTGGAAAAAAATACCGAAATTGTGGAAATTACTATAATTGAAGGCAGAAATCATATAATTAAAAAATTATTTAGAGAATTAGGTGTGGATGTAGTTAAGTTAAGTCGTATTGCTTATGGTTTTTTAAATGTTGTGGATTTAAAGTCAGGGGAATATCGCAATTTAACGATTAAAGAAATTAAAAAGTTGTATGCACTGGCTAAAGAATAGTTTTTTAGCTTTTTTAGACGAAGTTTATAGGAACTAAGGAAGGATTTTATGGAAAAGAAAAGCAATTTATCAGCGGTAAGTAACAAAGAAATAGAAAGGATATTAGATAACTTTAGAATTAAAAATAGTCCATTTATTATCGAACTTTATAAATATTTAAGGAATATTAATCCGGATAAATTAAAAGATAAAATTGTCGTTTATGATAAGGATGAATTTAGTAACTTTGGTTTTAAAGATCGGGCAATTGGTCGGGTAGTTGTAAGATATGAAGATATAATGTTATGTATCGATGTTTATAATCGTTATAAACCCGATATGATTGTTGATAACATGAAAATATTTGCCAAAGTTATTCGAGCAGTTGCTAGAAATATTGATTTAGATCGGGTTATTTATGTTCGCGTGTTTAAAAAAGGGGATGTCGATCATAAAATGGGTTACCAAATTGAAAGAGGCTACCGGGATCGGTATCGAGAATTTAATGAAGATATCCTAGATTTATTAACTATTTCTTTAGAACAAATTGAGGAAACAGGATTTGGAAAAATAGAAGATATTATGAAGTATTGGCAATAAAAAATGGCTAGTTTTCTAGTCATTTTCTGTTGGTTCTTCGATTATTTCTATTGCTCCCACTGGGCAAGAGGAAATAGCATTTTTTAGGGCATCGGAATCAAGATTTTCATTGCTAATTACATGCGATAGGTTACCTTCAAAATCGAAATGTTCACTATCGATAGCAATACATGCTCCACATCCGATACAATTGTCATTTACAATAATTTTTTTCAATTTAGTATCCTCCTTGTACGTTTAAAATTATAATATATATTTTATTTAAAATCAATAACATTTATTTGTCAAAAATGTTAAAACGTATTTAATTTTAGGAAAATTTATGTTATTATTATTTAGGTAGTGATATTATGGATTCAAGAGAACATAAATATAGTGAAGATAATAAGATGTCGCGAGTGTCAAGGAATAATGCTTTATATAAAGAGATCAATAATAGTGAACTTGACAATTTTAGTGTGAAAAGTAATGCCACAGTTATTGGTAATCAGGATCCGGAGATCGATATTGAAAAAATAAAGAAAATTTTAGACATGAAATATAATTCGGCGCCGAAGCGCAAAAGTATTCGCGTTGAACCGCGGGAGTATGAAAGCAAAGTGGAAGATGATGTTCCAACGAAAGAATATGATTTAAATGTCTTTTTAGAGCGGGCGAAAGATGATAATGCGGAGACTTATGAAGAAGCAAGGGCTAAGAAGTTACGAAATACGCAATTTGATATTCTTAATAATTTAAATATTAATGAAAAAGAAAAGATCGATGAGGAAGAAGAGCAGAATTTAAAGCCCGATGTGAATAAGGCTGAAGAAGATTTGATGGAACTTATTAATACAATTACAATTAATGAGGCTAAAGTTAAAGAAATTCATGCTAATGAAAGTGCTGATGATGTTGATCCGTTAAGTATTTTAGAAGATTTAAAGGGGAGTGAAGATACAGCTGTTTATGAGAAGATGACAACAGAAGTAAATATGACAACAGTTGAAAATCTTGAAGATGAGCAAGCAAATACGGAAAAGAATGATGAAAAAATAGATGATTCTTTTTATACCAATAGTTTATTTAAGAAGAAAGATTTTGAAGATGATGACGATGATGATTTTACGGATAATAAATTAAATATTGGCGTTAAAATATTAATATTTGTCGTCGTAGTTGCTTTTGCTGGTGGTTTATTTTTGTTTTTAAGGTCATTTCTAAACTTTTAAGTCATACTATTTAGTATGAAAAGACTAAGGATGCGCAAAAAATATAAAATATCAAAAGTTTTAATATTAGTGTTATTTTTGATATTTTTTTTAACTTTTATCTTAGTTAAGGTTTATAATGCTAAAGTTTCCCCAAAAGTGGTGGAAGTGGCGCAGATGCGAATTAAGAGATTTACGGAGTCATTTCTAAGTAATAATATTGGGATGGATTTATTAAATGATGAGGCGATCGATGATATTTTAATTATTAATCAAAATGCTAATGGGGAGATTTTATATGTCGATTATAATTTGGATCAAGCCTACGAAGTTTTAGATGCTGTTACCAAAGAGTTAAATAGTTTATTAATTGATTTAGAAAATGGAATTATTACCAATAATACTGATAATAGTATTACGGCAAGTGAACATGGCTTAATCCTTACTTTGCCCATGTTTATTGCTTCTGATAGTGCAATACTTGCCAATTTAGGACCTAAAATTTATTTTAAAGTTAATTTTGTGGGTTCTATACTAACAAATATTAAAAGCCAGATTGTCGATTATGGGATGAATAATGCTTTAGTAGAGTTATATATTACGATAAAAATAACGGAAGAGTTATTGTCCCCAGTTACGCAGAACCGTGAGGTAATTGAATATGATGTTTTAATTGCTTCCAAAGTTATTAATGGACGCGTTCCGTCTTATTACGGAGGATTAATTGTCGAAGAAAGTAGTTTATTATCTATTCCAATTGCGTAAGTTTTATGTTATAATCGATAATAGGGAGGCAACTATGAATCAAGTTTTTGTTAATGAAGCATTTTCGCAAGCGGTTGATGATTATCTTGCAAGTTGTGATAATGTTCAAGGTATTACCTATAATTCTTTTTTAGTTGTTGTAATTCGGCTGCTTATTTGTTTATATAGTGAACTTGATATAGTTAATCCGAAAATTGTTATGGATGAAGATCTTTTATATAGTAATTTAACAAAATTTGGTTATCCCAAAGATGAAGTATTAATTTTTTTGAGTAATTTACAAATGTTTTACGATTTAGAAAAAAAGAAAAGTAAAAATCCGTATTTTATTACGATTCAAAAAGAATTAATTGATATGTTTATTGCTAAAAAGTTAAATTTTTATTTAACTGAGGAAGAAGTAAATGAATTTTATGATCTTTTATATACACCATTTGCGAAAAATCCGCTTCGGGTTTCTTACAATTTTTTGATGGCTGATGATGTTTTAGAAATAGATAAATATTTTAGAACGCAAATGCGGGATAATGTTAAGGTAGTTGTTCCGAAAGAAAAACATTATTTAAATATTAAAGCGTATGAATTACTTAATTATTCGTTTGATGATTTAAATAAGATGGATAGTAATGAATTAGATCGGGTTAATCATCAAGTTTATGATTATTTTAAGATAAGAGAGAATGCTATTAATAAAGAATATTTATTAGAGAAGGCAATTGAGGCCTTGGAAAGAGAGAAAAATAAAGTAACGAGTGGTAATGGTTATGTCGATATTTTATTAGTAATGAGTGTAATTTGTACTATTATTATGGTTGTAGGAATAATAACATTTGTAGTTTTATAAGGAGGGTTATGGCAAACGTTATAATTGATGGAAAAGAATATGAAGTAGTAAAAAATTATCGGGATGCTTTAGATATTGCAGATTTAGAAGGAAAAATTACGGAATATTTTGATAATTTTGATTACATATTGGGGGATTATGCTTATGGTAAGGTAAGACTTAAAGGCTTCAATGAAAAAGGAAATAAATATTATAAACCAATTAATGATTATGCCAAAATTGCTGATTATATTAAAAATAATTGCGCTTATGATTGCCGATATTTTATTTTGAAGAGATTGGTTGTTGAAAAAAAGTAATTGTTTTGTTATAATTACATATAGAATATAAGAAGGGATTGATAATTGTGGAAAAAATTAGAATAAATTTAGTATCTGGTTCGAGTTTGGAAAAACCTTTGTTAACAGCATTTAAAAGTAATAGTGCCATGTATGTGGTTTTAGATAATGAAATTAATGGGACAATGGGTTTACCAATTATTTTAGTGTCAAAGATTGAAAATAACCGTTTGGTGAAAATTAATGATCAAAATGAATGGAATGCTATTAAAGAAACATTGCGGATGATTATTGCTGGCAATCAAGTAGATTATGTAGTTGTTAATCCAATGCTTAGTGCTGATGATATGTTTTTTTCGCAACTTACTTTGCCAGTAGCATCTTTTGATGCCCTTAAAAATAATTATCGACCTAATGTAGATAATGCGGCGGCGAGTGGAACAACTGTTACACCAAATGTTGTTGAAAATATTGCACCGGTATCTAATGTTGATACTAGTAGTGTTGCTCCAGCCAGTAGTCCTGTTGCTCCGCAAGTTAGTCCAAGTGCTCCTGCAGCTGATGTGGCATCACAAATGCCGGCGGCGAGTGATACTCCAGTTGCGCCAGTTATGCCAAGTGCAAGAGTGGATGAACAAAGTGTTGCTCCGGTAACACCTGCTAGTCCAGTTACCCCACCAGTAGTTGAAGAAATTAAACCGGAAACACCAGCCGTACCAGTTGATTTTACAGCTGATAAAGAAGCATTCTTAAAGGCTTGTGAAAATATGTTTGATGCTTTAGTAGCAAAGTTTAAAAATTAAGTAAAGATGGTCTAAGGATCGTCTTTTTTTTATATAATGTAGTATGAAAGAGACGATTAAATATTATTATGATATCGATGTCGATGAATTAGAAGAAAATGATGGAAAATATCATTTTAAATTTCAGAATAGAGACTTTTTCTTTGTTTTTTATAATCGGAATATTGAAGAATTAGATGATATTATTTTGTGTGTCCAAAATATGAAAGAAAAAGGTATTCAAGTAAATGATCTTTTTTTAAACCGGGATAGACAATATTTAACTAAAGTAGGGGAATATAATTATATCTTAATGGCAGTAAGTAATTATAGTGAGACATATGATATTTTTGATATTGTGGCTATTACTAGTAAATTAAGACTCAATAGTAAAAATTCCAAAATCTATCGCAATAATTGGGGAAATTTGTGGATGCAGAAAATTGATTATTTTGAGTATCAAATTCGTGAGTTAGGTTTAAATAAACACGTGATTAAAGATTCCTTTAGTTATTATATTGGGCTTGCGGAAAATGCTATTAGTTATGTTAATAATACCAATTTTAAGTATCCCATAGCAAATGCTTTAATTGTTTTATCGCATCGCCGGATTTTTTATCCAAATTATAAACTAAATTTTATGAATCCACTTTCTTTTATATTTGACTTGGAAGTTCGGGATATTGCTGAATATTTAAAGGCTATGTATTTTAGTTCGGAAGATGAATCCGAAGTTTTAGAAGACTTAAAATGTTATTTAAAGTTACGGAATTTATCGATATATGAGGCCAGCATGTTATATGCGCGTTTGTTATATCCGTCTTATTATTTTGATGTCTATGAAAATGTAATGAATAAAGAGCAAAATGAAGAAGATTTGCTCGATATTATAAAAAAATGTAATGGTTTTGAGTATTTCTTAAAAGAAGCATATTTAGAAATAACTAAATATGCTCCGATTGAAAAAATTGATTGGCTTATAAATTGACGTTGATTATCCCTTCTAGTTCCGGAACTTCGGCTTTAAAAACTTCAAATAGACCATCGTTTATTGTATTATCTTGATAAAGGCAATGAACACAATTACCAGATAGTCTAATGTATAAGTAATGATCTTCGTATTTGACAAATTCGATATCGCCGCCGTCCATAACGAGGAATGGTCGAACGGAATCAATCAATTCTTTTAATTTTTCTTCCATATAAATCACATTTATATTATAAGACATGAAGGTTGAGAAGTAAATAATAATTTGGTATACTAACAACAGAGGTGTAGCAATGCTAAAGTATAAAAAAGGTGATATTATTAAGTGTAAAGTTAGTGGGGTTACTGATTATGGCTTTTTTGTGCGTGTTGATGCCGAGTTTAGTGGGTTATGTCATATTTCGGAAGTGTCCAATGATTTTGTCAAGGATGTAAATGATTTTGTTCATGTTGGGGAAGAAGTTTACTGTCAAATACTCGATATCGATGTGCCAAATAAACAGTTGAAGTTATCGATTAAAAATATTTATTATAAGACTGAGGATGATGGAACACATATTGTCGAATCAAGGAAAGGGTTTTTGCCTCTTAAGAATATGTTGCCAATATGGATTGATGAAAAGATGAAGGAATATGAAAAGCAAAAAAAATCTAAAGAGTAAATTGTTCTTTAGATTTTTTAGATTCTCATTGGTGCCCAAGGCCGGACTTGAACCGGCACGGGTTGTTATACCCGCAGGATTTTCTTACCACTATAGTTTTCACTACCATAAAATGTTTGTAGTCTGGACTTTCTCTTTACCATATCTTGCGACTTAGGTATTGCCCGTCAAGTCTCTACACCTTATTTACTTTCGTAAATCTTGGCTCGGGATTGCCATCAGCGTTATCTGTAAGGTTTCCCCGAATTTGAGCAAATTCACATAATCTATT
>CALVVK010000041.1 GCA_944363825.1 uncultured Bacilli bacterium | reverse complement strand
GACATTTCCGCATTAAAAATATATCCCTCCGTTGGCCACTCATTAGATGTTGCTACTTCATATTCATTAGAATTAACATCTGTTTCTAACATCATGGTTAGGGCATCATTCTTATTATTAACAACATGATCATTACTTGCTAATATTTCATTATCATCTTTATTTAATAAACAAATACCAACAATTAAACATAATGTTAGTAACACACTATTTATCAACAATAATTTTTTCATATTCTCTCCCTATATATGCGTTTGCGTATATTACAAACTTATTATATATTCATTTGCATATATTGTCAATATATTCATTTGGGAATATGAGAAAATTAACTTGGTGATTAAAATGTACATAAACAGACTAAAAGAAATAAGAGAGGATAAAGATTTATATCAAATTGATATTGCTAAAGTATTAAATATTACACAAAGTCAATACAGTCTCTACGAAAATGGCATACGTCTTATACCAGTTGATAAATTAGTTAAATTAGCCAAATATTATAATACATCAACTGACTATTTACTTGGTTTAACTGATGAAAGAAAACCTTATCCAGAGTCTATAATAAAATAAGGTAAAATGTTGATAACAATTAAGTTACCAACATTTTTATTTTTCTTTTGTATAATGACATTTAGGATAATTACTACAACCCCAAAATGTGCCATACTTACCTTTTCTTTCAACAAGCATTCCACCACATAAAGGGCAAAAAGAATCTTCATCAGTTATATCACTTTTCCCTTTATTACATCTATCACATAAAGTTTGTAAATTACTCATAACAGTTTTACCACCCTTGGAAACTGGAATTATATGATCAACTTGTAACTTTGCCCCATCCTTACTAGTTGCTCCACATAAAACACAAGTAAAATTATCTCGCTTTAAAATATTATATCGAATACTATCATTCATTATAGATCTTTC
Organism: uncultured Bacilli bacterium; assembly: GCA_944363825.1. Classification (GTDB taxonomy): domain Bacteria; phylum Bacillota_I; class Bacilli_A; order RF39; family UBA660; genus Onthocola_B. The sequence goes on along the minus strand of CALVVK010000041.1, from coordinate 8,819 downwards.
CATTTTGGAAGTAACTTCATACTTTTTACCATTTAACCAAGAATTATATATTTCTTCTAATTCATCAAAATAAACAATTCTATTTTTCGAATATTTATTACGTCCTCTAGGACTTCGATAATAAACATCTACTTTAACAGATATATTATAAACACTCTCATTTATTTTTACTTTTTTTAATAAACTTTTTTCCAGTTTTATAAATTTTTCTTTAGAAATATGAAGACTTTCATTAATGTATTTAGCATCTAATTCATTATTTATCTTTTCAAATTCTGTCATATATTTATCATAATTTTCTTTATTTTTAATAGCACTCATTAAATAATCTCTAAAATTATTTTTATTATTTTCAATATAATATTTTAAAATATCAACCGCCAACACACGGTAGTAACTTTTAACTGAAAATTCTCTTTCTTTTATTACAAACTGATTCCGTATGGATTCAAAATTAAACTTTTTATTTAATTCCATTACTTCTTGATAATTTTTACTTATTTTCATTACTCTTTTTTCGGCCTTAGTAATATGTTTTTCTAATTTAATCTTAATTTTCTTAAATCCAAAATAAATAACAAAAACACTAATAAAAACTGTTAAACCAATATCGCCATATAAAGTTCTATCATCAACAAAAAGACAAATTACATAATAACAAATTAAACTTACCACTAAACAATTAATAATTTCTTTTTTCATCATTAACTCCCGCCTTGCAATTATTATACACTTAAAACATAAAAAAATATAGACTATTTCATCTATATTATTTTACATATGGTACTAAAGCCATAAATCTAGCATATTTAACTTGACTTGCAATATGTCTTTGATGCTTAGCACAAGCGCCAGTCATTCTTCTAGGTAATATTTTACCTTTATCATTAATATATTTATTAATAATCATTACATCTTTATAATCTACACTTTTACCAGCACACATTTGACATATTTTCTTTTTCTTACGATAATATTCTGCCATAATTTAATCCTCCTTTACTAAAATGGTAAATCATCACTACTTAAAGTAAATTCGTCACCAAAGTCTTTATAAGGATCTTCTGAAACATCAGTTGTTTCAATATTACTACTTGGTGTACTTGCAGCACTTGGACTATAAGCAACACTATTATCTACCGCCGGAGCATTATCACTACTTCCCTGACGACTGCCTAAAAATTCTAATTGTTCAATAACAACATCTGTCGTATATCTTTTAGTGCCATCTTGAGCATCATAACTACTGTTTCTAATTCGACCAGTTGCACTAATTAAAGAACCTTTCCGACAGTATCTATTAATAGTTGTTGCTAATCTATTAAATGCTACACAATTGATAAACTCAACTTCTCGCTCACCATTCCGATTAACAAATTCCCCTTGACAAGCAAGAGAAAACCGTGATATTTCCATATTACTTTGGGACATTCTTGATTCAGGATCTCTTGTAAATCTACCAATCAATATTACTTTGTTCATAACTATTATTCTCCTTCTAACTTAATAATTAAATGTCTTAAAACATTTTCATTAATTGAAACCTTACGATCAAATTCCTTAATAGTATCATGGTCGGCTTCCACAGTCATTACATAGTAATAACCACTTACTTCCTTCTTTATCGGATAAGCAAGTTTTTTTCTACCCATTTCCTTGAATTCGATAACTTTCGATGGTTTCTTGTTTATTAGTTTTTGAATGTCTTCACTAGTTTTCTTAATTTTTTCTTCATCCATAGTAGACTTAACTATAAACATAATTTCATATTTAGTCATCATTTCACCTCCTTATGGTCTTTATGGCTTCAAAATAGAAGCAAGGAGTAATTTCTTTTACTCGCAAGTATTATAACAAATATATGTTCTAAGTTCAATAAATTTTCGCATTTTTCACTAAAATTTTAGGCTAATTTCTTCCGAGTTGATTTTTTAACTTCTACTTTTTCTTTTCTAAATAATGATGTAATAACATAATTATCAAAACACATTAAGATAAATGCCGCACCAGTTGTAAATAATATATTAAATATAATACTTGATGAATAACTTAATTCCGGAAATAAATAAGCAATTAAGAACACAAATATAATATGTAATGCATAATAATAAAGTGATAATCTACCTAGAAAATTACAAATACTACTTTTATTATAAAGAACAGAAATATAATCTTTATTAGTTAATAATATTATACAAAATACATATAAAATAATCCCATTAGTAAATTCACTCCAAGTTATCCCAACATAAATAGTATAGAGTAAAAATATGGCAATCCCAATATGTAATATACTAAATGTCATTGTCATTAATTCACTAAATTTTTTCTTCCGCAAGTATTCAACAATATAATACATTAGCATACCTAGACACATACCTGCCATTACGCGCGCAAGGCCATTTGGAAATCCAATTGCATTAAGAACAGTTCGATCCCAGCCGGCATCAGTTAAGCCCACACTAGCATAAGTAAGAATGATAAATACTGGAGCAAAGAAACCCGCAAAGAAGTCTTCACTCTTGGAAACAACATAATAAAGAATTAAACCAGCAATAATTAGGGCCGAAATATACCAAAGAGGACCATTCCATAACTGAGAAGTACCTAAACTGATATCGAAAGTCATTGATTTTAATTCGAGTAATCCGACAGCTCCAATTTGCGATATTCCTAAAAATTCCCAAATAGAATCCATAAATACCCCAAAAATTTGAGTAATTCGTGTACCATTTATCGCATTACGAACAATGAAGGCTAGTAAAACCCCAATAAATAAAATGGGATACAGTGCTTTAAATCTTTTTCCCGTATACTGCCAAGCCTGCTTCGCCGGACTTGCATCTTTATTCTTTTGTTTTTTATAATGCGCCATTAAAAAGTAACCGGACAAAAACATAAAGAATGCTAAAACACGGCCACCGGTAAAAAATAAACTTTCACCTTTTCCTTGCCAGATAAAGGTATTTAAATGACCCAAAGCAATAGCCAGCACCAAAATAAAGCGCCATAGCTCAATCGTCGATATTTTAGAATTCTTCATAAGCATCCTTCCTACTATTCATTTAAATTTATTCCATCAATACTTGTTTCATAAATCCATTGTTTTAAATCATCATTATCACCAGTTTCATAAAACTTAATTAATTTTTCCAAAAATGTCGGTTGATTTTCTTGCGCAATTGTTATAATCCCACAGCCATTATCGATCATTATTTTATTAGCAAATAACATTCCCACTCTTTTATTACCATCAATAAACATTTGTCTTCGCATAACCCACAACATAATTTCTATTGCTTTTTCTGTTTTAGTTTTAAGTGGTTGATTAAGTAATGCTGTTAATTCTTCTTTTATCTGAGTTTCAATTGGAAATTGTGGTTTCCAAGAAGTCCCCCCAATATTAACAGGTGTTGTCCTTAATCTTCCTAAATTTTGATCTAAAACTAATTTATCACAAGTTAATTTATGCAAATGACATAACGCTTTAAAATCGTAATCAACATCTTTATTTTCTAAAATAAACTCCCATGCATACTTTAAATTATTAATAGCAATAATTTTATCAACAGTTAAACCATTAACAATACCACCATCATATATTGCTTGCGTCTCAGGATATGTAACCTCAATTCCTTCAAGATTAGCACTTTTCCAAATATAATCCACAATATTTCTTTTGGCAATAAATACATTTTGTTCTCTAGTTAAATTAAATTTATCTTCCATAATCGCTTACCTTCATTTCTACTATAATCATAATAAAATAACTCTATTTCTTTGTCAAGAAAAAGACCTCACATGAGATCTTTATTTCTTAGTTCTTTTAGTTTTCTTCTTAGTTGTAGGCTTCGTATCCTTTGTTTCTTTAGCCTCAATTACTACAACTTCTTCTGGTTCTTCACTAGCAGGAGCCACTGATAAGTCGATAACCTTTGTTCCCGCAATAACATCATGAAGACCACGATAATCTTTCCTTAAAACGACCATCAACATGATTATAGCCATTACTAATAATTGTAAATAACTAATAATTAAACATAATGTATAATAGCTTCTAGCAGACATTAAATAGACAAATACAATTAAGATTATACTAAATATTACATTATTAAGAATAATTGACCGTAATAAGTAATTACCAATATTAAGTTTTTTATTCTCATTTTTAGCAACTACCCTTATTTTCATAATCTTTTTACCTAATGTTTGACCTTTTAAAGCCCATTGTAAGATAACAAAATATAATAAAGTACTACCTATCGAAATACTACTACTAATTACTTTATATTTATTAACATTATAATTTAATTCAATTATTCGTTCTTGATATTCTTCACTATTTGGATCAATTTCCCCATTATTAGCCTGTTCAACTAATTCAACGTATTCATTATAATTTTCGGTATATTCATCAATATAAGGATTGATAACCTTCCAATTAATTAAAGGACTCATAACTATTAATACTAATAAAATATCAATAATATAAGCCATTACTCTTTTTAAAACAATATCCATAGTTACTCCTAGTTATCACTATTTCCGAATATTGAAAGCAAATGAATAAATAAATTAATAAAATCTAAATATAAATCAAGTGCTCCATATATTGCTAAATTTTCTTTTGGTAAACCACTATCTTCTAATCTTTTAATTTTTTGAACATCATAAGCCGTAATTGCTATAAATATTATTACACAGACAATAGATATTATCATTTCTAATATCGTATTACCTAAAAATATGTTTACTATCATCACAATAATTACCGCAAATAAACCGAATAATAAGTAGGTTCCCACTTTTGTTAAATCAACTTTAGTTGTATAACCAATTAAAGACATTAAAGCAAATATTATAGCGGATATTAAGAATATTAACATTATCGAAGTAATTGAATAATAAACAAAAATTGAGGCAAAAGTAAGACCACTAACAAATGAATAAAGTAAGAAACATACTTTAGCAGTTGTTGGCTTCATCTTCATAACCCGGGCCGCCAAGACAAAGACTAAAACCAGTTCAATTATGACAAAGATCCAATATCCCATACCTCCATAAATATTTTCTAGCATTACTTCATTATTAGCAACAAAATAACCTGTCAAAAATGTTACTAATAAACCAAAACACATCCATAAAAAGGTTTTACTAATTAAATTATCTTTCATTCTAACATCTCCTTTCTTATTCAATCTTATTTCTAACTAAACTAATTACTTTTCCTTCTAAGAAAGGTCTAGCAATTGCTTCTTCTAACATTAATACGCTATTCTTATATTTATGATATGCTAAATCATAGTTTCCTTGTTCAATTGCCTCTAGACATTCAACTATTACTTTAATATAAATATAATCGTATATTTTATCCCGTTCCGGACTTTGATCAATTGCCTCAACTATAATGGGAGCAACTTGTTCATAATACCAAATATCTTCTTCCGATACAAAGATATCCCGAAACCAGCGCAAAGTTTGTAGTTCATAACAATCATCTTGAAAATCTTCTTTTTTATACCTTAAGCAAGCCGTAGTTAAATAACAATTTGAATTTGTTTCAACTTCATTTTCCTTGTTAGATGTTGCTTTTTTAATACTATCAATAACTATATCACAAAAATTATTTTCCCCTTTTTCAAAAATTTTTTTCTTATTTTCAGTGTTTTCATAATTATATGTATTTTTTTCTTTTCCTTTCAATTTATCACCCACTATTCTGTCCATATAACTTAAACATTAAATCGGAAATAACAAATATCTCCATCTCTTATTATATACTCTTTTCCTTCAATTCGCAACTTTCCGGCTTCTTTAACTTTAAGTTCACTACCAAGTTCATATAAATCATCAAAACTCATAACTTCGGCTTTAATAAAACCGCGTTCCATATCACTATGGATAATTCCTGCACACTCAGGAGCCTTCATGCCCGTTTTAAATGTCCAAGCCCGCACCTCATCTACTCCAGCGGTAAAAAAGGTGGCCAGCCCTAATAAATTATATGTGGCAAATATTAATTTATCCAAGCCACTATTCGTTATTCCGACATCTTTTAAAAATAAGGCGCGATCGGAATCTTCTAATCCTGCCAGTTCCGCTTCTAATTTGGAACACATGACGATAACTCCCGCCCCTTCGGCCTCCGCATAATTCTTGACTTGTCGCGAATAATTATTATCACCCACCACTACGGCTTCCTCCGAAACATTGGCGACATATATAATTGGTTTTAAAGTTAGAAAGTTAAAGTTTTTTAAAATACTTAATTCATCTTTAGTAAAATTAAGACGCCGTAACGGAATATTGTTTTCCAAATTTATTTTACATTTTTTTAATACTTCTACTTCCATTTGGGCCATCTTCTCTTTGGTGGCGATTGCCTTCTTTTCGATTTTTACAAGCCGATTATTGACAACATCAAGATCCGCTAAAACGAGTTCGATATTAATAATTTCGATATCATTAATCGGATCTACCCGCCCGGTAACATGTGTTATGTTAGCATCATCAAAGCAGCGAACCACTTCCACTATCGCATCAACTTCCCGAATATGGGCTAAAAATTTATTACCTAGTCCTTCACCCAAACTAGCCCCTTTAACAAGACCAGCAATATCTGTAAATTCAAAAGTTGTTGGCACAATACTTTTCGGTTTATATAAATCGGCCAAGAAATTAAGGCGCGAATCAGGCACAAATACGACACCCACATTGGGTTCAATCGTCGCAAAGGGATAATTCGCCGCCAAAATGTTTTGTTTAGTTATAGCATTAAATAATGTCGATTTTCCCACATTAGGAAGACCCACAATTCCGGCTTTTAAACTCATTTCATTTCCCCCTAACTATAAAGCCACCCCGGCACCAACACCTAGTGGTAAGCCAGTTATATACCAAAGAATAATCACTACTAAAAATACCGCGGCCGTAATTAAAGCAAATGGTAATTGATACCGTACTGCCTCAAGCATTGTCACTGGCTTATTGCTTTGATTATATGTTTCCATGAAGGCTAAATAAACGATAAAATAAACAAATACAGGAGTAAGACCAATAGCAACAGATCCCCCAAGCCGATACACAAGTTGACTAAATTCCGGACTAACACCGGCTTCCATTAAAGCAGGTACTGTTGCTGAAAATATACTCCAACTATTGATAGCATTTGGCAAAAATAACGACGTTATAATAGTTGCTAAGAATAGTAATATAAGAAGGGGAAAACCACCAAAATTTGAATTATTAATCAAATTAGTGAAGGCTGCTGCCACAACATTACCAATATTAGATTCTTTAAAGATATTAATAAAAATTGATACGGCAAAAATCATTACCAATATTTTACCAATTCCATTAAGAGAATGACCTAAAGCATCGATAAATTCCTTATTGTTATTAATCGTTTTAGCCCCAATACCATAAGCAAGACCAAGTATTACAAATAAAACTGCGACGACAAAGACAAAACCATTACTAAAGAATGAATCATAACTAAATAATTTATCAATATATAATGTTTGACTATAATCGAGTAAATTACCCGAAAATGGAAGCTCAGGAATAATATTATATATAAATATTAACAAATAAATAAGACCTGCCCCTAAAGAAAATATTAAGCCCCGCATTTTCTTTTTGGTTAAAACTAATTCTTCTTCCACATCTTCCTCAGGAAATTCATATTTTGGCACCTTTTTAGCAATAAATCCTTCACTAATATTCGTAATTATCACACTTAAAACAACAATTAAGACAAACATTACAAAAATATAACTAAATTGACCAATTGCATAATTAGGGGATATAATGTGCGCATTAGTTAAAGTCATGGTAATTAAACTTGAATCGACACTAGTTAAAAAGAAACTTATACCACTACCACAAGTAAGGGCCGCAAAACTAGTGATTATACCAATGACCGGATTTCTTTTACCATATAAAAACAACAAAGCACTAAGGGGAATTAAGATAACATAAGAAAGATCCCCAATAATACTAGCAATTATACAAATAAGAACTAAGACAAAGGTAACAGTTGTTTTCTTAGCCTTTTTTGTCAATAAAATAATTACTGTTTTTAAAAAGCCACTTTTAACCATTATCCCAATTCCAATTAAAATAATAATTAAATTGGATAATACAGCTAAATTAGCAAAGTTCGAAACAGTTGATGTAAAAATATACTTTAAGCCACTCAAACTAAACAAAGATTTGACAGCCTCAGTTGTCACTTGATAGTCTCCTGTTACACTAGAAACTTGACTATATGTTGCTTGAACATTAAAAAAACTTAAAATTCCACTTAAAATGATTACCACAAAACATAGGATCAAGAGCATCATCACGGGATGCAAGCCAATTTTTTCTTTAACTCGTAGTTTTTTCATTCTTAATCACCTTTTTAAGTTTACGCATAAACTCTAATCTATCCATCATTATCTCCCGGCCACAAGCATTACATTTAATTTTTATGTCCGCGCCATTTCTCGTAATAGTCCACAAGTTTGTGCCACATGCATGTGGTTTTTTCATAATAACCTCATCATGTAAATAAAATTCAATATTATTCATTATTCATCCTCGATATCTATATGCATTTTTGCTAAAATATCTTCTAGTTCACTCACCCCATCAAAATATATTTCAATTTTATTTTTATTTACTCTTACTTTAGTATCTAAAGCATCCATAATTATATTTTCAAACATCCGATACTTAGTATCATAATTACTTTTATTCTTACTCTTAGTTACTTGTTTTTCTTCCTGACTTAATTTTTCTAATTCATGAACACTTAAACTATCAGTAATCGTTCT
>CALVVK010000040.1 GCA_944363825.1 uncultured Bacilli bacterium | reverse complement strand
GTTGTACACGGACTATCCTTCATTTAAAGATAAGTTGGAACAGTCATTCTCCGCTTTGGATTATAAGACGGATTTTACTTTAAGAAAAGAATTAAAAGAACATACCAAGGATGCTACAACATTTATTGTTGCCCAAAGAATTGGTACTATCATGAATGCCGACAAGATAATCGTTCTTGATCAAGGTTCATGTGTGGGAATGGGAACCCATCAAGAATTACTTAAAACTTGTGATGTGTATAAAGAAATTACCTTATCGCAACTTAGTGAGGAGGAACTTAACAATGCCTAGACCTAAAAATGGTGGCCAATCTTTCGAACAAGCCAAAGACTTTCGAGGGGCCATGAAAAAATTAGTTCATTATTTAAATAAATTTCATAAATTAATAGTTTTAGCCTTTGTTTTGGCGGCCGTAAGTTCAGTTTTATCGATTATTGCTCCCGATCATTTAAGTGATATGACGGATCTTATTTCGGATGGTTTAGTTCCCAATATTAGTGAGACTACAGTTACCGAAATTATGACTGACCCTAACATAACCAATGAAGATAAAATGGAATTTACGCAAATTATGGCAGGTATTACTGCTGAAAGTAGTTCCGATGAAATCTTTGAAGCCATTGATGCCATGCCTGAAAGTATCCAAGATATTGTTAAACCACAAATGGACTTTGCAGCCATTAAAAGTATTGCCTTATTTTTAGCAATTGTCTACATTGCCAGTGCGATATTTAGTTTCTTTGGTCATTTCATTATGGCAACAGTATCTAATAATTTTGCCAAAGACTTACGGAGCAAGATTATTACGAAAATCAATCAATTACCACTTCGTTACTTTGACCGTAATTCAACTGGTGATATCTTATCGCGGGTTACTAATGACGTTGATACCGTATCCCAAACAATGTCGCAAAGTATCGGTTCTCTAGTTAGTGCAATTACGCTAGTAATTGGTAGTGTGCTAATGATGTTTATTACCAACTGGGTAATGGCTATTGCAGCAATTGTCTCTAGTTTAATTGGCTTTTCAATTATGGCCGTTATTCTCAAAAAGAGCCAAAAATATTTCGTTGAACGCCAAGAAGAAATAGGTAACATGAATGGGCATATCGAAGAAATATATTCTGGTCATAATGTTGTCAAAGTATATAATGGTAAAAGAGAATCTGATGCAAAATTTGATGAATTAAATGGAAAAGTATTTAATGCTATTCGCAAAAGTCAATTCTTATCAGGTCTTATGCAACCAATCATGATGTTTATTGGTAATTTCAGTTATGTCGTTGTCTGTGTAGTTGGAGCCGTATTAGTAACCAATAACGTTATCTCTTTCGGAGTAATTGTGGCTTTCATCGTTTATGTTAGATTGTTTACTAATCCATTATCGCAAATTGCTCAAGCAATGACTTCACTACAATCTGCTGCTGCGGCATCCGAAAGAATCTTTGAATTCTTAGAAGAACCGGAAATGACTAATGAGACGCATTTAACGAAAGTTCTTGATAAAAATAAAGTTAAAGGTAATGTCGAATTTGACCATGTTAAATTTGGCTATGATCCGGATCGTGTAATTATTAAAGACTTCAGTGCTAAAGTTAAACCAGGACAAAAAATTGCTATTGTTGGTCCAACTGGGGCTGGTAAAACAACTATGGTTAATCTGCTTATGAAATTCTATGAAATAAATTCCGGTGATATTAAAATAGATGGTATTTCAATTAATGAACTAACGCGGGATAATATCCACGAATTATTCACAATGGTCTTACAAGATACTTGGTTATTTAATGGAACAATTAAAGAAAATATTATCTATAATCAAGAAAATATCAGTGATTATGAAATGAAACAAGTTTGTAAAGTTGTGGGAGTAGATCATTTCATCAAATCTCTACCAAATTCTTATGATACAGTAATTGAAGATAATGATTCTATTTCTTCTGGTCAAAAACAACTTATCACCATTGCCCGTGGTATGCTTGATAAAGCCCCATTCTTAATTCTTGATGAAGCCACAAGTAATGTCGATACCCGGACCGAAGAATTAGTTCAAAAAGCCATGGATAAACTTATGGAAGGCAAAACTTCATTTATCATTGCCCACCGGTTATCCACAATTAAAAATGCTGATTTAATTCTAGTTATGAATGAAGGAAATATTATTGAACAAGGTAACCACGAAGAATTAATGCAACAAAATGGCTTCTATGCTAGTCTTTATAATTCGCAATTTGAAAAAATTAGTGAGTGATGTTGGACAAACATCGCTTCTTTTTTTTACTGACGACATAGATTATAGTGGGAGGTAATTTTATGAACAGTGAAATTATTATGAGTTTAGTAACTATTGTTATCACATTTGTTTTAGGACTAATTGCTAAAAAAGTCAGTTGGATATCTAATCATTTAATTCCCATTCAAAATCTTATAATTGGTATAATTATGGCTCTTATTTATTATTTTATGAATCAAGATATATCAGTATCTATTGCTCTAGCGGGCTTACTTACTGGTGGAACATATGACATCATCAAAAATTTAAATGAATTAATAAAAACAACAAATACAACAAATAGTGAACAGTTAAAAGAGCCTGATGCCGATGGGAGTGTTGGTTAATGAACTATTTAATCTATCCAATTAAAGTTATGAACATAACCCAAACTTATGAAAACGATTTTTCGCACTCGCGGCATACTGTTGGTACTCCCAAAGATTATCCGATAGATGATAATTGTGGTGCTAGTGGGGCTAATGGGTACTTTTATTGTCCTTGTGATAGTATGGTTGTCAAAAAAATCTATGGTGTTGGTACAAGCAGTACCAATGTCTTATGGCTAGAATCGACAACACCAGTCATAACTCCCACATTTACCGATTATGTTACCATCATGATTGGTCATATTGAAGATGCGGAGTTAAAAAAATTAAAGATTGGGCAAACGTTTACTCGTAAAGAACCGATTGCTATCGAAGGTAAAGATGGTTATGCTACTGGAGAACATTTCCACATCGTTGTCGGTCGGGGCAAGTTCCAAGGTACTGGCTGGGTAAAAAATACTAATGATATTTGGGTTATCAACACCACTGGTGGTGCTGTTAAACCCGAAGATGCTTTCTTCATCGATAATACCTTCACCACCATTAAATATAGTGCGGGTCTTAATTTCTTAGATCTATATATTCCAACCATTGATGATAATCAAGAATACTATTATACAACGGCATCTTTAAATGTTCGTTTAGGTCCTAGTACCAATTATAATGCTATAAACTCTCTACCCAAAGATACCCGGATTACAGTTCAAAAATTCATCAACAATTGGGCGCGAATTACCGACAAAGAATATGTGGCTGGTAATTATCTTACCAAAGCAACACCAAACAAGTATTATGAAGTAAAATCGACCACGGCCGATTCCCTAAATGTGCGTAGTAAACCAGCAGGAACAATTTTAAAAGTCAAAGCCCCATTACCAAAAGGTACAACCGTAGCCATTATGGAAGAGAAAAATGGCTGGATCAAAATTAACAAAGATCGTTGGGTTTATGCCGAATTTGTAAAATAATTTGCCATAATCTAAAATTTATTATAAAATATATTTAGGTGATAACTATGGGTCGTGTTTATGACTATGCTTTAAATTTCAAAAGAAAACATCCCGGGGGAATTGTCTGGCGTTTAAAAAAGCATTGTGACGTTGTGGAAAAACATTTAAATGCCGGGGAAGAAGTATTATTTGCTTTCGGTGGTCAAAAAAATAGCAAATTCTATGAAATATTTACTAGTTGTGTTGTAGTTTTAACTAACAAACGTATCTTAATTGGCCAAAAACGCGTTGTTTGGGGTTATTTCTTAAGTTCGGTAACTCCGGATTTATATAATGACTTATTTGTCTATCAAGGTCTAATTTGGGGAATGATTAAAATAGATACCGTTAAAGAAGAATTAACTATTTCTAATTTACCTAAAACTTCATTAGATGATATTGAAACAAATATTAGTGAATTAATGATGAGTGAAAAGCAAAAATATGCTCATCCTGATATGTCGAAAAAAGTATGAAAAAACACGTAGTATTAGTAATTCTTCTCATTATTTTATTTGCGATATTTATCTACTTTTATCTTCGAGAAGTTAATTATGAAGTTGAATATAATATTGCCGAATATACTGTTAATGAAAGATATGATAAAAACTTAAAAACCTATTATTTTACTATCACTAAAGACAACTTAACATTTGAATTAGTATCTTTAGATAAGTATACTAATAAAAGAAAATTAATTACTGATATATCTTTAGCAGACACGGAAGATACCTGTTTAAATATTAAGACAAGTAAGATAAAATTATATGATATTTGTTATGGTAATGATACTTACTATATGGCTAATGCTTTTAATGAAGCCGAATTTACTAAAAAAGATTCTTATGAAAATATTGATATTAATGAATTAGATGATAAAACATATCTGCTTTGGAATTATCATGATTTCCTTTACCTAAGTCCACAATCACATAATAAGATAACATTGTTTTCCAAAGATATTTATAACCTTTCTTTAACCTATGCTTATGATAATTATTTATTAATTCCTGATTATATGGCTGACTATATATTTGATAAATTTTATGTTATCAACACTAATAATGCCAAAACATCCACAATCGATTTACGTTTTCCCGTTTATTTTGATTCTTACTTTTTAGGAAATAATCAAGATAAAATCTATTTATATGATTTAAAAGCAACTCAAGAATATTATATTGATCTAAAAAAATCGGAAATATATAAAAATAAGAATGAAATACTAGTAAATAATGAATGGACTCATGTAAGTAATCAAAATTTTCAAAGTAATCATCCAACATTTAGTGAGAATTTACCATTTGAAATAATATTAGAAGAAAATTCCCTATATCTCCAAATAAATGATACTAAAATTAAATTAACTAATCGGCCTGTAAAAACTATTGTCAAAACAGCTGGACTTGATATTTATTATATTGCTGATGATATTTTATATAAATATAATCCTTATGAAGGTGAGGTAGCCTTACTAAGATATTCGGAATGGAACTTTAACTATCAAAACATGGTATTTATATTTGATTAACAAAAAAATCATTAATACATATTTTATTATTAGGAGTGATAAAATGTTTGATAAATACCGAATAAAACCAAATGATAGTTTGAAAACAATTGCTGAGAAATTTAATACCAAGCCAGAAATTTTGATGGATATTAATAATATTTATTTTCCAGAGGAACTAAGGGTAGGGATGGATATTGTTGTACCCAAAAATAAAGAACAATATTTTAATTACTATACAATTGAAGCCGGTGATTCATTATATAAAATTGCCCAAAAATATAATATTAATCCAACCTTGCTGGCAAGTTTGAATGGCTTAAACATGAATGATTACATTTATCCTAATCAAGAAATATTGATCCCGAAAAGTGGCTATAGTTATTATATAACTGCTGAGGGTGATACTCTAGATACTGTTGCTGATACATTCAAAATATCCAAATTAGATTTACTAAACCAAAATGAAACAATATATTTACTAAAAGATCAAGTACTAGTTACTAAAAGATAAAAAATATGGTCTTAGATCATATTTTTTTTGCATTTATTATTTATTTAGTTTATAATAAAAATGTAAGAAGGGATGATAGTATGATTCTAAAAAAACCCTATGGTTTCCTAATTAAAAGATTTAGAGTTATTCATATTGTTTTAACTTTGCTTACAATTTATATTGCGCTTACATCACGTAGTGTTTTATCTTTTATTAGAAGATTTATTAGTAATGGTTATCAAGTAACTGTTGTTGATAATATGGCTAGTGAATATATAAATTGGACTATTTATTTAACAATCTTTTTAGTAGTTATTAGTTTAATAGCCATCTATGTTCTTCTTAAGTCGAAGAAAAAGCCCAATAAAGTTTATATGGCAGGTATAATTTATTATATTATTTTATTTATTGGTCTTATAATAGCATCAGGTTTGATTAATGGTTTAAGTAATAGTTTATGGTCAACTGCTGCTGCTAGAACTTATCGCGATATTGCTCAGATTATCTATTATCCCCAATTTTTCTTTATTATTGTTTTAGGTATTCGGGCGTTAGGTTTTAATGTTAAACAATTTGATTTTAAAAGTGATCTTAAAGATTTGGAAATAACTGAAGCGGACTCCGAAGATGTTGAATTAAATATAAATTTTAAAACCTATAAAGCTGAACGATTTATAAGACGGTTTATTCGGGAATTTTACTATTATTATTTGGAAAACAAGTTAATTGTTCGGGTTATTTTTGTTATTCTCATTGCCGTAACTATTTTCTTGGCTTTCAAAAGTTATGAAAAAATCCGTTATACTTACGATGTTGGAGAATCATTTACTTATAATGGCTTTCGGATTCGCGTAGAAGATAGTATGCTTACTAATGTCGATTCAAGTGGTGATGCAATAGTTGAAGGTCGTTATTATTTAGTTTTAAAATTAAATATAACTAATAATAATTTAGATAATACTAATTTAGACTATAATAGTTTAAAAATATACATCAACGATACTTATGTTAATCCGTCATTAGATATTGGCAATCATTTTCTTGATTTTGGTAATCCCTATATGAATAGAACAATGGCTGCTGGTGAAAGTGGCACATATATTATGGCTTATATGTTAAGTGAGGAACAAGTTGCTAACAGATATCGTTTGTCGATTTATACTGGTGCTAGCCAAAATTCGCGTAGTTTTCTCGCTATAACAATTAATGTCAATCTAAGTCCAAGCCGTCTATTTGATGTCGATGTTGTTCGTGAGGCTAATTTAAATGAAACAGTATCATTATCTAGTACCTATTTAGGTAATTCCACAATAAACATCACTAGTGCTGATATTGCTAGAAGATATGAATATACTTATGAAAACTGTTTTCAAGGTAATTGTCAAAACCTAACTGGTTTAGTAACGGCTAGTCCTAATGCGCAGACTAATCAAATATTATTAATATTAGATTATGACTTAGTTTTAGATGAAGAAACAGATGCCTATCAAAATATTAATAATATTACAACGTTTAGTAATGAATTTATGAGTTTAGAATATATTATTGGGGATGTAACCTATGAAACAACATTAACTAATGTCACTCCATCGCGCATAAGTGATTTGTTAATTCTTAGAACAACTTCCGATATAGCCATGGCCGATGAAGTAAATTTACTTATTACTATTCGCAATAGATGTTATAAAATTAATTTAGTTTAACAAAAAAATGTAGTATTATAGAAAAAACTACATTTTTAAATGACATAATTGACTTTTAATATCTTTGTCGATAAAATTTAAAATAATATAATATATAAATTTAAATTTGAAATTATGAGAAGTATAGAGAAAGAATATTTTCTAACTTAATTTTCAATTAAATATTTATTATTTTCATTTATTTGCTTTTGTAATAATTCTAACTCCTTTATTCCATGATTGTTTTTTAATACTTCCATTTGATTTCTAGCAGATTCATTTAATTTAACTAATCTCTCACTTTGACTAATCCCTAATTTTATAAATTCAGCATTAGAATTTTCTAAATTATTTAATATTACTAAATGAAGTAAATCGGTATAATCTCTTATATTACCATCTTTGGCAAGTTCAGGATTATTTTCTCGCCATTCTTTTGCAGTTATGCCAAATAAAGCAACGTTTAAAACATCAGCTTCTTCTGCATATACAAATTTCTTTTGTTTTTCAGTTAGTGTTGGAACAATATAATTTTTAACAGCATCAGTGTGAACAATATAATTAGTTTTAGACAAAATACGATTAGCATGCCATTCTATCTTTTCTTGATATGCTTCATTTTTCTTTAATCTTTCAAATTCTTTGATTAAATATAATTTAAATTCTGGACTTAACCAGCTAGCAAATTCAAACGCTATATCAGGATGAGCAAATGTTCCGATGCTATATTTTCCACCTTTAGAATATATTCCAATAGCATTGGTTCTCTCAATCCATCTCTTTGGACTTAAAGTAAATGAAGAATATCCAACTTCATTATTTTTAATTTCACTGGATTCCGTGAAATTAAAATTTTCATTATTTAATTGTTCCCATAAACTTATATAATCAAAAGTCCCTTTATTACTCATCCAATGTATAATTACATTTGCTGGATTTTCTGGATTAGAATATTTTGCCAAATCAGTTAGTGATATATAATCAACATCTCCAATTCGCATAATTCCAATTTTATTATTTTTAACATCTATTTCAGTTTTAACCATATTATTTTTCATTAACTGCCCCTTTCTGAATTAGTCAGACATGACTGACTAATTTAATAATTTTATAATATTATTTTATCACAATTATCTTTCTAAATCATCATCTTTACTGTATATAAGCCGATTTTAAGCAATATATAGGCTAGTTTTAAGAAGTTGATATAAACACTTTTAATTAGGTTAATTGTTTTATAAACGACTCTAAATCTTTTATTTCTAGTTTATTTGATAAATTATTTATGTATAAAGTTTTGGAGTAATTAAATGAAAGAAAAATAAATAATTATTCTATGTAGTTCAATGTATAAAAAATTTGTTCTATTAATATTTCTTATATTACCTTTAATAAAAGAATTATATTACAAAAATCACATCAAAATTCAATTTTCTTTTAGTTCTTTATCAAATTCTACTTTCGTTACAATTTTAATAATTTAAATATGTCCTTTTCTGTAGTTATAAAGTAAAAAAAATCAACTTCTTTTTGAAATTAATATTTTCTATGTATAGTTATAAAAATATTATCAATGCTTTTTGTTCACTACAAGTTTTTAAAAATTGTAAGCGTTATTTTATAAAGAAAAAATCGAACCAAAAAGTTCGATAGTTTTATCTTATGGAGGAACCGGCCGGATTTGAACCGGCGATCAAGGTGTTGCAGACCTACGCCTTAGCCACTTGGCTACGGTTCCGCTTTTTATGAATTATCAAGATAATTCACGTACATATAATTTTACACTATTGTTTAATTTTTGTCAATTAGTGTAAAAGTTTTATATTAAAAATATATGCTAAAAAAAGATAGACGTGAATTATTAATTATCTGCGATACCACTTCATGTTTATTTATATAAAAAAGTATAAACTAAAATGGGTGGTGTGAGATGCCTAATCTAAACATCCGTAAAGTGTTAGGAAACAATATAAAATTTTATCGTTTAAAAATGGGCTTAAGTCAAGAAGAACTGGCCGAAATACTAGGAACTACTCCCATATATTTATCAGTATTAGAAAACGGTAAAAGAAATATGAGAATAGATTATATTGCTCATATTGCTAATTGTTTAGATATAAAAGTAAAGGAATTATTTGTCGAAAGAAAAGTAATTAAAAACGCTAGAAGACCACGGAAAAAGAAAAAATAAAACAACAAAAAGTTAACCGTGTGTGGTTAACTTTTGAAATCACTTATCTTTCTTTTTTGGAGGAATATAAAAGCAAAAATCCTCAGGTTTACAGTCGAAACAATAACATATTCTTTCGATTGTTTTATGTTCAACAGTCCTTTGATTACAACCATTTAATAACTTTTCAATAGTTCGATAATTTAAACCAGTCATTTTAACTAAATAAGAAATGCTGCAATTTAATGGTTTTACAAAATGTTCAATAGTTACGTAATAATGTCCAAAATCTTCGCAACCATCAATAGATCTTATTTCTTTTTTCTTAGTCATAACATCCAATCCTCTTTGCTAAATTAATTTTACTAAAAATAATCTACCCAAAATACTGCAACGCATACACAAAATGTGCTATAATCTTATACGAGGAGTAAAGGTTGAAAATAAAAACATGAATTTTGCCCATGACAAAAACCGTCAATGAAGACGCTAAAATAAATCAAACACAT
>CALVVK010000039.1 GCA_944363825.1 uncultured Bacilli bacterium | reverse complement strand
AACTACTTTTTTATTAATATTATTTTTTATAATCCTATCAATTGCAATATTCATCCTGTTACTAGTTTCATTTAGTGACTCACCACCATTAAATTTAAAATCAAAATCTCGCTCTTGCATAAATCTAAGCATTTTAATATTGCGATTTCCTAATTTACCAATTTTTGAATCACTTAAAAAAGAGTTAATCATAATTGGAAGATTTTTATAACTAGCATAATACTTGGCTGTTGCTAAAGCCGATGCATAATCCGATGAATAAATGACGTTGGCATCTATTTTCTTAACCAATTTAACTGCTGCTTTCTCACCTTCAATAGAAAGTGGTCGATTAACTCTTTTTTCCTCGACAGTTTCATCTGTTTCATAAACTATATTTTCTAAAACCATATTATTACTTACTAAATATAAAGTCATTCTATCACTACTTTCTAATACTATTGTATCAAAAATCTTACTAAAAGTCTTTATTTTTAATAAATATTCATCATTAATACTAAGTTTTGTTACTTCTGCTATTTCTTCGATAGAAAGTTTTCCTTCTAAATTCTTAACAATTTCTATATTGTTTTGTTCAATACCTGTACTATATGCCATCTTAATCTTATATTTCAAATTATGTTAAATAAAACTGCAATTTCCTATTTACAAACTTCCCAATGTGTTTTATATTTATTTTAGAGAGGTTATCATGAAAAATAAATTAATTGCAATATTTGAAAAAAACAAAAAAGGTTATCTTAATTTACCAACTATTCGTAAAATTCTCGGTATCAAGAAAAAATTACCTAATTACGAAGAAAAAAATCAAGAACTACTATTAGCCCTAGAAGAATTAACCAATAGTGGCTATTTATCTGTCGATGAATTTAATCATTACAGTAAGAAAAAACAACACACCAAAAAAGTCTCTTTAAAAGACCAAATTTTGTTGACTTTCACTGGGGATTCTCACACTTTAAGTGACTTAATTAAAACCACAAATATCCCTAAAGAAAAAATAATGCGCCCTTTAAAACAACTAGAATTAGAAGGATTAATATATTATGACGATTATACTAACCGTTATCATAATATGCCTTCTAATTTTTTTGTTGTTAAAGTAGAATGTAATAAATATGGTACCCTTTATTACAATCTTCATAATAAAGTATATAATTTATATAATTATGAAGAATTTGGTATTATGCCTTATGATACAATTTTAATATCTAAAAATAAAGATGGTGATCAAATTATTAAGATTCTAAAAAGAACAATTAAAAATGTTATTTGTGAAGTTGAAGAAAAAAATACGATTCGGATTGTAGGTAATAGTAATATTCCCATTAAAATTGCTAAAAAAGATATCGAAGATCTACCTGTTGGCACTCGTATTTTAACTAATTTACCAGATGATCCCAAAACTAATGCGAAAATTATCAAGATATTAGGTCATGTTAATGACTTAGATACTGAACTGATGGCCATTGCTATTAATAATGGTTTTCAAACCAATTATAGCGAATCAGAACTAAAACAAATTGCTAATTTACCTAAAAGTGTTAGCGAAGAAGATAAAATTGGGAGACTTGATTTAACCAAAGAAAATATCTTTACAATTGATGGGGCTAAGACTAAAGATATGGATGATGCCATTAGTATTAAGGTTTTAGAAAATGGTAATTATGAACTTACTGTTAGTATTGCTCATGTTTCTAATTACATCAAATTTGCATCTCCTTTGTGGCAGAGGGCTGAGGCCAATACTACCAGTGTATATATGATTGATAGTGTTTTACACATGTTAAATTTTCAAGTATCCAATGGTATTTGTTCCCTTAATCCTGATGTTTTAAGACTCGCCAAGAGTTTTATTATGGAAATTAATCCCCAAGGCCAAATAGTTAAATTTAACATTGCAGATAGTATAATCAAATCGAAGATGAAAATGACTTACGAAGATGTAAACCAAATTTTTGAAAAAGAAGAAGTACCAGCAGGTTATGAACCATTCGTCGAAGACTTATTAAAAATGCAAGAATTATCCCAAATAATTTCTTTAAGACGAACCCAAAATGGCTCAATTGATTTTGATTCTAAAGAAATAATATTTGAATTTGATGAAGATAAAAATATTACTGGAATAACTACTAAAAAAAGTGGACCAGCCGAAAAATTAATTGAAAACTTTATGATTTTAGCCAATGAAGCTGTTGCGGAATACATGCTTAATACTGGTTTATTATTTGTCTATCGTAATCATGAAATTCCTTTTGCAGATAAAGTTAAAGAAACTATCAATATAATTCAAAAACTAGAAAATGGTTTAGATAATAAAAGTAAAAATTGTTGGCAAAAACTAGAAAAGTTTAAAAATTTTGATGATCCCCATGTCATTCAAAAACTTATTAACTCCCTTAAAACTAAAGAAGAATTCTTTATTCTTTCTAGTTTAATTTTAAGAAGTATGCAACGGGCCCATTTTAGCATTGAAAACAAAAGTCATTTTGGTCTAGCCCTTCATGCTTATTCGCAAGTTACATCTCCGATCAGAAGATTCTTAGATCTTTTAATTCAATACATCCTTGATAATATCGACATGTTTTATGATGAAGATTTTGACTTTAACAGTTGGAAAAGTTATTTGATTTTCTGTTGTGAAAGAGCATCAGCCTTAGAAAGATGTGCTGATAAAGCCGAATATGAAGCCAATAAATTATATATGGTTGATTATGTTGCCAAAAGACCTGATCAAGAATTTGACTGTTATGTCAGTGATATAACTCCCGAATATCTAATTATTAAAACATCAGAATTAATTGAAGGTATTGTATTTTTTAACAGCATCGATGATGGCGACTACATTTATAATGCCGATAGTAAATGTTTAGATCATCGCAAATATAAAAATAAAATCCTAATTGGTTCGAAATTAAAAGTTAAACTCCAAGACTATGATCGGGAAAATAGAATTATCTACTTCTATGGTAAATCACCAAATGCTTTAAAAGTAGAAATGTTAAAAAGAATTAGATACAAATAAAACAAGCCAATACGACTTGTTTTTAACTACCTTATAATGCCATAATCTTATCAATTGATAAACCAGTACACTTAGCAATTATATCATTAGCAATACCGCTTTTCTTCAAGTTACTAGCAATAGTATTTTTTTCTTCGCTTTTGCCTTGAGCAACACCTTGGGCCATGCCCTGAGCCATACCCTGAGCCATCCCAGTATTTGTGGCTTCTTCGATGGCATATGCTTTTATCTCTTCAAATTCCCGTTCTAATCTTTCTTTAGCGGTCAGTGCCACTGGAATCTTGCCTTCTTTAATTTGTTTTCGGTACTCATCTACTTTCATTAAAACACCATCTCCTTTGATAAATTCTTTTATTATATTTTCATCTTCCCGAGTTACATGTAAATATGTAAGTCTTCTCTCTAATTTACTTGTTGCAAACTTATTATAGCATCTTTCTTCACCATTTACAAGATTAAATTCTCTTATTTGCATTGTATCTGTATATGTTACTTTATCATTATTCATAAATAGATAACTAGTATCAAATTCTTTTATACCTTTCTTAGTTTCTTTAAAAGAATGGAGATGGACGAAGATAGCAATTGTATCATTATATCGATTATCTATATCCTCATAATAATAATCATATACCGCACCTAAATACAATAATTTATTAGTCCGTAATTTGTGATAATAATACTTATTCATTTCGAATATTAAATAAGTATTATCAACTGCTATAATAACATCACTTCGATATTCATTTAATTTAGTGTTTGCAAAAACTGAATCAATATATCTCATATTTTTGAAAACATAATCATAGTTTAAATTAAGAATATCGCTCACAATACTTGCAACAAAAAAAACGTAAATTCTTTGACTTAAAGACATATTTGAAACGTCCATCATAAGTTAAGTTACCATCTTTTTTGGTATCAGACATTTTTCCCTCCTTTCTTTAAAATTTTCAACAATATATTAATAAGTCATGGCATAATACCAAAACCTCCTTTCACTATATATATACACGCTAAAACCCCCGATTTCCTTTTTTTTGATTAAAAGTTCTCAAATAAAGACATTATTTCAACATAAAAAAATACCAAGTTTTTATTTCTTGGTACTTTCACCAATAGGATTAATCCCATTTTTACTCAAATTATATGAATTAGTTTTGACTTTAATTTAACTATTTCTAATTTATTTAACCAATTTTAACAATTTCTTTTTCTTCATTATTAACTAATTTATCAATATCTACACTATTAATTGAATTAAATCTTTTAGTTATTTTTTCACTAGTTGTATGTAATTCATCAATACTTTGATTAACTGTTTTTACATTTCTGGCTAACTTATCCCAACGGTCTTTATATCTTGTAAATTCAATACTTAATTTGGCTAATTCTTCATGGATAACTTTCGCATATTTATCTCTTTCCATATTTTTAAGAATCATACTAATAATTGATAACGTACTAATTAAAGTAGTTGGTCCTGCTATCCATACTCTTTTGTTATAAGCGTAATTTAAAAGTTCAGGGTGATACGCATTAATCTCCGCAAATAAGGCTTCCGCCGGCAAAAACATGATAGCCTCATCACTAGTTTCACCCGGAATAATATATTTTTCACTAATATCATTGATATGTTTTTTGACATCATTAACAAACATCTTTTCCGCTTGATCACGTACTTGTTTATCTTTAGTCTTATCAGTCATTCTTTGATAATTTTCTAGTGGAAATTTAGAATCAATGGCAATAGTACCTAAAGGCGCTGGAGCATACAAAATAGCATCAGCAATATAACCATTACTAAACTTATGTTGTGTTTCATATATGCCATTTTTATTACTACCAAAAGCATTGTTTAAAATATATTCTAAATTAACTTCCCCAAACGTTCCTCTTGTCTTCTTATCCGTTAAAACTCCTTGTAAAGCGACAATTTCACTATTTAACCCATCAATTTTCTTTTGGGCCTCATCAATTTTCGAAAGCCGCTCTAAAACATTCATAAAAGTCTTATTACTTTTCTCGAAATTCTTATCTAGCCTTTCATTAACGGCATCATTTATCAAAGTAAGTTTCCGCTCAATTCGTTCATTAAGTTTTTCAAAAGTATCCATCAAATCTTTGGAAAAAGTAAATTTAAACTCGCCAATTTCTTTATTGATTGCGGCCTCAAAATGGCCAATTCGCTCTACTAACTCAACATTATTGTTCTTTTTTACTAATAATACAATTAATAAAATAATTACTAATATTAATAAACCTATAATTATATATTCTATCATACACACTCCTACCTAATTATCTTAATTTTTTGCCTTATTTTCAACAAATTTCACGTTTTTCCCCATATTTGACACTAAAATTTTCACGTTTTTTGGCAACTTTTGACTACAAAATTTCACGTTTTTTCCAAAATTAACTCTCAAAGAATACTTCATACCACTTCAAAAATGAATAAATTGTCCAAATCTTACGGTAATTATCTTTCTTATTATTCTTGTGTTGTTCCAATAATTTATTTAATAATTTCGTATTAAAATATTTATTAGCAACAGCATTATTTAAAGTATTTTTAACTTCATTATAAACCTTGTCATCTTTTAACCATTCTCTAATTGGGACAGGAAAACCTAATTTTTTCTTCTTATAAGCAGCCGTTGGAATAACTTCCTTCGCCGCCGCTCTTAAAGCGACTTTCGTATTTTCTTTTGTTACTTTATAATCAATTGGTAAAGTACTAGCCACTTTAAAAACTTCTTTATCAATAAATGGTACTCTACCTTCTAAGGAAGCCGCCATGGTCATCCGATCAGCCTTGAGTAAAATATCTTTCATCAACCAAAATTTAATATCTATGGCTTGCATTTTATGAATATTGGAATAACCCGCAAATTCTTGATAAGTATCTTTTGTTACATCAATACCTCGTAATTTATAATTATTAACTAAGACTTTTTTGGCCATTTTCTCTGAAAAATTACGATTGACCCCAATATAACTATTTTCTAATTTTTCGCCCCTTCTCACTAAAAAGTTAAAGCCATAACCTTCGGGGAAAAGCGCTGCCACTTTGCCAATAAAATGTCTAATAAAATAAGGTATTTTATTATAAAATTTTAAATCAACTTCTTCTCGATAATAATTATAGCCACCGAAGAATTCATCAGCCCCTTCACCTGATAAGACAACTTTCACATCCTGTGCTGCTAATTTAGCGACAAAATACAAAGATATTGCCGCAGGATCACTCGTCGGTTCATCCAAATAATACATAATATTAGGAAATTCTTGCATATATTCTTCCATAGTTATTACTTTTGAAGTATTCTTAATACCCAATTTATCGGCTAAATCTTTCGCATAACTAACTTCATCATACTTATCTATATCATAACCAACAGTATAAGTTTTATTTGGTTTGGCTAAGGAAACAATATAACTAGAATCGATACCACTAGATAAAAATGAACCAACTTCGACATCACTAAGTAAATGTCTACTAACAGAGTCTTGCATTACCCTAGAAATGCTTGAAACAGCCTCGTCAAAAGTTTGATCTTTATCTTTAAAATCTAATTTAAAATATTTATCGATAGTTATATTACCATCTAAATAAAGTAAACTACACCCAGCATCAAGGCGAAAGACCCCCTTAAAAAATGTTTCATTCGTCGGTACAAAACTAAATTCTAGATACGCTCCTAAAATTTCTTCATTTAACTCTTTTTTAAAATTTGGGGTATCTAAGAAGGCTTTAATTTCAGAGGCAAACATAAAAGTATCATTTATTTTTGTATAATAAAGGGGTTTAATCCCAAAATTATCTCGGGCTAAAAATAATTCTTTAGTATTTTTATTATAGATAGCAAATGCAAACATGCCTCGTAAATGTTTTGGTAAATCTGTATGCCACTCTTCAAAGCCATGGACTAAAACTTCGGTATCACTACTAGTTTTAAAGGTATGTCCTAAACTCTTTAACTCTTCCCGGAGTTCAACATAATTATAGATTTCTCCATTATACACCGTAACTATACTTTCATCTTCATTAAACATCGGTTGATTACCGGTCGCCAAATCGATTATCGAAAGCCGCCGGTGAGCAAGAGCAATATCACCATCGATAAAATATCCTTCCCCATCTGGTCCCCGATGTTTAATCCTTTCACTCATCTTTTTTATTATTTCTTCTTTTTTTTCTCTTTTAGTTACTATTCCTGCAATACCGCACACATTAGCCACCCATTACCTTTCTATAATAATCATAAGTCATAATATATTTACTCATCACAATTTTATTATTGACAACATTATTCATATACCTGATATAATCAGAATCTACCTCACTTCCATCACGGGCTACAAATTCATTACTACTAGCAAAATATGTTCCTTTATCACTTACCCAAGAGGAATTACCAAATATAGCAAGGCCTGGTTCAGTACTCAAAATATCTTTACCAATAATAAGTCTTGAATCATATTCTACCCCAAATAAATTATAGATTGTTGGAAGTACATCTATTTGGCTACCTACTTTATCTACACTTACTGTTTCCATTTCACTATTCCAAAGAATAAAGTTACTTCTATTTATTTCGACAACATTATCTTTTTCATAACTAGCAATTTCATTTACTTCATCTAAAGATAAATAATAAGGATAATGATCTCCCACTAGAGCAATTACCGTATCTTCAAGTTTTCCTACCTCATCTAACTTTTCAATCAATAACTCTAACGCGTGATCGAGTTCAATTTGGGCCGCCAAATAAGCAAGCGGTTTTTCTGAATAATCTAACCCAGCCACATCGTCTTTATGCTTCCGAGCCATTGCACTATAATTAAATCCATAATCACCATGCCCACTAACAGTGACATAATAAACCATAAATGGTTCATCACTACTTGCATAATCATTAAATGTTGCTTCAATCATCTCCACATCAGATTCAGGCCATTGATTACAATTAATTCGCTCTTCTAAGCCATTACGACATCCCAAATAATTATCAAAACCTAAGGCCGCCAAATACTTATTGCGACTTTGAAAAGTATAGGTATGATTATGATAAGCAAAAGTATTATATCCTTTCTCTTGAAATACTGTTGCAAGACCAAAAGGATAATAATTATTGCCGCTTTTCCATGGTGATAAGAAACCTGATGCCGCCACCAAACCAGTTAGTTCTTGGAACTCGCCCCCAATAGTACTACTTATCGTCGGTGTATAAAAATTATTAAATTTAAAACCACTATTAACGAGTTTATAAAGTGTTGGAGTTAAATCTTCTCTAACGGCAATTTCGTTAAATGATTCCGCCATAAATAGTATTAAATTCTTACCTTCAAAATATTTCGTATATTCATTTTGCAAAGTACCAGATTCATTTTTAAAATATTCATGCATTTGTTTAATTGTACTATTACTTTCAGTATTAATTAAAGAATCAAAATCAATATCTAAATTATTATATTCATAGGTTACATCAGGAATATCTACTACATCATCATCAGGATCATCATAATCATCAATTATATTAATTTTTGCCTCAAAACCAAAAATACATCTTTTAACATCTATTCTAAAAGCATTTAATACTCCAAATTTCTTAATATTTAATTCATTATTATTAACATCAAAATATAAACTCTTTGCTGAATTTATTCTATCACTACCAATATATAAAGATCCTATAAAAATTAAATATATCAAAATTAAAGTAATTAAATTAACAATATTTACTTTAACATCTCTTTTAAAAACATTAATTTTCCTTTTAAATATAAGAAGTAAAATAAATGGTAAAAATAATAAAATTATCCCTAATATATTTTCTAAAATAAGTTTAAATCCATCCCCTGCAAATTTAGCCACTTGATCACTTGCCCAAAGTAAGGAAATATCAAAATAAAAGCCAAACATTTTATAAATACATAATTGTAAAGCATAGACAAAACAAACCCCAAAAATTAAAATATAAAATATTACTTTGTTTATTTTCTTATTAAACCATGATGCTAAAAAACTTATTAATAAAGCCACAAATAAACTATATAAACTTACATACAAAAAACTTATATTAAAAATAGCATTTTTTGTAAGTATGCGAAATACTATTTCTAAATACATACATATTCCAAATATAATCGCAATAAAACCTAATTTATTTAAATACTTCTTCATAAACTTCTCCAATCATCATTATTATTATACCACTAAGTAATTATTTTAATATATAATATAAATCTACTTGACACTATTTAATAACAATTACTTTATTATCTTTAATAATAAAATAATCACTTATATAACTTTTAAGAATAGGATAAATATCCTCATTTACTTTAATACTTCCAATATCAATAATTTCGGGAACATCATACTTTTCAAAAGTATTTTCGGTAATTTCTAAATTATCTAAATTAACAATACCATAATAAATTACTTCATTAGCATTTAAAATAATATGATAATTATTATCTTGATAAATATATAAATCATATATATCTTCTGGCATTTCTATTATTTCTTCTTCATCATTAGTATTATTTTTAAGCACTAATTTATTATTTTTAACTCTTAAAGTTAAATCACCAATTATAAATTCCTCATTTAAAGAAAATGTTATATCTCCCTTTATATTTACTGAAGGATAATTATAACAAATTTGGGCTTCTTCAACATCATCAACAGGTATTAATGGCATTATTAAAAAGAAAAATACCACGACAACGATAATTGCTTTCTTAGCAATCGTTGCCTTTTCTTGATCTTGCTGTTGTTCTAATTCACTTATATTCTTATCTAAATTTCTCTTTTGCAAATTAAGATAAGCCCCTACTAAAAAAATAAAAGCATAGACTAATGAGCCAATTAACAGAACAAAAGTCAAACAAGTTTGACTAACCTTGTATCACTACAAGGCATTTCTACTTCACAGAACCCTTTGGGTTCTCCGTAGACCATTTTCGGATGGTCGCCACCCTACTTATTTTTTTGTT
>CALVVK010000038.1 GCA_944363825.1 uncultured Bacilli bacterium | reverse complement strand
TGAAGCAAAATTTAAAAACCGTATTGACATACGTTTTTATTTTTGTTACTATTTATCTATAGTATAATCGTATTGATATACGGTTATGTAATTAAATAGTGGAGTTGGTATAATTATGAAGAAAAAATATATTTTTTTTACAATATCTATTTTCTATGTAATTTCAACTATTATTTTAGTAATAATAATCTTTAATTTAAAAGATAATCAATCAATAATAAATAATAATTTAAGTAATATCACTAAAAATAATGCTTTAACCATGATGTTAGAAACAGATGTTGATTCCAATGAGTATGAAGTTGCTACCAGTAACGAATGGCCGCAGGAGGGATATATATTTAATGCTGAGATGTCAGCATGTGAACGAGGTGGCAAACTTTCTTGGGATAGCGAGAATAATAGAGTACTCATGGCAACAAGCAGTGCGGACAAGTGCTACGTGTACTTTGATCGGTATACAACAGTTAGAATAACTAATGTAACAACAAGCAATATAACAAATAATAGTATCACATTAATAGTGGAAGCAACTGCTGGGGAAAATTCAATAGCAACATATTACTATAGTAATGACGATGGATTAAGTTATGAAGAAAGTAGCAGTAATACGTATACGTTTAATAACTTAGAAACGGGAACAGAATATAATTTCCGAGTATATGCTGTCGATATTAATGGAATAAGTTCAAATGTTTATGCATTAAAAGAATCAACATTATCAACAGTATACTTGGCGGATTATATCAAAAATACAGTGTACACAGGAGACGGAAATAATGGATTATACTACCATGATGGAAGTGGCTCATATACCAATGCGGCACAGGAAGCGGGAGATAATTCTTACAGATATGCAGGAGCAAATCCCAATAATTATGTGTGTTTTGGAAGTAATGCAGAGACATGTCCCAATGATAATTTATATCGAATCATTGGAGTATTTGGTGATAATGTTAAATTGATAAAAAGTACAAGTTTGGGTCGTTATGATTTAGTTAGTACTGGTGTTGAGTATAGATGGGAAAATACTCCTGTGAATACGGATATATTAAATGGAACATATTTAAATGGACTAGGTGACTGGCAAGAAATGATAGCAGATACAATTTGGAAAACTTCAGGTTGTAGATCTACTCAAATAGTAAAGAATGTATATACAACTGAAATAACTAATTCAAATGTAAATAGAACATATACTGCGAAAGTAGGCTTAATGTACGTGAGTGACTATGGATATACAGCAAGTCCAGTGAATTGGACAACATTTTTAAGTAGTTATGACAATGCCGCTTCAAATAATTGGTTGTATACGGGTAATTCTGAGTGGACAATTTCTCCTGTAAATGGTCGTTCAAATTTGGCATTTGCTGTTGTTGACACTGGAGAGATTAATAATGGTAATGGTAATCTTAGTGTTTATTATTCATATGGAATCCGGCCTACCTTTTACCTAAAATCCAATGTCGCAATAACTAGTGGTACAGGAACGTCGTCAGATCCCTACAGGATTACCCTCAGCTAAACTATATAAAAAAATATCAAGGTCTAATAACTTTGATATTTTATTTTACTTAACCTAACGCTACATCGAAGATCATCATGACGATAAAACCAAATATGGTAAATAGTGCCATGAGATTTTTCTTTTCGTTAGTTTGACTCTCCGGAATTAATTCTTGAACAACAACATAGATCATGGCCCCACCAGCAAAAGCCAGTAATATTGGCAATAAAATTTGCATTTTAAGCACTAATATTGCCCCGATGACTGCCGAAATAGGTTCAACAATGCCACTTAAGTTGCCAAGTAAAAATGCTTTAGAGCGGGACATACCTTCCCGTCTTAATGGTAGTGCTACCGCCGATCCTTCGGGAAAATTTTGAATACCTATACCAATTGCTAACATCACCGCCGCCATGAGTGTTGCTCCTTCAATGCCATATGCAACTGAACCAAACGCCACCCCAATTGCCATTCCCTCCGGGATATTGTGTAAAGTAATGGATGAAATAAGCATAATAGACCTTTTTAATTTACTTTTTTCTTCTTGCTTCGTTGCATTTTTTCGCATTAAAAAATCAAAAACTTTATCTCCAATAAATAGTAGTAAGCCACCCCCTAAAAAGGCTAGGGATACGACCAGCCAAGGAATCATATCTAGACTTTCCGCCATTTCAATCGCTGGGGACAAAAGTGAAAAAAATGTCGCCGCAATCATAACACCTGCTGCAAAACCGAGCATCGCATCTAAAACACTTTTGTTAATTTTCTTAAAAAGAAAAACAACAGATGCCCCTAAGGCTGTAATTCCCCAAGTAAAAATTGTCGCAATCAATGCTTGAAGCGGATAATCTAAATTAGTAAACAACAAAAACACCAAACAACCCTCCTTATTCTATTAGTAGTGTATGAGTTAGCAATTTGTTGGTGATTTTTCTTTACAAAACTTTTTAAAACTATTATAATAACTTTTGAGTTCGGGAGGTCAGTCATGTTCAATGTTCCAGTTATCATTTTAAAAAATTTAATAATCCTTCCTAAACAGGAAATAAAACTAGTCTTAAATAATTTAATTAGTGAAAAAACTATTAAAGAAGCAATTTTAAACTACAAGAGTGAAATATTAGTTATTGCTCCAACGGATACGAAAGAAGAAGAACCTAGTGTAGAAGACTTACCTAAAGTCGGGGTTATTGCTCGGATTAAAAGTAAAATTGCCACAACTGATGGTATCCAAGTTAAATTACAAGGTAAAAAAAGAGTCGCCGTCAATAAATATTTTAGTAATAATGATGTTTTATTTAGTGAAGCAATGTATATTGACTTACCACCGTTAATTGAAGAAGAAGAGAATGCTATTTTAAGAAAACTAATTGAAGTTTTAAAAAAATATATCGAAGTTCATAATAGTGCTTCGAATGATATTTTATCTTATGTAACTAATACTAAAGATTTAAATAGAGTAACTGATGTAATTGCTTCTTATCTGCCTTTTGATGTAACTAAAAAATTAGAATATATGCAAAATATCAATCCTATTAAAAGAGCTAAAGCCTTAATAAAAGACATGAATGAAGAAATAAAGATGTCAGAATTAGATCAAGAATTAGATGAAAAAGTTAATGAAATACTAAATAATGATCAAAGAGAATTTGTCTTAAAAGAAAAATTAAAAGTAATAAAAAAAGAACTAGGAGATATTTCTTTTCAAGAAGAAGAAGTAATAAGATTTCGAAGTATTTTAAGTAAATTAAAATTAGATAAAAACACTTATAAGAAATTAGAACATGAAATAGATAAATATGCCATGATGAATGAAGCTAGTCCTGAGGTTAGCGTTTTAAGAAATTACTTAGATTATGTCTTAAACTTACCTTGGAATAAAAGTACGAAAGAAAATAATAACTTTAATAAAGTATTAGATATATTAAATGAATCCCATTACGGTCTTGATAATATCAAAAATAGAATCACAGAATATGTTGCTATTAAAAATATTAATAAAAATATTTCTAGTCCTATTCTTTGCTTAGTAGGTCCACCAGGAGTTGGCAAAACTAGTATTGCTTTATCAATAGCCAAGAGTTTAAATAGAAAATTTTATAAAATTAGTGTCGGGGGCTTAAATGATTCCACAGAACTAATTGGCTCAAGAAAAACTTACCTTGCGGCATCACCAGGTAAAATAATTAGTGGTATTAATAAAAGTGGTAGTAATAATCCCGTTATTTTAATAGATGAAGTAGATAAAATGGTTAAAGACTACAAAGGTGATCCCGCATCTACTTTACTAGAAATATTAGATCCTGTCCAAAATAAATTTTTTGTTGACAATTATATTGAAGAACCATTTGATTTAAGTAATGTATTATTTATTCTTACTGCGAATGATTTAAGTAAAATACCCAATACTTTAATCGATAGAATAGAAGTTATAGAACTTAATAGTTATACTCTTTTTGAAAAAAAAGATATTGCTAAAAAATATTTATTACCTAAAATATACAAAGAACATATAATAGTAGATGATAAAAATAAATTTTCTAAAGAATTATTATATTTTATTATTAATTCTTACACCCACGAGGCGGGAGTTAGGGACTTAGAACGTATTCTTACTTCTTTAATCAGAAAAATGGCTATTAATAATATAAAAACATTAAATGAAGAAAAAGTAATTAAATTACTGGGAACACCCAAATATAATAATAATTTAATTAAAGAAAACACTCTAGGAGTTGTTAATTCTCTGGCTTATACTAATAATGGTGGTATTGTTACTAAAGTAGAAGTTATTGATTATAAGGGTAGTGGTAAAATAATAATTACTGGTAGTGTTGGTAAAGTTATGGAAGAAAGTATTAAAGTAATTACTTCATTTATTAAAAGTTATTACAAATATAATTTAAATAATACTGACTTACATTTTCATTTTTTAGATGCTTCTACTAAAAAAGATGGCCCATCAGCAGGTCTTAGTATAGCAATGGCTTTATTATCTATTTTAGAAAAAAAGAAAATATCAGAAGATGTTGCTTTTACGGGAGAATTAAGTTTAAATGGTAATGTTTTAAAAATTGGAGGCTTAAAAGAAAAACTAATTGGGGCTTATAATGCTCATATTAAGACTGTTTATATACCTAAAAGTAATATTGAAGACTTAGAAGATATCCCTAAAGAAATAAAAGATGAAATAAATATTATTCCCATTACCACATTTAGTGATATATATAAGATATATTTTAAGTAAAATAATGTTAAATTGACGTCAAGTAATTAATTTACTTGTTTTTTTTTATTTTGTTTTATTTCCTTGTATCGTTACATTAACTTGTATAAATTAGATTATTTATTAGTTATATTCTTTTCTATTTTTACTTTACTATTTTTTTTTTTTTTTTTAGTAAAATCTAAGAAAATAAGGTATTTCGATACTTTTTTAAAAGGAGTAGATTTTGTATGAAAAAAGAAAATAATAAAAAAATAATTGGTCTTACTTTAGTGGGAGTAATAACATTAATAGTAGTTGTCATTGGGGCAACCTATGCTTACTTTCAAGCAACCAGTAGTGGGGAAGGTAATATTGATACCAATGTTGGAACAAGTACAACAGACAATTTATCATTTGCCTTTGGTGAAGAAATACATATTAATGCAACAGAAGAAAACTTTGCTCAAGGTATGGGTAACTTATCAGATAGTACAACGGGTACAGCCTTATTAAGACCAAATAATTATACCAATCAAGCCAGTGCCACTTATAATATCTATTTAATAATAGAAAATAATAATTTTGTATATACAACGGATAATCAAACACCAGAAATATTACTTAAGGTAACAAGTCCAACAGGAGTGGAATTAGAAAATATTACTGGTTTAGTCCATACCGAAGATGGTTTTGATATAACTACGAGAACTGGTGGATTCTTAATTATTTCAGATTATGAAATAACTGCTGATCAAGTAGAAGAAATACAAGACTGGGATATCGAAGTAACATTTGTGAATCTAGATAGTGATCAAGAATTAAATACTGAAAAAACACTAACAGCAAAATTATATTTAACGCAAGAAAAAATGAGTTCCTATGAACTAATTGAAATAAATAATATAACTACAAGTACAACTTATAATAGTATAACTGCTAATTTAAATATAACTGAAGGAACAGCAACAGCATCAAAATATTATTATGGAATAGAAGAAGTAACTAATACCAGAAGTGCAGAGACAGTAGAATATGTTGAAAGTGAAGAATCTAGTTATATATTTACTAATCTTGAACCTAATCAAGAATATAAAGTATATAGTTATGTAATAGATAGTAATAAAATAAAATCTAATGTTTATGAAACAACAGTAACAACGGGAGAATATTCTGCTTCTACAGTAGATAGTGTATCACATAGTGTAACATTAAATAGTATTACTTTAGATGTAACTGCTAGTAATGGAAGTAATGAAATAGTTAATTATATGTATAGTAAAGATAATGGAGTAAGTTGGGAAACAACTACAAGTAATACTCATACATTTAATGACTTAACCGATTCAACAACTTATCAAATAAAAGTGAAAGTAAAAGATAGTGCAGGAATAGAATCAACCGAATATTATGAAGAAATAACAACTGAGGTTTATATATTGCCTGTAGTAACAACAGTAGATGTAGATAAAACATGGAATAGTATCACATTAACCCCAACAGGAACAAATGGGACAAATGAAGTAGATCATTATTTATATTCGATAGATGGTGGATCATATCAAGAAAGTAATGTATTTAGTAATTTAAATGATAATACAGATTATACAATAAATGTTAAAGCAGTAGATACTCAAGGTAGAGAATCAAATCCATATGAAATAAAAATAACAACAGATGAATATATACTACCAACAATAAGTAATGTAACAGCATCAGCAACTTCGGATAGTATAACATTAAATGTAACAGCAAGTGGAGGAACAGGAAATATTGTAACATATCATTATTCCAAAGATGATGGATTAAATTATGTAGAAAGTAATAATGCAAATTATACATTTGATAACTTAACTGATGATACAACATTTTATATCAAAGTCTATGTAACTGATAGTAATGGTAAAACAAGTAGCCCATATAATTTAAGTGTTACAACAGAATCAGCAATTCCAACTTTAGCTGACGTATGTCCTGATGGTGGTAACTTTACTAATTGTATAAAGTTATATAATTCCACTTATAGCGATGGAACAGGTGGCTTATATTACCATGATGGAAGTGGATCATACACAAATGCTAATCAAGAAGCGGGCGATAATTCCTATAGATATGCGGGAGCAAATCCCAATAATTATGTTTGTTTTGGGAGTGATGTAGCAACCTGTCCAAATGACAACCTATACCGTATCATAGGAGTGTTTGGTTCGCAGGTAAAACTAATTAAGCATGATTATGCAAATAGCAATATTTTAGGAACAAATGGAGATTATGGTGGTAATTATGGAGATTTGGGAAGTTATTATAAAGGAAGTCATACAGTAATAAATGCATATTACTGGAATGGAAATGTCAGTAATACATGGAGTGCAAGTCAGTTAAACACAGTAAATTTGAATACGAATTATATAAATTACTTAAATAATCAAAATGCTAAGTGGACAGACATGATCGAAACAACAAGTTGGAAAGTCGGAGGAAATACAATCGACAATATAATTAATGTAACAGTTAAAAATACATATAGAAAAGAAATAACAAGTCCAGCAGCAAATACAACATACAGTGCCAAAATAGGATTAATGTATGTGAGTGATTATGGATACGCAGCAGGCCCAAGTGCATGGGCATTAAATATGAGTGTCTATGATAATAGTACAGCAACAAGCAATAATTGGATGTATATGGGGCTTTATGAATGGACAATTTCCCGCAATTCGGATAATACGAACTATGTGTTCTACATGAATGCTGGTGGCCATGTGATCAGCAACGACTTCGGCGGCGCCGGCAGCGCCTTCGTCGTCCGTCCTACCTTTTATCTAAAGTCCAATGTGGCAATAACCTCAGGTGATGGATCAAAAAATTCACCATACAGGGTTGCCCTTGGGTAAACTTTACGTAAATTAGAAAATAAGAAATAAGTAAATAAGGCACATGAATAGAATGTGCTTTATTTTGGTGAAAATATATAATATAATTAGGATACAAGAAAGAAGGTAGTAGTATGGAAGAATGGAAAAATTTTAAAACAGGGGATTGGAATGAAGAAATAAATGTTGAAGAATTTATTAAACTTAATTATTCTAAGTATGATGGTGATGAAAAGTTTTTAGTTGGATCAAGTGAAAAAACCAAAAAAGTTTGGGGAAAATGTGAAGAATTACTTAAAGAAGAATTAAAAAAGCATGTCCTAGATATCGATGTTGATCATGTTTCGGGAATTGATGCTTATGATGCCGGTTATATTGATAAAGATAATGAAGTAATTGTTGGTTTGCAAACTGATGCTCCCTTAAAGCGGATTGTTAATCCGTATGGTGGTATCCGGATGGTATATCAAGAACTTGATGCTTACGGATATAAATTGAATCCAGAGATTGATAAATATTTTAATCAATTTCGTAAAACCCATAATCAAGGGGTATTTGATGCCTATACAACGGAAATCAGAAAAGCAAGACACGTCGGTCTTTTAACGGGTCTTCCTGATGCTTATGGACGAGGTCGCATTATTGGGGATTATCGCCGGGTTGCCTTATATGGTATTGATTTTTTGATGGAAAAGAAAAAGAAAGATTTTGAAAATCTAACTGGTGAGATGACTGATGAATTAATTCGCTTGCGGGAAGATGTATCGATGCAATATCGGGCTTTGGCTGAAATGAAAAGCATGGCTTTAAAATATGGCTTTGATATCAGTAAGCCTGCGAAAAATGCGTTTGAAGCCGTAGAGTGGACATATCTTGCTTACCTTGCGTCCGTGAAAGAAAATAATGGGGCAGCCATGAGTTTAGGTCGTGTTGATGCTTTCTTTGATATTTACATCCAAAGAGATATTGCCGCGGGTATTCTAACCGAAGAAGCAGCCCAAGAATTAATTGACCAATTTGTAATTAAACTTCGGTTAGTCAGACACTTACGGACTCCTGATTATGATGAATTATTTTCTGGTGATCCAACTTGGGTTACTTGTTCAATCGGGGGTATTACCACTGAAGGTGAGTCTTTAGTTACCAAAACAAGTTATCGGATTATTCGCACCCTTACTAATTTGGATCCTGCTCCTGAACCTAATATGACAATTTTATGGAGTGAACATTTGCCCGAAAATTTCAAAAAATATTGTGCTAGCATGAGTATTAAAACTGATGCCATACAATATGAAAATGATGATATCATGCGACCTATTTATGGTGATGACTATGCTATTGCTTGTTGTGTATCCGCTATGCGTGTTGGTAAAGATATGCAATTTTTTGGGGCCCGTTCCAATTTAGCGAAAGCCTTACTTTATGCGATTAATGGGGGCGTTGATGAAATAAAGGGCGATAAAGTCCTAGATGTTCCTGCCATCACGGATGAAATACTCGATTATGAAACGGTGAAAAAGGCTTACTTCCATGTTCTAGCGGAAGTTGCCCGTATTTACGCGGGAGCCATGAATATTATTCACTACATGCATGATAAATATGCTTATGAAGCCGGACAAATGGCATTGCATGATACCAATGTCCGCCGATTAATGGCTTATGGTATTGCGGGTCTTTCCGTTGTTGCTGATAGCCTGTCGGCGATAAAATATGCGAAAGTTAAACCAATTCGTAATGCCGATGGTCTAGCCATCGACTTTGAAATAGAAGGCGATTTCCCAAAATATGGTAATGATGATGATCGGGTTGATAGTATTGCAGTAGAAGTTACCCAAAAATTCTACGAAGAATTATGTAAACATAAACCATATCGTAATGCTATTGTAACTTTATCAATTTTAACTATCACATCAAATGTTGTCTACGGAACTAAAACCGGAGCCACTCCTGATGGTCGCAAAGCGGGTGTTGCCTTTGCGCCAGGGGCTAATCCTATGCATGGCCGTGATAACAGTGGTGCCTTAGCATCTCTTAACTCAGTGGCTAAATTAAAATATCAAAACTGTTGTCAAGATGGTATATCGAATACTTTCTCCATTGTTCCAAGTACTTTAGGTAAGAGTGAAGAAGAAAGAATTAATAATTTAGTTAACGTCTTAGATGGTTATTTTGCCCAAGGTGCTCACCACTTAAATGTCAATGTTTTAAATAGAGAAACTTTAATCGATGCCATGAATAATCCGGACAAATATCCACTTTTAACTATTCGTGTCTCTGGTTATGCCGTGCGGTTTAATCGTTTAACTAAGAAGCAACAACAAGAAGTAATCGAGCGAACTTTCCATGAAAAATTATAAAAACTTAACGGCAAGTATCAATTCAATTGAATCATTTGGTCTTGTTGATGGCCCTGGTATTAGAGTAGTCATATTCTTTAATGGCTGCTCTCTTCGCTGTAAATTTTGTCATAATCCCGAGATGTTTCAGATGCAAATGCCTAATACCAATATTGCGGAATTAGTTACTAAAATAAAAAGATATAAACCATACTTTAAAAATAATGGTGGTGTTACTTATTCAGGGGGTGAGGCATTACTCCAAGTCGACTTTTTAATCGAATTATCGAAAGCCTTAAAAGAAGAAAATATTCATATTGCTCTAGATACTGCTGGAGTAGGAATAGGCGAGTATGATGAAATATTAGATTTAGTTGATTTAGTAATTTTAGATATTAAACATTTGACTCCAGATGGCTATGAAGACTTAGTGAGTCATAAGATTGATGAGTTT
>CALVVK010000037.1 GCA_944363825.1 uncultured Bacilli bacterium | reverse complement strand
GCGATTTGCTTCGTGGCACTTTCCAGTAATTGATAAGATTTTTGGCCCAACGAATGAATTGAATTGGCATTACCAACAAATTCTTTGGTAACTTTAGAAATCGTATCTAAAACTTCGTAAGATACGGGAGTTGTTGCACTATAATCTAAATATACCATGTTTAACCCTCCGTATTTACTGTTCCACTGCAAGCGCTAGGGTTTCTAGCACATTCGGCATCAGATATATATTCCTCACAAGTTTCACTTGTTGGATTAAGTAAACAAGTCTCGCAAGCACTAATTGCATCTAGACTACCTGTAAAATTTTCTAGCAAGTCAAATAATACCGAAATTATTGTTGGAATAAAGAATATTACTATTCCTAAAATTACTCTTTTTAAAATTGACATGGCTGCCGTGCGCATTTCTTCATCTTTATTACTACCAACGGCTTTAGCAAAATCGATTATCCCCAAAATTATAATAATTAGGGGAATTAATATTTTTAAAGCAAATAAACCATAACCAACAAATTGCCAAATTGCCGATGTTCTGCCACAAAAATTTAAGTTATCCATAAACTCCACCTACCTATACTCTTCTAATAACCTTTTATATATCCCCGGTTCAACAATATTTATTGCATTAATTGCATTTTCTAAACTACTTTTGAAATTACCTTTCATAAACATATTCTCAGCCTTTACTAGGCTAAAGTCAACTTCTTTATTGGTAACTCGGTACCGATTGCCATAAACAATCGCCGCCTCGGCCATGCGCGCTGTCTTAACTGTTTCATTAATGGTATTATAGACCTTCAAGACTAAATCCCGCGCGGTATCAACGCGTAAATTTAAGATTTTAATCGAAATTGGTCTTTTATCCAAGGCTTTAATAAGTTCATCAATGGCTTCCATGGCTTCCGCTAATTCGACATAATAGTTTTTCGGAACAGTTGGAAGTTTAAATGTTCTAATCTTATCCTTAGTTTGATTAAGGATCTTTTTAATTTCTTCTAGTTGTTCCCTAGCCCTTAATTCGTCTTCTTTTAAACTGCCTAAATTTTTAAGAGCACCATTTAACTTTTCTTCGGTTTTAACCAATTTACCATTGATGATTTCCATCTCCCGCGCTAGTTTAGAATAAGATAAGATATGACTGCGGGCTGTATCAACTATTTTATCATAACTTGCCCGAATATTCATTATTTCTTCTTTAATTTCCGTAATAACTGCAACTTCATCATCAGTCAAATCATAACTATATTTAATATCATCAATCTTTTTATATAATTCATTATTGACTTTTTCTAATTTGGTGGCTTTTATTAAAATACTACGACTGTAATCTTCGTATATTTTTTTGCTAATTCGTTCTTTATCAAAATCATTATATAAAGAATCAAAGTAATCATGCATTGTTTTTAGTTCAAATAAAGAATCTTCAATATTTAAAACATTAAGTCTTTGGAAAATATCTTGAATTTTTTTATCCGCTTCACTTATGTTATAATCGATATTTAAATAATCAAGATTATATCCTTCCCTAGTCATTTTGTCGACAATATTTTTGATGTCTTCAATTTTTTTAGGTATTAAGTTTTTACCTAAATTAACTATTGGCCTTGTTTCTTCAACTACAACTTTTAAATTATCGATGATATCAGCAATGGCTTTAACAATCTTTCCCACTTCGGTATAAGCATTATTTTCCATAGCCACTTCAAAAGTTTGGAATAATTTATCGACATTTTCAAATTGCAATTCTAGGGGAACTTTAATAATGGCATAATCATCTTCATAATCTTTATAAGTGGCCATAATCTCCCGATATTGCGCCTTCAATTTGGTGATAGTTTCCCTATTTCGCTCTTCACTTAAAGTGACATCTTTTATCTCATCTAATAAAAATGCAGCTTTAGTACGTAAATTATTTAAGTCAAAATCGGCTTTTAAAATTAGTCCTTTTAATTCTTTAAAATTGTGATCTTCAAATAACTCTTCAATTTCATTGATCGTATCTGTAATCTTAGGCATTTCTTTATCACGAATATCACTAAAGCGTTTTTTCCAGTCATCTAATTTAATTCGCATTTCATCATTATTAACCAAAGCCTCAACTTTATTTAATTCCGATAGCATGCTGGCGGAAATGATAAGATTTTTTTCTTTTTCTAATTCATCGATTTGGTGTTTTAATTTATTTTTCTCACGTCGATTTATTAAATTTAAAATTACAATTACTATGATAACAGTTAAAACATAATATGCCACTGCCAGTAATAAAAAAGTTGTTCTTCCCATTACATTCACCTTACTACTATAGTTTATCATATATGAAAGAATTTTTAAAGTTAAAATATTGCATATAATAAATACTGTTTCATATAATTTACTAGATTAACGGAGGGAAATTATGATAAATAAACAAAACTTATGGTTTATAACACTATTTTCATTAATTTTAGTATTAGGAATTTATTATGTTAGTATGGGTGATGAGACAATCAGTGTCCTAGCAGGAGATAATGATGTTTCGGAAGTAGTTGAAGTTAGTGAGTCCGATGTAATTGTGGCTCTGCAAGTTGAAGATGATGAGTCAGTTTTAGAAGAAATGCAAGAATACCAAAATATTCTACTCGATACCGAAGCGACAATTGAAGAGAAAAATGATGCTTATAATGCTTTACAAGCCTTGAGTAATACCCAAAGTGAATGTGAAAAAATTGAAAAATTAATATTAGATGAATATAAATATGATAACTTTGTTAAAATTGAAGGAGATACCATTAGTATAGTTATTGCTGCTAGTGAACACAATACGGAAATTGCTAATAAAATAATTAGATCCGTTCAAAATCTTTATGATACCCAAAAATATATTACGGTAAAATTCGAATAATGCAATAAGCCGGTACCTAAAGTTAAAATGCTTCATAGAATATTATGAAGTTATTTTAATTTAGGAAGGGATAATTATGAATAAGAAAATATTAACTGATAGAGAACAAGAAGTTTTCGAATTACTAGTATTAAACAAAACAACAAGTGAAATAGCTGAATTTTTAGGAATTAGTGAAAAAACTGTTAGAAATCATATTTCTAATACTATTCAAAAATTAGGAGTTAAAGGAAGGGCGCAAGCAGTAGTTGAATTAATAAAATTAGGTGAAATAACAATTTAATTAAGACTTCGGTCTTTTTTTTTAGATTTGAAATATAATTAATCAGGGGATGCGTATGTTAAAAAAATCATCTTTAAGAAGAATAATGGTGGCTACTTTAGCCCTATTTATTTTACTGATTATTTATTTTTTTCCTTCAACTACACCAATTGAAGAATCACTTTCTTATATTGAAAAACAAGAAATGCCTATATTTTTAGTCGATAGCCTAGAATATATTGCTAGAACTAGTATTGTTAAGGAAAGTGAAGAAACAGATGATTTAATATTAGAAATTATTGAGTCGCTGACTATAAATAGTGAAAAATCTAACTATATACGTGATGGTTTTAAAGGAATTATTCCACAGAATACGAAAGTATTAAATACTAATTTAGAAAATGGGATCTTGACTATTAATTTTAGTAAGGAATTTTTAAATGTTTCTTTAGATAATGAAGAAAAAATGCTGGAAGCCTTAATCTATTCCTTGCTAGAAGTTCCCGAAATTAAGAAAATAAGTATCTTAGTTGAAGGGGAAAAATTAAAAACTTTGCCAAATTCTAAGAAAAAATTGCCGGAGTTTTTAGATAAAAGTTATGGAGTAAATAAAATATATAATTTAGATTCTATTAAGGATACTAGCAAAACTACAATTTATTATTTAAGTAAATATAATGATTATTATTACTATGTACCAGTTACAAAAGTGTCAAATGAAAATATGGAGAAAGCAGAGATAATAATTAAAGAATTAAAGTCTACTCCTATATATCATACTAATTTAATCAGTTATCTGGCGGCATCGACGAATTTAACTAATTATGAAATACTAGAAAATAGTATTAGTTTATCATTTGATAATCATTTGCTCGCTAATTTAAATGATGAAGATATGACGGAAGAAGTGAAGTATTCCATTGCCCTATCCTTAAGGGATTCTTATGGTATTGAAGAAGTATTATTTAATTTTCCGGATAGTGAACAGGAAGTTATGGCTTTTAATGAGTAACATTACCTACTTTTTGGGTTATTTTAATAATAAATGTTGTTCCAATACCTTTCTTTGATTTACACTCAATACTACCATTCATTAAATCAACAAGTTTTTTGGTAATAGATAATCCTAATCCCATGCCAGATTTGTTAGAGTCCTTATGTTCACTTGATCTAACAAAATTTTCAAATAAATGGTTTAGTACTTGTTGATCTATACCAGTTCCTGTGTCTTGAATACATATTTTTAAGTAGCACCTATTACTTTTAATTGATGAATTAACTATCAGTGATATACAACCAGCCTCTGTATATTTTATTGCATTATCTAATAGATTAGCAACGATTCTTTTGATTTTATCAATATCTCCTATTAGGGTTTTAGGAACATTTATATCTATATCTAGATC
Source organism: uncultured Bacilli bacterium (assembly GCA_944363825.1). Classification (GTDB taxonomy): domain Bacteria; phylum Bacillota_I; class Bacilli_A; order RF39; family UBA660; genus Onthocola_B. The sequence goes on along the minus strand of CALVVK010000037.1, from coordinate 5,878 downwards.
TAAATGCTTTTCTTCTAATTTATATTGGTACAACTTACATATGTTTTTAAGTTCTTTTTCTAAATCATATGAAACTTCTTTTATTTTTACATTATCTACTTCTACTTGGGCAATATCAATTACGTTAGACAGCATATTTAATAATGTATTGGAGGCATCCAGAATTTCTTTACTGTTTTCTTTTGCTTCTTCTAAAGTTTCGGCACTATCTATTAATTCACTAAAACCTACTATTGCATTTAATGGAGTTCTAATCTCATGCGACATACTTGATAAAAAATCTGATTTTGCTTTATTTGATTTTTCAGCCTGTTCTTTTGCTAATAGTACTTGATTAAGCATTTTTACATCTGGATTCTCTACTGTAAAAATCATAATCATATCAACTAAACTAATAACAATAGATATAAAATTAATTTCTGGTATAAGTAATCTTAAAACTGCTACCAAAATAAGCATACCAATTAAAAAATATAATGGAATATATTTATTTTTATCTAAATTTTCTTTTTTATCTCTAATAATAAGCAATGTTAAAATCATAAATATTATATATAAACTGGCACCAATAAAGCCTAAATATGTAAGCAGTCCTGTTGAGTTCATAATTCCATTTTCATTTATAATTGTAACATCTAAAAACAAGGCGAAAAAAGCGATGATAACATCTAATAAGATAACAAATGTTTTAATATGTTGTTCGGGTTTTTTACTTGTAATTGAATATATATAATAAAACATTAGACTACACCATATAACAATTAAAATAACGTCAATTCGATTTAGAATTTTTAAAATAAAAGTAGAATCAAATGTAATGGCTACTACAAAAATCAGATTTGTTATAAGAGATTCTAAAATATTAACAAAAAGCATTTTTTTAAATATTTTAGTTTCTACATTTGTAACCTTTGATTTGATACTAAACATAATAGTAATTAATATGGAAATTACTAATGCACACCCAACAATATATCCATTAGACATATGATCACTTCCTTCTTATTCTTATAGAAATTAAAGTTCATTATATTCTTTTAGTAATAATTTTATTTCTTACCAATTTAACTTCATATTCGGCTTTTTCTTGCGGAATTAAAGCATCTATCGGGGCAAAGACTTCACTTTTTGGATAAACTCCTTTAGGCTTATATATTAAGCCATCGATGTATTCTTCGTTAAAATATGGCCATTCTTTGAATCTATCTTCTATATATTTATCCCAATAATCATCGGGAATATCTTTTCTATAAGCCTTTTCTGTTTCCCAAATATCCCATTTTAAAGTCGATATTACATCTCGCAAGTCTTCAATGGCCTTTGATTTTTCTGTATTTCCTGAGTCATATAAATTCATATCAAAATTTTTGCCAATTTTGACTTTAAATAATTTGCCATACTGTTCAGCTGCAATAGGAACAATAATTGCATTTCCTTGCTTTGCTATATCAACAATTCCCCAATAACATGGAAGCATTGGTAAATTGGGAGTAATATTCCAAGTTCCTTCAATAAAATACATAAGGTTTCCTCCGGAACATAAATGTTCTATCATTTTTTTGGTTACTAATTTACGATCCTCTTTTACTTTTTCATTAAAATAAAATACACCGTTTAATCCTAAAAATGGAACGTCTTTAATACCTTGAATATGTTCAAAATCCCCAGATAATAAATAATAATGATCTTTTATTGCTTCACTAACTACTTCAACATCAAATTTGCCTACATGACTTACTGCATAAATAACCGGTCTATCTGTTTTAGTTCTTTCGTCACCTAATATTTGATAAGAAAAGCCCCCTAATCTATTTTTAATTTTATAAAGTGTTAAAATAAATTTATGAATTTTTTTTCTTTGTTCTAAAGATAATTTACTATACCATGCACTTTCCTCTTTTTTTCTCAACTTATAATATAATTCTAAAAATTCTTTTTGTTTTATCTCCTGTTCTTGCTCACTTAAGTTTCCAAACAGTAACTCTTTTTGCCTTTCCGCCAACTTATTCATAATATTGCTCCTAACTTTCCTTTTTTAAGAAATAATTGTTCTATAAATTTTTTTAATATTTCTATCTTTATTTTATCATATATAAATAAACTTTGCTAATTATTAATTACAAAATATTAAAATTTGTGAATTAGGGAAACATAAACATGGAAACATTTTGGTGGAAACATTTTGGGGCTTGTCAAGAGTCAATTTTTGTACTATAATTTAGTTGATGTCCTCGTAGCTCAGCTGGATAGAGCATACGCCTTCTAAGCGTACGGTCAAGCGTTCGAATCGCTTCGAGGACACCATTTATTAGTTAGTTACAAGATTGGCAAATTTTTGACAATCTTTTTTTTGGACATTAAAAGACAGTTTTGTTACTGTCCTTTTTTATCTAATTAGCCCCATTTTTTCTTGCATTAATTTTAACTTAGCAGACGCTAACTTTTTTGATTTATCGCGGCCTTTATCTAAAATAATATCTAATTCTTTACTATTTATTAATTCATCATATCTTTTTCTTATTTCACCAATATGCTTAGCAGTAATAAGAGCAACATATTCTTTAAATTCTTTATAGCCCTGGTCTTTAAATTCCTTTTCTAATTCATTTATGCTTTTACCACTGATTAATGCCGCAATGTTTAACAAATTGGATATACCTGGCTTTTTTTCTTCATCGTATTTAATGATATTTTCACTATCCGTTGTTGCCCGCATGATTTTTTGCTTTATTGTTGCGGGGTCATCAAACATGCTAATAACCCCAGCCGTATTTTCTTCCGACTTACTCATTTTTTTAGCAGGATTTTTCAAATCTTTTATTTTTATTGCCCGGTCATTTATCAATGGTTCTGGCAAAGTAAATGTTGGGCCGTATTTACTATTAAAACGCATGGCAATATCTCTGGCAAGTTCAACATGTTGTTTTTGATCAATTCCCACAGGAACAAAATCGGCATCTAAATAAAGGATATCAGCAGCCATTAAAATTGGATAAGTAAGTAGACCAACCGAAAAATTAGCCTGTTCTTTACTTTTTTCTTTAAATTGAATCATGCGAGATGCTTCACCATAATAAGTATTACACTCTAAAAGCCAAGAAATATTAGCAATATATTCATTTTCCGATTGGATATAAATTGTATTTTTATTTGGATCTATTCCACAAGCAATATACATGGCAATGAATTTTCTAATGCGGGATTTTAATTCTAGCGGATTTTGCGAAACAGTTATGGCATGCAGATCAGCAACAAATAAATAGGAATCATATTGATCTTGCATTGCTACCATTTGTTTAATTGCTCCCAGATAATTTCCTAAAGTTAATTCACCAGTAGGCTTTAAACCAGTTAATATTTTTTTCATGTTACCTCCTTATTTTTGTAATTTCCCATTTTCATAAATATATTTTGGACCAAGATATTGAATCTTGCCCTCATTAATAATGATAGCGGAATTATTAGGTAAACCAATAATCTTTTGTGCTTGGGAATATTTTTTAACCTCAGCAATCTGTTCTTCATTTGTAATATCAAAATGAGGATCGATTGTAATGTCAACTAGGCCTAATCCTTTATAAAACAAACTATTTTCTAAATCTTCATCTTTAGAATAATAAGCATTTACGGCTAAATTCATGGCTCCGGCACTTACTCCCATAACTAAAGCATTTGTTTGTTTGATTACTTCATCATAATTATTTTTACAAAGATAATCTAATTGTGTAAAAGGATTACCACCAAGCAAATAAATTATATCCGCACTAATTAATTCATTAATGCCTTCTTTTTTATTGATGCGATTATCTAATAAAAAGCAATTTAGAGATGGATAAATTTTCTTAAAACAGTTAACTACGCCCTTTATTTCGTTAGTACCATTAAAGTAGTTGTCATTTTTAAGATAATCATCAGGATTTGTTGGTATCACAACTAACTTTTGGGGTTGTTTTTCTATTCTTTTTAGTGCATCACTTATATTTTTATTAAAATATTCATTTTTCGCAATGCCACTTAATAATATAACTTTTTTCATTACACACCTTCTTTTAAACAGCAATAAACCATATGCCAATGCTGGTATTCATTAAATCATCTATTTCTTTCATACTTTTAAACTGTTTTTCTTTATACATTGGATCACACACTTCAAAATAATCGGCATTGTAACCACACAATAATACCGCATGAAAAATACTATTTTGAAGTTCTAAAGCAATTATTAATAATTTTTTGTTATCTAAAATATTTTTCAATAAAATACTATTGATATTTATACCATTTATTATTTTAATATTATATTTTTTAGCGTTATTTAAAAAGAATTTGTATTCACTTAATAAATTATTAAAAGTATATTCATCAAAAATATTTTTGGTATTGCTAAATAAATTTTTATCACTATGGTAGATAGTAACTTCTAGACCATTTTTGGCTAGATGATACGCAATTGCGGAGAAAGGAGTACCTTTTGTATAATGTGAATGATATATCCGGTAATATTTTCTTTCATCATACCAATTGATTTTCGAAATAATTTCATAATATTCTAAGACCATTAACATACAGACAATAGCACAGGTATCTCCTCTTTGTTTATATAATTTTATATCTTTTGCCATAATAATCTTAAAAACTAGTTAGAAATATTCTCTAACTAGTTTTATTCTCCAAAATACCTTTAATTCTTCTAACGCCCGCTGATGATGATTCTTCTTTTACTATTTTAAATGTTCCTAGTTCACTAGTATTATTTACGTGTGGACCACCACATATTTCTTTAGAGTAATCTCCAATTGAATAAACCTTAACAATGCTTCCATATTTATCTTCAAATGTTCCATGAGCGCCATGTTTTTTGGCTTCTTCATAAGTTACTTCTTCCATAGTTACGGGAATACCTTCTTTGATAACGGCATTAACCATATCCGTAAGGGTTTCTTTTTCTTCATCAGTCATTTTATGATCTAAATTAAAATCAAATCGAATTCTTTCGCTAGTTATGTTGCAGCCTTTTTGGACAATATCAGGGCCAAACATTTTTTGTAAAGATGCTAGAATGATATGGGCCAAGGTATGATATTTAGTTGATTCATAAGAATTATCTGCTAAGCCACCTTTAAATGAACCGGCATCAATAGTTCGCGATTTTTCTTGATGTTCCTTAAACTTTGCCTCAAAGCCGGCGGTGTCAACTTTAAGACCATTTTCCTTGGCTAATTCCTCAGTCATTTCTAATGGGAAGCCAAAGGTATCAAATAATTTAAATGCATCTTCCCCGCTGATAGTATCATTATCCAAATGTTTTATGACTTTGTAAAATAATTTTTCGCCATCTTTAATTGTTTTGCCGAATTTTATTCCTTCTTTTTCTAGTTCGGTAAAGATGAATTCCTTATTTTTAGCCAGTTCGTGATAAACATTTTGGTAATCGTTAATTACTACTTCTGCTAGTTTTACTAGACTGTCTTCCATTAAGTCAAGTTTCCGCAAGTGTCTAATTGCTCTTCTAATTAAACGGCGAAGAACATAACCTGCCCCGACATTACTTGGAGTAATGCCATGATCATCACCTAAAATGAATGTCGCTGTTCTAGTGTGATCCATGATAATTCGGAAACTTTCTTTAAAGTCAGCGTAATTTTTACTAGAAAGTTCTTCAATTTTGGTTTTTAAGTTTTGAAAAACATCAGAATCATAGACGGATTCATAACCATTTAAAACAGTTATAGTTCGCTCTAAGCCCATACCAGTATCGACATTTTGTTGCGATAATTTAGTTAAATTACCTAATTCATCGCGATAATATTCCATAAATACATCGTTCCAAATTTCTAAGTATTTGCCACAACTACAAGCGGGAGAACAATCTTCGCTA
>CALVVK010000036.1 GCA_944363825.1 uncultured Bacilli bacterium | reverse complement strand
TTGTATAAAGGTTACCATCCATGATAACAGTCATACCATTTTTAATATCATTAATATTTATATCCATATAAACTCACACCCTTATCTTACTTTTTTTCTCTAGCAATTACAGTCTTTCTACATTTCGGACAATATCTGTTTAACTCTAAACGATCTGGAGTATTCTTTTTATTCTTGCTAACAGGGCGTAATTCAAATCCACAAACGGAACATCTCATCGTAACTTCACTACGATTCTCCTTTTTTGCCACGCGCTTTTCCCTCCTCACTAATAATTTCTATACCATTATAACTAAAAATATAGCAATTTTCAAGTATTTTAGCAAATAAAGAAAGCGTGGCAAAAAAGTAACTTACCTCAATCACTCGAGGACATTTCTACTTCAACGAGTTAAATAACTCTCCGTAGACCAAATTCGGGTGGTCGCCACCCTACAATTTTTTTCTTTAGGATATTTTTAATGATCACAAAAGAATGGTAAAATAATCATTACCCGTATCAATTATCCTACTTATATTTTAAAAGGGGGTTTTAAATCAAGAAAGGAGTTAATTATCCTATCTACGGGCAATAATTATAGATAAATTTTAGCACAATAATGTTTACTTGGCAAGAACTTTTTTTACGAAAAGTGAATTTTTTAACAAATTAGTAAAAGTAACATTATTGTGCTAATTGCATTTTATGCCGAGAAAACTTTTTGTTATAGGCAATTATATGATAGGCGTCACTAGCCAAAGGCTTAAATATCAAGGCTTTCCCAGCCCAAAAAATCATATAATTGGGTTCCTATAACAAAAAGGAAATTGGAATAAAAGCCAACTAATTAAAATCTTATTTTAAATAATTTTCATATAAATAATTAGTTATATCTTTCGTGATTTTGCTAGCCCCATAATACATCGTATCATTAGAATCATTATTATGAGAAATGTTTGGTGTCATCACTACAACACTAAACTTAGGATCATCACTGGGAAAATAGCCAACAAATGTTGAAGAAATGGTCGCAACATCAACTACCCCATCATTATCTGAATCATAAAATGACTCACTTGTCCCTGTTTTCCCCGCGGCATTTAGTTTCTCATCGACATAAATACGACCTGTTCCTTCCTTTAAAACCAACTTTAAGCCCTCCCGAATTCTATTTAAATACTCTTCTTCCAAATCAACTCTATTTAATATATGAGGAGTATTGCTTAAAATAACTTCCTCACCATTACGTATTTCTTGCATTAAACTTAAAGTCAGCCGATTGGAAGTTGCTAGAGCATTAACATATTGCAACAATTCGATTGGGGTGTAAGTATCATATTGGCCAATTGCTAAATTAAGCAGCAAATCATCAGCCACTGTTGAACCAATAATACCTATCTGCTCACCCGGTAAATCAATACCTGTTTTGACACCTAAACCAAAACTGGCTAGCATATCACGATAAATCTTAAAATGTTCAGCCGTTGCATTCAACTTCATATTGGGAGTATATTTATTTCCAGTTAAACCAATTGCAATTAGATACTGATAATAATTAGAAGAATAAGCAAGCGCGCTTAAGTCATTAATCCGTCCTAAACTTGTAAAACTACATTTTTGGGGAACTAAATAAAGTTTAACACAAGCATCCGTTATATATTTATCCATTTCAATCAGACCATATTTATAGCCAACCGCAATTGTAGCACCTTTAACTGCCGAACCAATTGTAAATGACTTATTGATATTATTTAGGGAAATATCACTCCAAGTATCATCGCTATTACGTCTGATTCCTGCAATTGCCAAAATACTGCCCGTCTTAGGATCACTTACTAAAGCATAAGAATCTTTATAATAATCCGTATTAGGATATTTATCCCCCAAAATAATTTTTTCTTTAATTATTTCTTCTACCTTTAATTGGATATTGATATCAACCGATAAAACTAAATCATTGCCTCGTTTTTCTTCTTCAATCAAAGTTAAAGTATTATCACTATTTACTATATATTTGGCTTTAGTACCTTTTAAATATTCTTCATATTGCTTTTCTAAATAACTAATACCTACAACATCTGTAAGTTCATAACCATTACTTAAATAAACTTCCTTTTCTTCTTCCGGAATATAACCAATTGAACCTAAAATGTTTTTCAAAGTATCACCATAAAGATAAGTCCGTTCCCACGAAAGTTCCCCAGTTATTCCTGGAATATTACTCTCAATTATTTTCGCATATTCATCTTCATTGACATCTTTTAAAATCAATTTTTTGGTATAAACATAACCATCATTCATCAAACCATAAATATAAGCGGCTTTTCGATTAACGGCATCAAATTCACTTAACATTGCCGTAGTTATTCGTTCTCTTTTTAATACTTCTAACTCGGCATTAGTTATCTTGCGTTCATTAAGCCTTTGATATTCTTCCGCCGTAATTAAATCCTTACCATTATTATTTAATACTAGCCAATATTCTTTTAATTCGGAAGTACTTGCTTCCCTAATTGTTAAAATACTAGCCAGCATTTGGGCAATGGTTATCTCCTCAGTTGTACTTATTCCCTTTATCTTATTGTAATATAAAGTTTTTACCCCCACATTATCTACTAAAACATTACCATTAGTATCCAAAATTCTTCCTCGCGGAGCACTACTACCACTTACATATATTTGGGTTTTCTCAGTTAATTTTTCTTCATAATAACTATGCTTACTTTTTATATAAATTAATCTACCAACAATAATACTAAATACTACCAAAATTAATATATAATAAAAACATCTTCTTTTTTTCATACTATTAGTATTTCTTTTTTAAAATAATTCATACAATATATTAGGTGATTACATGTATAATATTATTGAAAGATATATGAGTATGATGAAAATTGAAGATGTTAATAATTTTGCCTTGAGCAAGAACATTTATTTAAGTGCTGATGAATTAAATTTTACTTATAATTTTATCAAGAAAAACTGGCAAGATATAATTAAAAATCCTAATCTTTTTGATCTAAATCGCTATCGGGATAAATTTAGTCCCGAAAATTTTCCCAAGGTTCAACAATTATTTAAAGAATACTATCAAAAGTTTGGATTACTTTTATAGTAATTTATTAAGTCTTGCTCTAAATTAGGATTAAATTTTTTATCCTTAATCATGGCAATTTCCAATTTATATGGCGGATATTCGCCGATCCAAGGTGTTTCTAAAATTTTAGGAACATCTTTTAATTTAGGGTTATATAAAACATTTATTAAATTAGCAAAACCAATTGTGCCATAGCCAATATTAGCATGGCGATCTTTATGAGCCCCAATAGCATTCTTACTATCATTGACATGAATACATTTGACTTTATCTAGCCCAATTTCCTTGTCCAATTCTTCTAAATAATCAGCAAATTTGGCAATATCGATACCGGAATCATTTAAATGACAAGTATCTAAACATAAACCAAATTTATCGGGCAAGTTGATATATGACAAAATTTTTTTAAGTTCATAAATATTAACGCCACATTCACTCCCTTTACCAGCCATAGTTTCTAGTAAAATCATAGCATCAGTTTCCGCATTCACAATTAAATTTAGGGCATCAGCAATATTATGGAGGGCCACTTCCCGGTCAAGTTTTAAGGCATTCCCCGGATGAATCACCATATATTTTACTCCCATTTGGGTAATCCTATTTATTTCTCTTTTTAAAAAACTAATTGAAAAATTCCAAGAATCTTCCTTTTCTTTATTAGCCAAATTAATAATATAGGGAGCATGACATATAACATTGTTAATATCGATATTATTTGCTAGCATATATTCATGAGCCATTTTTGTTAAGTTAGCATCAATTTCTTTTCTAATTGTATTTTGCGGAGCCCCAGTATAAAACATGAATGTATTTGCTCCATAACTGATTGCTGTTTTGGCTGAACCTAAAAGTTGTTCGGGACCAAAATTAACATGCGAACCAATAATCATTTTAACCACCGCCTTAATTATATCAAAAAAAGCCAAGAAAAAACAGAACTTTTTAGTTCTGAAATCTTAAGAACCAGTTTCTGTTCCAGTTCCCCCACCAGTAGTTTCACAAACATCAAAGCCTGCTATTGCCCGGTAGTCTTCAACATCATTTTCATTTATATCCACATTATATGTTCCGTTATATGTTCCGCCATAATCGATATCAGTACCAGCACCATAAACCATCCAACTATTATCTTTTTGTAAGAATACATAATATAGATGAATACTACCCCGTTTTTGAACGACAACTTTACCAGAATAATTAGAACCTAGTTCGGTATAGCCTTCTTGATATAAATAAGCAATTGTTACACAGTTTGTTCCACCTTCAGTTGCGGGGAAACCTTTTCCGCCGGTTAACCAAGAACTCATAAAATACGTATTAGCGGCATCTATGGCCCCATTAGCCTCAATTGCAAAAGTTTGCCGTCTTGCTCGTTCCATCGATGGTAATACGGCTTGCAAGGCAATCAACATGACAATTGCTAAAACTACAATAACTGCTAACAACTCAACTAAAGTAAAACCTCGTACATTATTAGTATTATCCTTCATATTTTGCTACACCTCTCTATGATTAAATATACTATAAATCGCGCAATTAGTCAATATTATTTTAAGACATTTAAAACTGAAGAGATAAGATCCATATTCTCTACTACATTATTTATTTTATCCGTCATCCGTTCTTTATACACTATTTTCATATTTTCCTGAAATTTTTTAAAATCAATGGTTCCTCGATTAAAATCTTTAATATAATAAGAGTTTTCTTTTAAATGAATGTAATCTTTTTGGCTATTACGAAAAGCCATTTGATAATAAAGTTGCATTAGTCCTCAAAAAACTTATTTAAAGGCCTTGGAGCAACGGGACCTTTGTTCAAATTACTACCTATATTCGGTGGTGTTTTCTTCGTTAAATCTTGCACAAAATCGATGGCTTTTTGAGCAGTATTGATATGACTCTTAATGGAATTTACATCAACATTTTTTACCATATTTGTAATTTTCGAAATACTATCAGTAACACCACTTCGTTCATTATTTAAAATATATTTATTCCAAATATTTTCATCTTCCCCATAAAGATCATATAATTCGTAAAATTTCTGCCAAGTCATTTCCCCATTTTGGACATATTTGATTAATTCCGGTTTAGTTTTAACAAAATTTTTAAATGCTTCATTTTTCATCAAAAAAATCACCCATTAAAGTTTATGTTTTTAATGGGTAATTTATCCTTATATTTTAAAGTCTTGGGTAAATTCCGCAAAAGAAAGTTGTTCATTTACTTTTTGTGTTGGATTATTTTCAGCACTTTTAGAAGAATCAGTAAAATAGTTAATTTCTTCCGCCTTTAATGTCCACAATGAAACATCATCTTTTAAAACAACACTACCCGTACTATTTAAATCCATGATTGGAATTTCACTATTCTTAATTTCTTTAAAGTCATTATCGATTTTACATAAATTGATATCTTTACTCATTGTTAAGTAAGCAAATTCAATTTTATAATCTTTAGTTTTCGCTTTCTTAAAGAGCATATTACCTTTTTTCGCCCGCGATATACTTCCTAATTCGCTTAATTTTATTCTTTTACCAGTTTTATAATTAGTAAATACATTGAGATATTCAGCACTATCAGTGATACTCATAGCAGCGATGACATAATCATCTTTCAAGTTAATTGCTTTACCGCCACTCGCTTTAACACCCACAATTGGAATTTCCATGGTTTTAAGGCGCAGATAACCATTATGAGTAACAAATAGAGTATCTTCACAACTCAGTGAAACATTAATAAGTTCATCATTTTCCTTTAATTTAATTGCCATTAAAGGTTTAGAATATCTAGTAACCTCAAAATCTTTTAAAATAACTTGCTTAGTTAAACCATTTTTCGTAAATAAAGTTACTTTATTTTCCTTATCTTTGAAAATCATACTAGCAATTATTTTTTCATCTTCTTTAATAACTACCGTGTTACTGATATGTTTTCCTAATTCCTTCCACTTGCAATCCGGTAACTTATGGATTGGTATATATAAATAATTACCTAAGTTAGTAAATAAAATAAGTGTATCTTGCGTACTAACTTGATAAATACTTTTGACAAAATCACCAGGTTTTAAAGTTGTTTCTTCATCACTCGCCGCATAACTTTTTTGGCTAACTTTCTTAACATAGCCATCATTAGTTACAACAACGACAACTTTTTCATTAGGAATCATTTCCTTTAAATCAACTTTTATTTCCGTTATTTCATCAACTATTTCAGTTTTCCGTGGAACAGCATAATTTTTTTTAACTTCCCTTAGTTCATTTTTCATAACCGACTTTAATTTATTTTCATCATTTAATATTTCTTCACATTCTAATATTAATTTTTGATATCTACTACATTCCTCTTCTAGGGTAACAATATCTGTATTAGTAAGACGATATAATTGTAAAGTAACAATTGCTTCGGCTTGTTCTTCTGTAAATTGGTACTTGGCAACTAAATTGGCTTTGGCATCCCCTTTATTTTTACTGGCCCGAATTGTTTTTATTACTTCATCTAAAATTGAAATGGCTTTAATTAAACCAGTTACAATATGATAATTCTTTTGATAATAGGCTAAATCAAATTCTGTTCTTTTAGTTATCACTTCTCTTTGATGGGCAATATAAGCATCGAGTATTTCTAAAATACCTAAAGTCCGTGGTGTTCTATTAACAATAGCCACCATATTATAATTATAAGACACCTGTAAATCGGTATTTTTAAGTAAATACATCAAAATTAAATCTTTATTAGCCCCACTTTTTAAATCAATGACAATTCTTAAGCCTTCCCGGTCAGTTTCATCCCGAACTTCCGCAATACCTTCGATTTTTTTATCCAGCCGAATACTTTCCATTTTCGTAACTAAATTTTGTTTATTAACATCAAATGGTATTTCGCTGATTATGATTTGTTCTTTCCCTTTTTCCTTCTTGAATGTATATTTACTTTGAACAATTACTCGTCCTCGGCCCGTTTTAAAGGCATCAATTATACCTTGTTTACCTTGGGCAATACCACCGGTCGGAAAATCGGGGCCCTTCACTATTTCTAAAATCGTCTCCAAATAACAATTCGGCGAATCAATCCGTTTGATTGTCGCATCGATTATTTCTCCTAAATTGTGCGGCGGAATATTGGTTGCATAACCAGCAGAAATACCATTTGTCCCGTTGACAAGTAAATTAGGAAACTTCGCCGGCAAGACAGTGGGCTCGAGCAAGCGATCATCAAAATTAGGTGACCAGGCAACAGTATTTTTATCTAAATCTTTGAGCAATTCTCCACTGATTTTGGCAAGCCTTGCTTCCGTATACCGATATGCCGCCGCTGGATCCCCATCCATCGAACCATTATTACCATGGATATCGATTAAAATATGATTTTGTTTCCACCACTGACTCATCCGCACCATCGCATCATATACCGAAGAATCGCCATGCGGATGGTACTTACCTAAAACATCCCCAACAGTTGTGGCACATTTAAGGTAACCTTTATCCCAAGTATTACCATTTTTAAACATGGCATATAAAATTCTTCTTTGCACAGGTTTAAGGCCATCCCGCACATCAGGAATAGCCCGATCTTGGATTATCTCTTTAGCATATTTCGCAAAACGATCACCCATTATTTCTTCTAACGAATAATCTTCAATCCGTTTGATTATATTTTCCATTTATTACACCCCTCGGTAATTGTCTTCCATTGTGAAAACAACATTTTCATTAATCCATTCTTTACGAGGTTCAACTTTATCCCCCATCAACACATTGACTCTTTTTTCTGCTAAAGCCGCATCAGTTATATTAACCCGGATTAAACTCCGTGTCTCCGGATTCATCGTCGTATCCCAAAGTTGATCAGGATTCATTTCCCCTAACCCTTTATATCTTTGAATCGAATACTTGCCTGTATTCTCGCTTTTTATTTCATCTAATTCTTCATCACTATAAGCATAATATCTCTTCTTCCCATAATCGAGTTTATAAAGCGGTGGCATGGCAATATAAAGTTTACCAGCATCAATTAAACCCCGCATATAACGATAGAAAAAAGTAAGAAGCAATATTTGGATGTGAGCTCCATCGACATCGGCATCGGTCATAATAATAACTTTATCATAATTAGAATCGGCAACATCAAAATCAGCCCCAACACCAGCCCCAATTGTATAAATAAGGGTATTAATTTCTTCATTTTTTAAAAGTTCTTCCACACTAGTTTTCTCACTGTTAATAACTTTACCCCGCAAAGGAAGTATCGCTTGGAATTTGCGATCGCGTCCTCCTTTAGCAGAACCACCCGCCGAATCACCTTCCACTAAAAATAACTCATTGATTTTGGCATTTTTACCGCCAGCGGGAGCCAGTTTACTCGATAAATTCCGTTCTTGTTTATTTTTACTCTTGCCATTGCGCGCATCTTCCCGGGCTTTCCGGGCCGCTTCTCGAGCCACTTTACTTTTAATCGCCTTATCCAATATGGCTAAAGCCACTTCTTTATTTTCTTCCAAATAAAATTTTAGTGCTTCATAAGTAATACTTTCAGTGACACTTCTTGCCTCCGGTGTCCCCAATTTTCCCTTAGTTTGCCCTTCAAATTGCAATAATTCTTCTGGAATTCGCAAACTAATAACAGCGGACAAACCTTCCCGCACATCACTACCATCTAAAGTGCCATCCTTAGTTTTAAACACATTATTACTCTTAGCATAATCATTAAACGCTTTGGTAATACCTGTTTTAAACCCCACTTCATGAGTTCCCCCATCAGTTGTCTTAACATTATTGACAAAAGATAGGATATTTTCGTTATAAGTATCGGTATATTGCAATGCAATATCAACCTCAATTTTACTTTTGGTATTACTAAAATTTATAACTTTATGTAAAGTATTTTTCCCTTCGTTCATATAATCGATAAAACTAATTAAACCATTTTCATAATGAAATTTAGCCTGTTTTTTATCTTCTTCATCGATTACTTCAATAGTTAAACCACTCAGTAAAAAAGCACTTTCTTGCATTCTTTCCACAATGGTTGTATAAGAAAATTTATTATCTTTAAAAATTTCGGGATCCGGCAAAAACTTAACTATTGTTCCCGTTTTATTACTTTTCCCCACTGTTTTAAGAGGAGTTTTAACATGTCCGCCATTTTCAAATTCAATCATTGAAATAAGGCCATCCCGATAAATTGCTACTTGCATTTCCTTGCTTAAAGCATTAACAACACTGGCCCCAACTCCATGGAGTCCTCCGCTCACTTTATAACCGGCTTCACTAAATTTTCCACCAGCATGTAAAACCGTATAAATTACCTCCGGCGTACTTTTGCCCGATTCGTGCATCCCAATTGGCACACCACGCCCATTATCGGCCACTGTAATACTATTATCTTTATTAATAATTACTTTGATATAATTACCAAAACCATTTATAACTTCATCAATTGCATTATCGACAATTTCCCAAACTAAGTGATGCATTCCTCTTTTATCAGTTGAACCAATATACATACCAGGTCGCTTGCGGACTGCTTCTAAACCTTCGAGAATTTTTATTGATGATTCATCATATTTTGCCATTTTTTATTTCACCTAGTTCATTATACCAAGAAAAACCGGCTAAAAGCAACATTTTTTCAAAGAAAAAAACTGAAGACCTCAGTTTTATTTAATATTATATGTTTCTCCCGAAATATCATCTATTTTAATAGTTTTAGTATCATCTTGTTTTTTTAAGGCTGGTAGTTCAATTTCTTCTTCATCATCTTGAATAGAAAACAAATTAACTTTGGGTTTTTCTTCTTCTTTTTTAACCTCAGATACTTTCTCTTCCTTAACATCAACTACCGGTTCATCTTTTTTAACAAAAACCGAACTAAATACTTGGGGACCCGCTTTATAAGCCTTTTCTTTTGGTTCTTCCCTCTTAACTTCTTCCGTTACTTGCGGTATCTCAATACTATTAAATTCTTTTTTAATACTTTCAAGTTCATTTAAATCTTTTTCTAAATTAAGATCATCAAACTTAATTTCATCTAATTCTTTAATATTAATTGGTTTATTTTCTTCTTCATTATCTACCACCGGTTTTTTTACTACCTCAGGTATTTCTACTTCTTCTTCTTTTTCCAAAACTTCATCGGCTTTTGGTTCAAAAGTCGTTACTTCAATTTTTTCCTCTTCCTTAATAGGTTCACTTACTTCTTCCTTTAAAGGTGGCATCACTGCTGTATCATCAAATATTGATTTAGCCTCACTCTTAACAGGTTCAGTATCTACTTTTTCTTCCACAGGAGCAGGTACTTCAACTTTTTCCTCGGTCCCCTTTTCTTCCTTAAACGTATCCATCTCAATTTTTTGTAATCTCCTAGTTTCTTCCAACTTTTGATCCCGTTTACCAAATATAAGAACTAATACAAAAAGAACAATTAAAACTACTAAAGCAATAGTAAGATACAAGACAAAATTATCAATTTGATATAGTTCATATATAAAATCCATCATTTTACATACACCTCTTTATTCTATATTTCAATATTACCAAAATATGCAAGAATTGTAAACAATTTTTCCGAAAATTTTACATTTTTTTAACTGCTAACAAATAAGGAATGATAAAAATATCTTACCTCTGGACAGTTTTTCATAAAATAAAAATTAGAGATATAATACCTCTTAAATTGTCTCTTATAATTGATTT
>CALVVK010000035.1 GCA_944363825.1 uncultured Bacilli bacterium | reverse complement strand
GGAATTACTGGAAAAATATGATTCAGAAAATTTAATTATTTTTGTAAATAAATCAGATTTGGATCAAAAAATTGAAATTTTGGGAAATATTTCCCGGGAAATAATTTGGGGCAATACAGTTGATGTTAATGGCTTAGATAATTTAAAAAATGCTATTAAAAATAAATTAAATTTAGATAAAATTATTAATAAAGACATGAGTTATTTATCAAATATTCGTCAGATAGACCTAGTAAATAAGGCAAATTTAGCAATTGAAAATGCTTATCAAAGTTTAAAAGATGAATTACCAATTGATATGATTGAAATTGATCTAAAAGCCGCGTGGGAATATTTAGGGGAAATTATTGGGGACTCTTATCAAGATGAACTAGTTGATAATATATTTAGTAATTTTTGTCTAGGAAAGTAGGTGAAAAATATGTATGATTGTATAGTTGTCGGCGGCGGACACGCTGGTATTGAAGCCAGTCATATTGCTGCCAAGATGGGGAAAAAGACCCTTTTAATCACCAGTAATATTAAAAATATTGGTGATATGCCTTGTAATCCCTCAATCGGTGGCACTGCCAAAGGGGTTATAGTGCGCGAAGTTGATGCTCTCGGAGGCTTAATGGGCCATATTGCAGATATTTCCCATTTACAAATTAAAATGCTTAATAATTCTAAAGGACCCGCAGTTAGATCATTGCGCGCCCAAGCCGATAAAATAACATATCCTAAAAATATGCAAGAAACTTTACTTAAAACTCCTAATTTAACTATCAAAGAAGCCATGGTTGAAGATTTAATTATCGAAGATAATGTTGTTAAAGGTGTAGTTACCGCAACTGGGGAAAAAATTGGGGGTAAAACCGTTATTTTAACCACCGGAACTTATTTAAAAGGAAATATTTTAATAGGTAGTGAAAATACTCCTGGTGGACCACATGGCGAGGCAAGAAGTAATTATCTATCCGATAAGTTAAAAGAATATGGTTTAAAAATATTAAGACTTAAAACTGGAACTCCTCAAAGAATTAAAAAAGATTCAATTGATTTTTCGGTAATGCAAGAAGAAAAGGGCGACTTAACACCATGGACATTTAGTTTTGATTATGCTCCATCTTATGATGTTACCAACCAACAATCTTGTTACTTAGTTTATACTAATGAAAAAACTCATGAAATTATAAAAAATAATTTGGAAAAATCGGCTATGTATGGTGGCTATGTTACAGGAGTAGGCCCAAGATATTGTCCTTCAATTGAAGATAAAATAGTAAGATTTGCAGATAAAGAACGGCATCAATTATTTTTAGAACCGGAAAGTCTTTATTATGATGATTGGTACTTACAAGGTTTTTCGACCAGTATGCCTAGAGAAATTCAAGAGCAAATGGTTCATAGTCTTAAAGGTTTAGAAAATGCTGTAATCACCAAATATGCCTATGCTATTGAATATGATGCCATTGATCCTTTACAAATAAAACCATCATTAGAAAATAAAATAATTACTAATTTATTTACGGCTGGCCAAATAAATGGTACCTCAGGCTATGAGGAAGCCGCCGGGCAAGGAATTATCGCCGGTATTAATGCGGCTTTAAAACTTGATGGAAAAGATCCTTTAATCTTAAAAAGAAGTGATGCATACATCGGTGTTTTAATCGATGATCTAGTAACTAAAGGAACAATTGAACCATATCGCATGCTTACCAGTCGCGCCGAATTTCGTTTAATTTTAAGACATGATAATGCGGATCTACGCCTTCGGGAATATGCTTATAAATGTGGCACAATAAATGAAGAACAATATAAAAAGTTGCAAGAAAAAAAATCAAAAATTGCTGATTTAATCCAGTATTTAAAAGAAAATCACTTACCAATTAATTCTACTAATAAAAAAATATTTGCCGAAAATAACATCGCAATTCCCACCAGTAATTTGTCTTTCTACATCTTATTAAAAAGACCAGAAATTAAATTATCTTTCCTAGAAAATTTTATCAAGTTAGATTACCCTGATGAAGTAAAAGAACAAGTTGAAATAACAATAAAATATGAAGGCTATATTAATAAAGCCTTGAAAGAAGCCGAAAAATTACTAAAATTAGAAGAAAAAGAAATTCCTGATGATATTGATTACCGTAAAGTATCTAATTTAGCGAGTGAAGCCAAACAAAAACTTGCCCAAATTCGGCCCAAAACAATTGCTCAAGCCTCTCGTATTAGTGGGGTAAACCCCGTCGATATTTCTGTTTTATCGGTTTACTTAAAGAAGGAATATAACAAATGAATATTGAAGAATTTATTAAAGAAGTCAAAAAATTAGGGATAAATATAACTAGTGAAAACATAAAACAATTAGAAATATATTGTGATTATTTATTAGAATATAATACACATACAAATCTAACAGCTATTAAAACTAAAGAAGATGTCTATCTTAAGCATTTTTATGATTCCTTAACATTAATTAAAATAGTTGATTTAACCCAGGAAAACACATTATTAGATATTGGCACAGGTGCGGGTTTCCCTGGTTTAGTTTTGAAAATATTTTTCCCGCACTTGCAAGTTTATTTAGTCGATTCTAATAACAAAAAAACAAAGTTTTTAGATAGTCTTATTCCCAAACTTAATGTTGATAACATTGAAGTTATCAACAATCGTATTGAAAACATTACCCCCAAGTTTTTAAATAGTATTGATATTGTAACTGCTAGAGCAGTAACCAATCTGCCGGTCTTACTAGAACTAGCCACTCCGTTAGTAAGTGTTGATAAATATTTTATTGCGATGAAAGGTAATTCAAGGGAAGAACTAGATAATAGCAAATATGCTATATCTACTCTTAATTGTCAACTAAACAAAGTTATAACGTTTAATCTCCCTAATAATGCTGGAGTTAGAATGTTAATCAGCGTGCAAAAAAATAAGAAAAGTGACTTAAATAAATTACGGCCGTACGAAAAAATTATTAAAAAACCATTGCAAAAAAAACATATATAGTTTAAAATTAAAGAAGATATAAAGGGTTGATTTATGTGAATAATAAAGAGACAGAAGAAAAGATATTACAAGTGCCTATTGAGGACATTATCCCTAATCGTTTTCAACCACGATTATCTTTTGATGATGACTCATTAAATGATTTAGCAAGATCGATTAAACAACATGGCATTATTCAGCCACTAGTTTTAAGAAGAAAAAATGATAAATATGAAATAATTGCTGGAGAAAGAAGATATAAAGCCGCGAAGATTGCTGGTTTAGTTTCTGTTCCGGCCATAATTTCTAATTTAAGTGATGCTGCGAGTGCCGAAGTTGCTGTCGTTGAAAATGTGCAGCGAAAAGACTTAACAGCCATTGAAGAAGCCAGATCTTATCAAACATTACTTGAAAAAGGTTATATGACTCAAGAAGAATTAGCCAAAAAAATGGGTTTATCCCAATCGGCAATTTCAAATAAACTGCGCTTGCTAACTTTAGATGAATCAGTTCAACAAGCGGTTATTAAAGGCCAAATTTCCGAAAGACATGCTAGGTCTTTATTAAAAATAAAAGATCATGAAACGCAAAAAGTCTTATTAAATAAAATAATTACGGAAAGATTAACTGTTAAAGGTTTAGAAGATGAAATAAAAAAAATCACTAGTGATTCTAAAGAAGAAGAGCCTGAAACATTAGCAGAACCAACTTTAGTTTCGCAACCTGAACCAAAAGATAATCCCGTATCTAATAATCCTGAACCAATTGATGGAGGTAATGAAATGTTTAATCCTAACAATGCTAATCCCGCTCCTTTTTCGGGAGAACCGGAAAAAGTACCTAATAAATTTTTCAATTTCCTAGAAACCCAAGCGGCTAATCTCGATGTTGAAGAACCAGCCCCAACAGTTGTGGAACCAACACCGGAGGTAAAAGAAAATCCGACTGACTTATTAAACAAGACTGATAATATTGAAATGCTTGATGACTTTATAATCCCAAGTACCCCAACTACTAATACCAAAATATTAAATGATGTTTACTTGGATGAAGTAATAAAAACAATCCGCGGCTTAAATTTTGATAACGATAAAGTTGTTATTGAAGAATTAAATTTACCAACCGAATATCACATTACCATAAAAATTAAGAAAGATTCTGCCAAATAAAGACTGATTTTAAAAATCAGTACTTTTTTTATTCGCCACTAACATATTGTTCATTGGTAACATTTGGTTCAGAACCTTTAACATAATAGTATAAAGCGGCTTTATTAGTATCAGTTGTTGTTTTTCCTGTTATTGCATCAAGGGGTATGGCTACGACATTTTTCGGTGTTTCATACCAACTGGTCTGGGTATCCTTTAATACATATTCAATTGTATCTACCCAAGCATTTTTTGAACTATTTCTAACCGTCGAACCAATTGTTTTATTATCATCATAACCCATCCAAGTCATAACTAAGGCATCTTTGTTATAGCCAACAATCCAAAAATCGGTATTAGTTGATCCAGTTTTAATCGCATACTTATTACTAAATTTTGAAGCGATATTTAAAGCAGTTGGAGTCGTATAATCAACAAAAGCCGCATTCGAAGTAGTATTCATCATTTCATTTAAAATATAAGTATAATTAGGATTCAAAACTAAAGTATTTTTTTCTTCATGTTCATATAATATATTTCCGTCCATATCTTCAATTTTTTCAATAAAATACAAATCTTTTTTATATCCGCCGGAGGCAAATGTTGTATAACCAGTTGCAAAATCAATTAAATTAATTTCACTAGTTCCTAAAGGAAGCGATGCCACTTCATTTAATTCGGCACTAATACCTGTTCTTTTGGCAACCTCAATCATCGCATCAACTCCCAAAAACAAATTAGTCTTGACGGCATAAACATTATCCGATAAGGCTAAGGCCGCAGCCATGGTTATTTCTTTATTGGCATAGACATCACTCGCATTCTGCGGACTATAAGTTTTCCCGTTAGATAAAGTAAATGTTGTGGGTTCACTCGAAAATGTGGAAGACATAGTCATATTATTTTCTAACGCGGCATAGTAAAGGAAGGGTTTCATCGTTGATCCGACTTGTCTTTTACTACTTAACGCCCGATTATATTCACTAGTTGCATAATTCATTCCCCCCGTTAAAGCCATAACTGCTCCCGTATTGGGATTGACGATAATACTAGCAACTTGAATTTCCTCATCGGGCTTGTTCGCCAAAATGTTTTCTTCCATATTCTTTTGAACATCCAAATCTAAAGTTGTATAAATCTTTAAACCTCCCGCATCGATTAAAGACTGTGGTATCCCTGGAATATCTGCTAGTTCCGCTAATACCGCATCCTGATAATACATTAACATCTGTAAGTTGTTAGTTTTATTTTGCCCATATATTTCTATTTTTTCTTGAAATAAACTATTATAAGTATCTTCATCGATATAATCGTTATTAAGCATTGATTTTGCTACCACCATGGCTCGCTCGATACACGCATCATAATCGGATACCGGATTATAGGCTGCGGGATTTTTCGAAATACCCGCTAGCATAATTGCCTCTTCTAGTGTTAGTTCACTAGGTTTTTTATTAAAATAATAAGAAGCCGCATTCACAATTCCCATATTTCCTTGTCCATAATTTATCGTATTTAAATATCCTTCTAATATTTCATCTTTTTCATAATGTACTTCTAATTCCAGTGTTAAAAATGCTTCTTCAATCTTGCGTTCCCAAGTTTGATCAAAATCTAAATATAAATTCTTGATATATTGTTGTGATATCGTTGAAGCCCCTTGCACTATCGACCCATTTTTAATATTTAAATACATGGCTTTAATAATTCTTAAATAATCAAACCCATGATGTTTATAAAAGTTTTTATCTTCAACAGCAATGGTAGCATCAATTAAATAATCACTAATATCTTCAATATTTGCCCATTCATTATTACGGGAACCTTGATATATAAGTTCATTATTATTATCATATAAATATAAACTACCACTAGTTTTCAAATCGAGTTTTGGACTCAAGTAAGCATATGTATATAAACCAATTATAACAACAATGAAAGATATAAATCCAAAGAGAAATAACTTAAATAAAAACCGTACTTTCTTCAATTTATATCACCTGTATTTTATTATGTTAAAAAAAATGTAAAATATAAGTGCAAAATTCTATATATTATGCTATAATTATCAAGAAAAAAAGCGGGGTGGCCCAATGCAACAAAAAATCGACTGGCAATTAGCCGATAACAATACGGTTTTAATCGAGTTAAAAGATGTATATTGTGAATACATCAAAGAACAATATTTAAAATTTCTCGAAGATGATATAACAAATTACATCGATATTGCTAAGAAGAAGTATAAACGGACATCTAACGAATATACTATGGAAATAGATTTTTTAAAAAACATTTGTACATTTACCTTTCCAACTAAAGAAAGTTGTAGTTTTGATTGTAATAGTGAGATAGATATAAATGAAAATCAGATAATATTAGAATATAGCATCGCTGATGAAGTAAAAAAAATAACGATAAATATGAAAGAGGAATGAGATGAAAGAATTAATAATTGCGGCTTTAGAAAAAAGTATATCTAGCCTTAATATCGATTATCATGACCAATTAGAAATTACTCGTCCTAAGCAAAAAGAAAATGGTGATTGTTCCTGTAATATTGCCCTGCGCCTTGCTAGTATCGTTCATGATAATCCCATGCTAATCGCCGAAAAGTTAGTTGCCAATTTTTCTTGTCCTGAGGTTAAAAATGTGGAAATTAAAGCACCGGGATTCATTAACTTTTTTGTTGCCAAAGATTACTTATTAGAAAACTTAAAAAAAGTTTTAATTGAAAAAGAAAATTATGGTCGGAGTAATATTGGGGCAGGCCAAAAAATAAATATCGAATTTGTCAGTGCTAATCCGACTGGTATTTTACATATTGGTAATGCTCGGGGTGGTGCTTATGGCGATTCTCTCGCGCGTATCATGCGTTTTTGTGGGTATGATGTTACTAGTGAATATTACATTAATGATGCGGGCAATCAAATAAATAATTTGGGCGAATCAATCAAAGCCCGGTATTATGAAATTTGTGGCCAGGACTATCATATGCCTGAAAATGGTTATTACGGCGAAGAAATTAAGGCTATTGCTAAGGAATTATATGATAATTATCAAGATACTTATTTAGATAAAGATCTAGAATTTTATAAAGAATTAGGGACCAAAAAATTACTAAATAATATCTTTACTGACTTAAAGGAATATGGTATAAATTATGATTGTTATACCAGTGAAAAAGCAATTAGTCAAAAATACGATCTAAAAGAAATAATTAATAAATTAACCACCCATGGTTATACTTATGAATTAGATGGTGCCACTTGGTTTAAATGTAGTGCCTTATATGATGATAAAGATCATGTTTTAATCAAAGAAGATGGCACTCTTACTTACTTAGTACCAGATATTGCCTACCACTATGATAAATATAATAGAGGTTATGATAAAATGATTGATATATTTGGTACTGATCATCATGGTTATGTGGCTCGTCTTAAAAGTAGTATTAAAGCCCTAGGTAATGATCCGGATAAGTTAGAAGTAAAATTATTACAATTAGTTCGGCTGATTAAAGATGGTAATGTTGTAAAAATGAGTAAAAGATCTGGTAAATCAGTTACTCTAAAAGAATTAATCGATGAAGTAGGTGTCAATGCTGCCCGATACTATTTTGCGCGTTACAGCCTTGATACCCAAATGGATTTTGATCTCGATCTTGCTAAAAGTAAATCGAATGAAAATCCTGTTTACTACGTATCATATGCTTATGCTAGAATATCTTCTATTCTAAGAGAAAAAGATATTACAGAAATACCCGAAAAATTTGCAACATTAAATAACGAAGATACATATAATGTGTTAGAAAAAGTATATGCATTTCCCGAAGTAGTAAAAACCGCAGCTTTAAAAGAATTACCACATTTAATAACTAATTACGTCTATGAACTTGCTGGTTTATTCCATTCCTATTATGCTAAAAATAGGATCTTAACCGAAAATGAAATAGCAACTAAAGAAAATATATTACTGATAAAAGCAATAAGACAAACAATATATAATGCATTAAATTTAATTGGTGTTATACCACCAGAAAAAATGTAAGGAGGATATGAAAAATGAAATTAAATGATATACCAAAAGAAGAATTAGAATTAATGGGTTATGATGATATTGCAGCCTTAGTTTTACAAGAATCAGGTAAGAAAATGAAATTGATTGACATATTTAAAAAAGTATGTTCGGTCTTAGAACTACCGGAAAGTGTTGTAGAAGAGCAACTTATGGACTTTTTTGAACAAATGTCAATTAATAAGAAGTTTATTTTATTAGAAAATGGTTATTGGGACCTTCAAACTCGGCATAAACCTGATATTGTGATTGAAGATGAAGAAGATGATGAAGAGGAATTAATCGAAGATGAGGAAGAAATCGAAGATATTCCCGAAGAGGAAGAAGAAGACATTTTCTATGATAAAGATGATGAAACCGAAGATGTCGATGACGATGATCTCGCCGATTTAATGGTAATTGATGCCGAAGATGATGCTAACCTTTAGCGTAATTTTTCCAAGTTTAATTTATTTAATAAGTATGAAGGAGGAAAATTATGTTTAATAGATTAGATGCAATTGTCAAAAAATATGAAGATATTAAAAAGGAATTAATGAATCCGGAAGTTGTGAGTGACTTCAATAAAATAAAAGAATTATCCAAAGAAGAAAGTGATTTAAAAGAAACTGTTGAAGTTTATAATGAATATAAAAAAGTTTTAGATAATTTAGAACAAGCCAAAGAAATGGCCAGTGATCCGGAATTAAAAGAAATGGCTATGAGTGAAATCGAGACTTTAACTAAAAAAGAAGAAGAGTTATATAAACGCTTAGAAATTCTTTTAGTTCCCAAAGATGAATACGATGGTAAAAATGTTATTATGGAAATTCGGGGGGCTGCTGGAGGCGATGAAGCCAATATCTTTGCGGGTGATCTTTTTCGCATGTATTCCCACTATGCCGATAATAATGGGTGGAAAATCGAAGTTATTCATGAAATTGCTGGTACCAGTGGTGGTTATTCCCAAATCGAATTTATAATTAAAGGGGATAATGTTTATTCTAAACTAAAATATGAAAGTGGTTCGCATCGCGTTCAAAGAGTGCCTGCAACAGAAACCCAAGGTCGGGTGCATACTTCGACTGCGACTGTTTTAGTTATGCCCGAAATCGAAACGGCTAATATCGATATTAAAGAAAGTGATATTAAAATGGATGTCTATCACTCGAGTGGGGCCGGTGGTCAATCAGTAAATACAGCCAATTCCGCTGTTAGACTTACTCATATTCCCACCGGTATTGTTGTAACTTGCCAAGTGGAACGCAGTCAACTAAAAAATCGGGAAAGAGCCTTGAATCTTCTAAAAATTCGGATTAATGAAGAAGCCCGTCTTAAAGAAGAACAAGAATTAGGTCAAGAAAGAAAAAATAAAATAGGTACGGGTGATCGTTCAGAAAAAATAAGAACCTATAATTATCCGCAGAATCGGGTAACAGATCATCGCATTAATTTTTCAATTATGAGTCTTGATCGCGTAATGGATGGTTGGTTAGATCCAATAATTGAAGCCCTCCAAACGGAAGACTTAAAATTAAAACTTGCTGGTGCCAAGATGGAATAATGTAATGGAAAATAATATTAAAAAACCCACCAATATTAGTTACAAAGACTGGGAAATATTAAAATCTATTTATGGCTCTAATCTGAAGGTAGCAATAGATAAATTACAGGCTGGCTATCCCATCCAATACTTAATAGGTAATGTTGAATTTTTAAATTGTCTAATTAATGTTGATGAAAGAGTTTTAATTCCTCGTTATGAAACGGAATATTTAGTCTATTTAGTTATCGAATATGCTAGAAAAAAATTTACCAATAAAATTTCGATAATTGATTTAGGTACAGGTAGTGGTTGTATTGCTATTGCCTTAAAAAAGGAATTAAATTCTACTGTAACTGCCACCGATATATCGACCTCTGCTTTAGAACTGGCCAAGGAAAATGCCAATAATAATAAAGTCGTCATAAAATTTATAAAACAGGATATATTAAAACCACTAACTGGGAAATATGATATTATTATCTCTAATCCCCCTTATATTGCCTTTGATGGTTATGTTGCCCCCAATGTTTTAAAATATGAACCCCACATAGCCTTATTTGCGGAAGATCATGGCACATATTTTTTAAAGGGAATAATCCATGAACACATAAATAATTTAAATAAACCGGGTCTAATGGCCTTGGAAATTGGGGATAATACTGAAGCAATATTAAAAGAATTTTTAAGGGAATATCCTAATCTAAAATATAAATTTATTCCTGATTTAACCGGACGTATTAGATATTTATTTATATTTAATGAATAATTTTTTTAAAATAGAACCACCATTATTTTAGGTGATAAAATTGAAAAAAATAATTGTTGCACTATTTTTTGTAACCATCTTGATTTGTTTAACCACAGGTAGTACCACGCAAGTTCTAATACCAAGTGATGCTATAAGATTCCGTATTATTGCTAATAGTAATAATGTTGAAGATCAAGAAATTAAAATTAAAATTCGTAATGAAATCGAACCAATTTTTAAAGAAATTCTTGATACTTCCGAATCTAAAGAGCAAACTAAAGAACTTATTAATGAAAACATGGCTAAATTTGCTAGCATTATTGAATCTTACAATATTGACTACACAATAAATTATGGTGATAATTATTTTCCTGAAAAAGAATATAAAGGAGTTAGTTATCCCGCGGGCAATTATGAATCTTTAGTTATAACACTTGGGTCAGGGGCTGGTGATAATTGGTGGTGTGTTTTATTTCCACCGCTTTGTTTACTCGAGGCCGAAGAACAGGCAACAAATGCTGCCAATTATACATTCTATGTTAAAGAAATAATTGAAAAGTTTTCTTAATTACGTGCATATATTTGATTAGGTGATCAATATGCAAGAAATAGTATCCGTTTTATTAATAGGAATATCCCTATCGATGGATACTTTTTCTTTGTCTTTATCGGTAGGTACAATAGTAAGTCAAAATAAATTAATTAAATTTCTTCCCCTTTTAGTTGGTCTATTTCATTTTTTTATGCCTTTACTTGGTAATATCGTCGGTCTCGCTGTAATTAGATTACTAGATCTGGCTAGCAATGTTATATTAGGTAGTGTTTTAATTATCTTGGGTATTAATTTAGCCATTCATTATATTAAAGATGAACAAGCCAACATCAAACTTAGTTTTTTCGGCTTAATAATCTTTGCTTTAAGTGTCTCAATCGATAGTTTTTCTGTTGGCCTTGGTATCAATGATATTACTAACAATTATTTCCTAGCCAGCATTATCTTTGCTTTATGTAGTGCAGCATTTACCTATGCAGGTGTAATAATTGGTAAGTATAGTAGCCAACTTATTGGAAAATATGCTATAATTATAGGGATATTACTCTTAATTATTTTAGGATTATTTCATCTTTTTGTATAAACGTGATATAATACATCTTAAATGAATTTTGAAGGAGGCAGAGTATGAAACAAATTGTTATCGAAGGGAATCATCCTTTAAGTGGAACAATTAAGATTGGTGGGGCTAAAAA
>CALVVK010000034.1 GCA_944363825.1 uncultured Bacilli bacterium | reverse complement strand
AAGAGATATTATACAATATATATCGGAATCTTTTTTATTAATGATAAGGTATCTTTTTAAAAAAGGATTAACACAAATTTCTTCTAAGTTGTAAAATACCTAAATTTTTTATATAATATATTTATCGGAGATGATCCCATTTTGAAAAAAAATGAATTTATTGAAGGCGCCTTAATTGCCACTATTGCCATAATATTATCGAAAATTCTTGGAGTATTATATGTTATTCCCTTTTATAATATCATTGGTGAAAATGGTGGTTCCCTATATGGTTACGCCTATAACATATATAATTTCTTTTTAATTATCTCATCGGCTGGTATACCACTCGCCATCAGTAAAATTACTAGTGAATATAACACTTTAGGTAAACAAAAAGAAAAAACATTTATGTTTAAATATGCTAAGAAAATTATCTTTATTTTCTCAGTTATCTGTTTTCTTATTTGTTTTCTAGGAGCCAACTTTATTGCAGATTCCATTGTTGGTAACTTAACTGGTGGTAACACAGTTGATGATGTTGCCTTTGTCATTCGTTGTGTCTCATTTGCTATTTTAGTAGTTCCAATATTATCAATATCCCGCGGTTACTTACAAGGACATCGCTATATTACGGCACCATCTATTGGCCAAGTAATTGAACAACTAGTAAGAGTAATTGTCATTGTGGTTGGAAGTTTTCTTGCCATTAGAATATTTCATTTATCGACCGTGCAAGCCGTTGGTATTGCTGTTTTCGGAGCCTGTGCTGGGGCTTTAGTATCCTATCTTTATTTAATTATTAAAATGCACAAAGTAAAGAATCAAATATTTGTTCCCGATGCAACAGTTACTAAAACCGAAAAGAAAGTAATATTTAAAAAATTAATTGGTTATTGTATCCCATTCATCGTTATTAATGTTGCTAATAGTTTATATAATACTGTTGATATGATTTTAGTAATCAATGGTTTAAATAACTTAGGATATGCCGCAACTGATGTGGAAACAATATCAAGTGTCTTTACAACCTGGGGCAGTAAACTAGTAAGTGTGGTAACAGCCATTGCCACTGGTCTAGTCATCAGTTTAATTCCTTCAATTGTTGAAGCGTTCACCAAAAAAGACATGAAAGAAGTAAATAATCAATTTAATAAGACAATTCAAGTACTATTATATGCTATTTTACCATTATCAATATTTTTAAGTATTTTTGCAAGTCAAGTATGGACCATATTTTATGGTGAAAGTTTCTATGGCCCACGAATATTTCAATTTACTATTTTACTAGCCATCATGGATAGTGCTTACATCATGATTTGTAGTGCCCTTCAAGGCTTAAGTAAAACCAAATTAATCTATATCTCTGTTGCTTGTGGCTTAATAACCAAAACAATTCTAGACTTACCACTGATGTATTTATTTAATTACCTAGGAATTGCTCCTTATTACGGTGCCATTTTGGCATCAGCCATTGGTTATTCATTATCCTTGGGTATTCCCCTAGCAACATTACATAAAAAATATAAGTTTGATTATAAACAGACACTAAAATCTTTACCTAAATTAATTGGTACAATCATTATTTTAGTAATATTAGCCGTATTAATTAGACATTACATATTTGCTAATATTACATCTAAAGTAATAATGCTTTTAGCCCTAGCAATAACAGGACTTACACTAGCAGCCATCTATTATTTAATGAACCGTAAATTATTAAATGAATTACTGGGAGAAAGAATATTAAATAAATTTAAAAGAAAAGATAAAGCCCTAAATTAACGCTTTATCTTTTTTATAACTTTATAAAAACTTAAAGATACTTTATACATATAATAATTAAATTTATTAATTACATAGTCAAATTCTCCTAGTAATTCAATCATCTCGGGATTAAACCCTTTTTTTATTTCATAGATATGATAATAAGGATTATCTTTATCTAAGGAAGCAGATATACCATAAAAATTGACATATTCTTTTTTTAATTCTAACGCATCTTTTATATGTTGATTATAAAAAGCATATTTAGGATTAAATTCTTTATAATCACTATCAATTCCACTCATAAAAGTAATACCTTCATTACCAATAAATAAAGACATTAAGGCCCCAATATTGATTTTTTCTCCTTTTGCTTGTAATTTCTTAGCATATTCGATATCACTTTTTAACTTTGCCAATTTATTCACTAAGTCCTGATGATGTTTCACTACTTTACTGCCATTATTTATTTTCTTCATCTCTTCTAAGTAATCAGCAAGTTCTTTTTTCGTTTTCGTATATTCATCATTTACTATTTGCACGTATTTCGCCGTATCGATATAGGTAATATATAGTTTGATATACTCAGGCATTAATTCAACCATCTTCTGATAATAAGCAGTTGGTCGCAGTACAAATTCATTTTTATCCGCCGACATCCTTAAAAGCCGCATGAATTCATCGATTTCTCCACTATCAACAACCCGCACGGCAACTCCCATATTTAGAGCCTTAGCAATATTCTTCTTAGTACTTTTACTAAAACTTTGCAAAGTTTCTTCATATGTAGGCTGTAATTTAAAACGGCATAAATTTCGCGGCTGCAAGTCTTCAAAATTTTGGGTAAATCCATGATGTTTAAAACCTAACTTACCAAAATTAGCAAAAATTTCTTGTCCAACAATTCTTTTATTTTCTCCATCTTTATCTTTAATAGCATAAATAACATTCGGATCAACTTTCAACATAAAACCATTATTATTTTTAACATATTCTATTACCTGTTCATGAAATTCTTTTAACAGTTGAAAATCTGCCACATCCAGTAAATAACCCCGGGGAGCATAAAATAAATTTTTATTAAAAGGAACCTTTTTTTGGAGCAATAAAGTAACTCCCTTTAATTCATTAGCAGCATATAAACCAACCAAGTGGGAAACCCAACCAGTAATTGCCTTTAATTTTCCCCACTCTGGTAACTGATAAATTGATATATAAGGATTTTTTAAAGCAAATTCTTTATATGTTTTTTCATCTATAACTTTTAATTTCATAATTATCTTTTTATCCTTCTATATATTTTTAATAACCATGGTAATATTTTATATAAAAATTTCTTATTTACTAAATCAAATTCCCCAATAAATTCAATATATTTATCACCATATTTTCTTTTAAAATCATGTAATTTGGCCAAATTCTTATATGTAGTGTGGGGATCTCCCGGTGTTCCAAATAAATCAAAGAAATCATACTTCTTTTCATAAGCATCTTTTATTGCTTCATAATAACAGCGCATCACCGCACAAGTTTTCGAAGCAAGTTCATCACCACCTTGGAAAAAACTCCAAATCCGATTATTAGTTGATATACAAATAATTGTACATATTACTTTTATTCCCCCATCATATTTACTAAAAAGGGCTAATTCATTTTCTAATCTTTTTATCTTATCATTATAATCCGCCATTCTTTTTTTATTAACATTAGCCATATTATCTTTTAATTCGGCAAGTTCTTTTTTTATTTTCGTAATTACTTCGGTAATATCAATCGTTACATTAAAAAACTTAATATGATCTTTAAATTCTTCAACTAATACTTCATAATATTTTACACTATGGGGATCAAAACCATCTTTCTTACTAGTTTCTTTAATTAGTTCATAAAACTCTTTTATTCTAATTTCATTATCTATTTTTAGATCATATTGATAACTTCTTTTAACTGATTGTAAAAATGACTTACTCATCCGTGATTCAATAACATCCCAATCGCGTTTTAAATCAATTCTAAAAGTATACCTCGGTTGATTTCCTTCATAAAGCCGATAAAAGCCCTTATGAATATAACCTAAACTAAGCATATAATCATAAAGTTCATAATTATTATTACCTCCGGGGATTGGATTAGCATCTTCATCAATATCTTGATAAGGAATATCGGGATCAAACTTAATATAAATTATTTTATTTTTCTGCATATATTCTTTTAAATAAGTAGTAAATTCTTTAATTAATTCCTTATTAGTGTAATCCAAAATAAATCCTCTTGGGGCATAACCATAACTATAACCTAAAGGTGTCTTGCGTTCTAATATTAAAGCAGTAGCAACAATTTTTCCCGCATCATTACTCATTCCCACATAATGTGGTGTTTGTCCCTTTATCCTCCGACAAAACTCACCCCACTCATATGATTGTAAAAAATGACTTTTCTCATGATTACTTGTAAAATTTTGATATTGCTCTTTATCAACATTTTCTAAAAATTTCAATCTAATCACCCTAGCAAAATAATATCACACTCTAATAAGCAAAACAAGTTTTCAAAACATCTTTTTTCTGATATAATGATTAAGGTGATACTAAGTGAATACAGTAAGTATAATTTTATTAATTATCATTATTATAAGCATAATTGCTTTAATTTATGTAATTACTTATAATAATTTAGTTAATTATAAAATAAAAATTGAAAAAGCCGAAGGGATAATTGATGAAAATCTAAGACAAAAATATGATCTGATTGCCAAATTAAATATTGCTATCAAAAAAGTTGTCACTAAAAAAGATTATTTAAAAGAATATATTGACTTAAAAGATAAAAGAATTAGTAATTATGAACTAGATCGGAAACTGACTGAAGCCATGAATATAATTTTAGAAGTTAAAAATGATCACTCAGAATTAGATACGAAGGAATTTAACAAAGATTTAAAAGAAATTGAAAGAATTAATGAAACATTAATATCTTGTAAAACTTATTATAATAAAAATACTACTGAACTTAATCAAATAATTCGCAAGTTTCCTTCGAATATTATTGCAAAAATCCATCACTATAAAATTAAACCCTTTTTTGATGGTAAAAATATGCAAGATGCTGTTATTGATGATTTTAAACTATAACGACCAATCTATTGGTTTAAGTCCTTTGCTTATTAAATAGTTATTCGTCTTCGAAAAAGGTTTACTACCAAAAAAACCAGAATAAGCCGACAAAGGAGAAGGATGTGGACTAATAATTATGTAATGCTTGGGATTAGTAATTAATTTAGCCTTTTCTTTAGCAAAATTTCCCCACAAGATAAACACTACTGGTTTATCTTTTTTATTAAGTATTTTTATAATATAATCAGTCAAAGGTTCCCATCCTAAATTACGATGACTGGCGGCTTTATCTTTTTCCACTGTCAAAACAGCATTCAATAACAATACTCCCTGCCGCGCCCAATTACTTAAATCACCATCACTGCGCTCTGGAATTCCCAAATCGCTTTTTAACTCGCGGTAAATATTTTGCAAAGATGGTGGCAATTTAACACCATGTTGCACACTAAAAGAAAGACCATGGGCTTGATTTTCCCCATGATAAGGATCTTGCCCCACAATTACTACTTTCGTATTTTCATAACTTGTTAATTTTAAAGCATTAAATATATAATCTTTCGGGGGATAAATAGTCTTTTTATCGTATTCGGCCATAATCATCTTATAAAATTTTTGAAATCCCGGACTATGCCAAACAACACTCAACAATTGATCCCAATCATTACCAATCATAATTCCTCCTTTAAAGCCACTTCACAAGCCTTTTTGACATCATCTAAAGTATTACCATGAATTAAAAATAAACTTTTATGACAGAAAAGCAAGTAATCTGGCAAGTTAGTTAACCAACTTTTCGGAAAATTTTTCTTTAATAATACTGTATCACTACTTTTAGGTACTCCTTGAGCCATATATCCGCCGCGATTTGAAGGATATATCACATATATCGCCTTAGTATTAGGTAAAGTATCAGTAAAATGTAATTTCTCATCTAAAACAATAATCTCTTTATTCAAAGAATTATCATATATTTCTTTTACTTTTAACTCTTCTTGATAATTAATTTGTTCATGTTTAATTAAGTTTTCTAATATTTCTTTAGCCAAATCGACCGCGCGCCGAAATTCTTGATCACCACTACTATTATTGGTTGGATTAAAGACCGAAATTGCTAAACATAAACTATTGGCAAATCCCGTATTATCCGAATAATCTAAGTCAGCAATTAATTTAGTATCGATTTTTTTACTAACATATTCCCCATATAATTCGGGTGCAAAGGCTCGCCATAGTTTACCAAAAGCCGCATAGGGGATAGCATTTGGCCGAGTATCATTATCAAGACCATGGTGATCAAATTCCCCACCACCCATATCATAAACAATTCCTTCAAAATCAGCAGGAACACTATTACTCCGGATAATTTCCAAATTGGGATTAATAATCTTTAAAAATGCTGAACTAAATACATCATCAGCATGAAATGTCCCACTATGCGTTAACGCATATTTATATTTTTTTACATCAGCCACTTGCATTAAACCACCTTACTTATGATATGTCTCATTATTAATTATTTTAAAAGCCCGATAAATTTGTTCTAATAAAATCCCCCGAAATAAGCCATGCGGAAAAGTAAGGGCTGAAAAACTTATAACCTTATCACACTTAGCAAGTATTTCCGCATTTAAACCTAGAGAACCTCCAATTATAAAAGTAATATTACTATTTATAATCAAGGTTTTATCAATAAACTGGGCAAATTCCTCGCTATTAAGCATTTTTCCTTTAATATCTAAAGCCACATTATAATCAGTACTATTAATTGCTTTACTTAAATCAGTTATTTCTTTTAGATAATTAGGATTATCTTTTAATTCAATTATTTCTATTTTTAAATACTTATTTATTCTATTTTGGTAATCTTTAATTAAATTCTTTAAATATTCTTCCTTAATTTTTCCCACACACAATATTTTTATCATACTTCAATCACTTTCGTCACTTCATTTTGTCTCGCACAAATGATATTCACAAAATTAATACCACATTCCATAAATGTATTATTAACTGTTTCTAGAGCAATACTCTCTAAATTATTAGTCTCACTTAAATGAATTAAGACAATTTCTTTAGTTTTATCCCCAATTAATTTAGTCAAATAGAAGGCAGCAGCCTTATTTGATAAATGCCCATCATCACTTAAAACTCT
The DNA here is from genome assembly GCA_944363825.1 of uncultured Bacilli bacterium. Lineage (GTDB taxonomy): Bacteria > Bacillota_I > Bacilli_A > RF39 > UBA660 > Onthocola_B. The sequence continues at coordinate 5,191 of CALVVK010000034.1, read as the reverse complement.
TTTTTTAAGCCATGCTGGATAAGGGCCATGTTGCAATAATTCAATATCATGATTACTTTCAAATAAATAGATATCTAAATTTTGCAAATATTTAAAATTCTTAGTATTAATATAACCGGTATCTGTTATATAACCAAGCCGTTTATTATCCTCTTCGATAATAAAATTTCGAGAGTCAACTGCATCATGACTCGAATGAATCGAAGTAATATGCACATCATCAATTGTTAATTCGTCTTCACACACTAAAATGTGCGGATAATCATTTAAATCAGTTAGTTCATATAATAATTTCGCCGAAGCAATAACAGTTGCTCCAGTCTTAGCAACTAAGGTCTTCAGGGCTGATATATGATCACTATGTTCATGACTAATTATGATGTAATTAATTGTCTTTATATCAACCCCTATACCCCCCAAAGAGTCTTTGATATACTTATAATTCCGTCCGGCATCCAACAAAAATCTTTTATTATTGGTTTCCAAATAGGTGACATTCCCTTTAGAGCCACTTGATAACACTGCTATTTTCATTAGTAAATACTCAATGGGTTAACAAATCGGTAACTACCATGATATGGCCAACCATATGATACAGATAAATGCAAGTGAACACCTGTTGCATAACCAGTATCTCCCATTGTCCCAATAACATCTCCTTTACTAACACGATCACCAACTGATACTAATAAGGAATCCATGTGCGCATATAAACTGTAGACATTACCATCATGTTCAATAACAGCATAAGTACCATCCGATCTGCTATGAGTACCATCTAAAGCCGCTTCGACAACAGTACCATCACCAATCGCATAAATTGGTGAACCACGACCCGGACCTGAAATATCGATACCATAGTGCATACTACCCCAACGATACGCATATTGACTGGTAATCCGATAAGGATAAGCCGTTGGCCAGCCCCAATCACCAGAAATATAAACCCCCGAATAAGATGGTCCCACTGTTGTAATTTGCTGCACTGCTTCTCTAATTGTTTCATTATAAACAATATCTACTTGTTGACTATCTTCTCCATTTATTACTTCATAAGTTTCATGCGTTAACATAATACCCGCAACTCCGGCTTGCGTAATTTCTTTATAACCATATCCTTTGGTATTATCAACAACCGTCGTTGGTGTTAAATTAATTTCTGATTCTTCAATTCGGTAAACATTATAAACAAAAGTAATTATCGGATCAAGCAACGTAACGTTAACATTATCACCAATTCGAAGCATAACACTTTCACTCCGATAATTAGGATTAGCAATCAAAAATTCCTGAGGATTCAAGCGATATTCTTCACTAATACTATCAATTGTATCACCGGCTTGAACCGTATAACTATCCATCTCCGCATTGGGTCCAAAAAGTAACACTTGAGCCAGTTCTGCAGCATCCGTATATATTTTTTCCGTTGCACTAATATATGCTTCTTTAATAGTTATAACTTCCCGAAAATACATATTATCAATAACTTGGCCAATATCAGTAATTTCTTCAACTTCTCCCGCGAGATAAGCATTAAGATCTTCTTCACTTACAAATGCTAAAATATAATTACGAATTGCTTCTTCAAAAACTTCCCGATCTAAAACATTAATCTGATAATTCTCCGGTACTTCTTCCCCTTCATAATAATCATCTTCATCATATTTAATTGTAATTGTATACCCTTTAACAGTAAAATCATCCCGTTCTTCAATCATATTATAAATATCACTAACTGTTTGATAATTATTATTATAAGTATTTACAGCCACAATTTTAAAGGCATTTGGGGGATAAACACTATCAACATTATACTTATTCTTTATTTCTTGTTGTTCATCATTGATCAAATTATATAATTCTTGTTCATCTTCAATTAAACCAATTACTTCCCCATTCAAATATATTTGATAGGCTTTATCAGCATAATTAATCTCTGTTTCCATACTTTTATCAACAAAATATAATATAACTACTATTATTGATAAAACACAAGTTATAATAATATCTCTTGTTTTCATTAATTTATTCATCTCCATTTACTTTTAATTGACTCTTAAAACTAAGCATATTAAGTTCAAATAAAAGATTAACAGTACCTAGTCCCCCTTTACGATGCTTGGCTATAATAAGTTCGGCTGGTACTATCTTTTGGTTAAAATCTTTAGCCTTATCATAGTAATCTTTCCGATTGATAAATAATACCATATCGGCATCTTGTTCCAAAGATCCTGATTCTCTTAAATCTGCTAACATTGGTTGATTACTTTCTCTTTTCTCAGCACTCCGCGATAGTTGCGATAAGGCAATTACTGGCACATCTAATTCTAAAGCCATAGTTTTTAAAGCCCGAGATATTTCGGATACTTCCACTTGTCTTGATTCTACTCTTCTATTACCACTACTAATAAGTTGCAAGTAGTCGATTACAACTAGACCTAAACCCATTTCACTATTCGCCAGTTTCCGACATTTAGCCCGAATTTCTTGCGCCGTAACCCCAGCATTATCTTCGATAAATATATTAGTATCCGCTAGTTGACTCATTGCTTCATTATATCTTTTCCAGTCTTTTTCTTGCATATTACCAGTTTGTAATTTATAGGAATCGATTTGCCCAACTGATGCAATCATTCTATTGATAAGCATTTCGGCAGACATTTCCAAATTAAATATAGCAACTGCTTTTTTAGTATGCATCGCCGCATAGGTGGCCACATTAAGAGCAAGCGCCGTTTTTCCTACCCCACGACGTGCCCCCACGATAATAATTTCACTACCTTGTAACCCCGTTGTAATCTTATCAAAATCGGGAAACCCTGTTTCCAAACCCGTTATTGCTCTTTTATTCCGCGATAACTCTTCCAATTTGGCTTGGGCTCTTCTTAAAATCTCTTGAATAGGCACAAAATCCCCAACACTGCGGGCTTTTACCACATTTAAAATATTTTTCTCAGCACTATCTAACAACTTAGTTACATCTTCATCTTCATAAGTATTATTAATAATTTCATTAGCTGTTTCAATTAAATTTCTTCTAATAGCATAATCTTTTACTATTTTAATATAAAAATCTAAATTAGCACTTGATATTACGGAATCAATTACTTCTGATAAATAATCTAAACCAACACTATTTAACTTCTTATCTTTATCAAGTTCATTTTTAACAGTCATTATATCAATCGGAGTCTTATTATCATATAAATTCTTTATAGCACTAAAAATATATCTATTTCGCTCATCAAAAAACATATCAACTGTTACTTCTTCAACTATATGATTAACATCATTTTCATTGATAAAAGCAACACCCAAAACACTCATTTCCGCTTCTAAATTTTGGGGCATTTTCCTAGCCATAAATCCTCCTTTATTTTACTAAACTAATTCTTAAATTAAATATAACTTTCTTATGTAGTTCTATTTCTACATTAGTAATACCTAATGTAGAAATAGAACCATTTATTATAATACATTTCTTATCTATTTTATAACCCATTTCTTTTAACTTATCACTAATTTGTTTACTAGAAATAGTACCAAATACTTTATCATCTTTCCCCGTCTTAACTTTAAACTCAATTACTTTATCATTTAATTTATTTTTAATTTCATTATATTGATCAATTAATTTTTGTTCATTTTTTTCTCTTACATCAATTTCTAAATCCAATATTTCCTTACTTTTCTTAGTATAAGGAACTGCTATATTATTTTTAATTAAATAATTATTAGCATACCCATCACTTACTTCTATTATAGCATCTTTCTTACCTTTTCCCTTTACATCTTTAAGTAATATGACCTTCATTTAGTTACCTCCCTTAAGTACTAATATTATAACATTAATACTTAATTTAGTAAAATGAAAATACTGTGTATTATGACTTACATAATTAAAAAGTTGATAACATTAAAGTTATCAACAAAGTTAGCCAAGTTCGATTCTAAAAGGTGAATTTTGACTTCCATCCCCCGATGTTATTGCAACATTGGACTTCAGATAGAAGGACGGACGCACGCCGAGGATGTCGAAGTAGCCGTTGACGCTGAACACATAGCCTGGATAATACACGGCGAACGCATGGCCCGCATAGTCCGACCTGCGGGAAATTGTCCATTCGTAAGAACCTGAATATAACCAGTCATTTGATGTATTTGTTGAATTATTATAACTTTCTAAATTTGTTGTCCAGTTTGCTGGACTGGCGGCGTATCCATAATCACTCACATACATTAAGCCTATTTTCGCACTATATGTTGTACTTGAACTTCTACTTCCTACTTCATAGTTATATGCTGTTTTTGGTGTTCCATTTTGCAAATAATTATAACTTCCCCCGCCGACTTTCCAGGTATGTGTTTCTATCATATCACTCCATGTTGTTCCTAGTCCATTTAAATATGTTCCATTTAATGTTCCTGTATTTAATGTACTATTACTCCATGTATTACTAATATCTGAATCACTCCAAGTATAATTTCCTATACTTGTATTTTTTATTAATTTTATTTGATTACCAAATACTCCTATTATTCGGTATAAATTATCATTTGGACATGTCTCTGCATCACTTGCAAAGCAAACATAGTTATTTGGATTTGCTCCTGCATATCTGTAGGAATTATCCCCTGCTTCCTGGGCAGCATTAGTGTATGAACCTGATCCGTCATGGTAATATAATCCGTTATTACCATCCCCTGTGTACACTGTATTTTTTATATAATCTGCCAAGTATACTGTTGATAATGTTGATTCACTTAATGTATAAACATTTGAATTTATACCATTTGTATCAACTGCATACACACGAAAATTATATTCTGTTCCAGTTTCTAAGTTATTAAACGTATAGGTATTTGTTGAACTTGTTTCATAACTTACTCCATCATTGCTACTAAAATAATATGTTGCAATGCTATTTTCACCAGCTGTTGCTTCCGCTGTTAAGGTAATACTATTATTTGTTATATTACTAGCTGTTACATTAGTTATTCTAACCGCTGTATAACGATCAAAGTACACATAACACTTATCGGCCTTACTTGATGCCATCACTACCCGATTATTCTCACTATCCCAAGAAAGTTTGCCACCTCGTTCACACGCGGACATTTCCGCATTAAAAATATATCCCTCCGTTGGCCACTCATTAGATGTTGCTACTTCATATTCATTAGAATTAAC
>CALVVK010000033.1 GCA_944363825.1 uncultured Bacilli bacterium | reverse complement strand
TGTATACTTTTTTCCATCAGGACTAGTAATGAGACCCATAGCAATACCCGCAACTGGGGCTTTAATTGGTACCCCGGCTGCCATTAGACTAAGACAACCTGAACAAATTGTGGCTTGACTAGATGAACCATTACTTTCAAGTACTTCCGATACGACCCGAATTGTATAAGGGAATTCTTCTTCACTAGGAATAACTTGGGCTAAGGCTCTTTCCCCTAACGCTCCATGGCCAATTTCTCTTCGGCCCGGTGACCCATATCTGCCTACTTCACCCACTGAAAATTGCGGAAAATTATAATGCAACATGAATCGTTTGGAATCTTCAATCCCTAAACCATCAAGAATTTGATGTTCACCAATGGCTCCCAATGTAGTTGTCGCTAAAACTTGGGTTTCTCCCCGACTAAATAAGGCTGAACCATGTGTCCGCGCTAGCAAGTCAACTTCCGCATGCAGTTCTCTTATTTCATCCATTCTCCGGCCATCTGGTCTAATATGTTCTTCGGTAATCAACCTGCGTACTTCACCGGCCTCAATCATGACCAACACTTTAGCAACGGTTGCCATTTTTTTATCTAATTCAGCATCTTCACTATATATTTCTTTAAAATGTTCAATTGTTTTTTCTTTTACTTCATCAATTTTAGCATATTTTTCTAACTTATCTTTAATTTGAATCGCTGCTAGCATATCTTTTGTTGCATATTCTTTAACTGCCGCCGCTAATTCAGGATCTATTTCAGCTTTTTCTAATTCAATTTTCGGAACGCCAATTTCGGCAATAATACTTTGTTCAAATTCACAGAGTTTTTTAATATTTTCATGAGCAAACATTAAAGCATCGAGCATAACTTCTTCACTAAGTTCACTGGCTCCGGCCTCAACCATACAAATAGCATCTTTTGTTCCAGCCACTGTTAAATTAAGATCACTTACTTCCACTTCCGCCGCCGTTGGATTAATTACAAACTTTCCATTAACCCGACCGACAATTACCCCAGCAACAGGACCATCAAAAGGAATATTACTAATACCTAAACATAAAGATGAACCAAAAAGCGCTGTTATTTCAGGGGAATTATCTTGATCAACTGATAAAACTGTGTTTATTACTTGAATTTCATTACGTAAATTTTCATCAAACATCGGTCTGATCGGGCGATCGATTAATCTAGCGGCAAGTGTCGCGGCATCACTAGGTCGACCTTCTCTTTTAATAAATCCCCCCGGTATTTTACCAACTGAATATAATCTTTCTTGATATAAAACAGTTAAAGGAAAAAAATCCTGACTAACCATATTTTTTCCCATTACGCAAACTGATAATACTGCTGTATCACCATATCTAACCAGTACCGAACCATTAGTCTGCTTGGCCAGTTCTCCTGTCTCAACAACTAATTTTCGGCCATTAAAATCTAATTCAAAAACTTTCTTCATCCTTACCTCCAAAAACAAAAAGACACTAAAAACAAGTGCCTTTTAATTATTTTCTTAAATTTAATTTCTTTATCAATTCTCGATAACTTACTACATCCTTTGTCTTTAAGTAGTCAAGCAATTTCTTTCTACGACCTACTTTCATAAGAAGACCACGTTTAGAATGATAATCATGTTTATGTTCTTTTAAGTGTTCAGTTAAATTATTAATTTCGTACGTTAATAATGCCACTTGTACTTCGGTCGAACCAACATCATTCTTTGATTTCGCAAATTCTTTAATTACATTTGCTTTTTCTTCTTTTGTCAAAGCCATACTTTTATCCTCCTTACTAACAATCGGTTTAAACTGAAAAGTTGCCGGAGAGCCAAACTTTCAAGTAAAAACTTCTATAACTATTATATTTTAAAACTTCACACTTTTCAAGTAATTATTTCAAAGATGCAATTAATTCATCTTTTTTCATTGTTGAATAACCTTTAACCCCAGCATCTTTAGCCAAAGCCTTCAATTCTGCTAGTGTCTTAGAACTTAAATCTTCAGCCTTTTTTTCTTCTTTTTTAACTTCTTTTACTTCTGCCTTCTTAGGGGCATCAACTTTACCATCTAATGCTTTCTTAGCAGTTTCAACTAAAGCTGCGAAACTTTTAGCATCATCAATAGCCATTTCTGCAAGCATCTTTCTATTAATAGAGATACCAGCCTTAGTTAGTCCATTAATGAATTTCGAATAACTTATATCATTTTCGCGACAAGCCGCATTGATTCTGGTAATCCATAATTTTCTAAAGTTTCTCTTATTTTGTTTACGATCACGATATGCATAAGCACCACTATGGAATAATTGTTCTTGCGCTGTCTTATATAATCTATGCTTACTTCCAAAATAACCTTTAGCCTCTTTTAATACTTTTCTTCTTCTATTTTTGGAAACATTTCCACCTTTAACTCTTGCCATTACTTATTCACCCCACTTCTAGATAACAGATTTTAATCTGTTTCTATCTCCTTTACTAAGTACACCTTTATTTCTTCTTTGTCTAACTTCTTTCGCCGTATCTTTGCCGGTCTTATGGTTACTGCCACTCTTCATATAAGTGAGATTACCATTTTTCTTCTTCATAAATACTTTTGCACTTGATTTATGCGTTTTTTGTTTACTTTTAGCCATTATACTTCATCCTTTCTTTACTTTTTCGGTGCTAAAATCATAGACATTTGTCTACCATCTAATTTTGGTTCGGTTTCAATGGTTGAACAATCTGCTAAAGCCTCTGCAAATCGAATTAGAACATCACGGCCCAATTCTGGTCTAGCCATCTGACGCCCTTTAAACCTAATAAACGCTTTAATCTTATGACCCTTTTCCAAGTACTCCTTAGCATTTCGCCGTCTTGTCTCAAAGTCACCGACATCAATAGTCACTGACAAACGATATTCTTTAAGTTCTTTATTAGATTCTCTTTGCTTCTTTTGAGTTTCCTTGAGCTTCTTTTGTTTTTCATAACGGTACTTATTATAATCCATTATTTTAACTACCGCTGGCGTTGAAGTTCCACTCATAAGCACCAAATCTAACCCCGCATAGTTTGCGAGTGTCAAGGCATCAGCAATTTTCTTAAGCCCCATCTTTTCACCATTTGGTCCAATTACCATTACTTCGGGAATATTAATATTCTCATTAATTAGTAATTCATCAACATTTTTTGCTATATTAAAGCACCTCCACCAATTAAAAAATGAATACGTACTTGTATCCATTCAAAAACCCAACTAAAAAAACGGCTTTTAACCCATTGCTACTCACAATCAGGTGGATACAAATCTCTTTCCTTTTTTAATAACAACACTAATATACACTATTATTCTATGTTTGTCAAACATTTTTTTGAATAAATTAATTTCTATAATATCCTCCACTAGTTTTATGAATTCGGGCTCTACTTAAAACATAATCTTTGTTTTTATTAATTCCCTCTAATAACTCTGGATTATAAATATCGATATTCCCCGGAGTATATACATTAGATATAATATCCAATAATTCTTCAGAAACACCTTGTTTCTTTAAAAAACTTAAATAATGATAAAATTCATTATAACTCCAACGATAAGAATTATTACAGCCACTTAAAACATTAAGTAACATATAAATAAAAGAAACACTAGTTAAATCTTTATTAGGTATAAATTTATCACTTTCTTTATCTAGTACATATTTATTAGGAAATTTTTCTAATAAAGTATTATAAGTCGTAACTTTGGAAATAGGAATTGGGCCACCATTAAAATAAGAACTATCCATATCCACGGCTTTAACTACTTGATCAGTTATATCCCAAATAAAATTAGCCTCATGAATATCACCCAAGAAAAATTTTCCACCAAGTTCATGAGAATCATTTATCTTAATTAAAATATCGAGTATTTCTTTTAACCATTGTAATTTCAATTCTAATTTAACTTTAGGATTATTTAAAAGTAAGGACAAATTAATATTATCTTCAATATAAGGCATAGCAAAACCTGATATTTCCCCATCTAAAGAAACGAGTGATGTTGGAAGAACTAATTCTGACATATCTAGGGAAGTAAGGTTAGCAATAAGTTTTGAGATAATTGTAATTTTATCAGCGATAAATTCCGGACTTTGATTATAATAAATTTTAAATAAATCCTCTGTATGCCCATAATCTTTTTTGAAATCATGGATATATAATTGAGCCTCCGTATTAACTACACTTCTACTTAAATTAAGTCGTGGCATTTTCTTTAACTGTCTTTTAGAAACATTCATAACTTTCATGTTAAACTCCCCCTTCTTTGCGGAAGTATTCTAACATATTTTCTTATTTTATGCAAATTTAGTTCTTTAAGGCTGTAATAGGAACTACATAAACTCCATCTTTTCTTCGATAAGCATAACTACTCATCCCACAAATTACACCCAACACAGTTGGTGCTTTACCATTATCATTTTCAATAGATTCTTTAATTTTAAGCAAATTTAGAGCAGCCGCATCTATTTGATGAACACCTAATTTTATTTCAAATGCACACCAACTTCCGTCTTCTAGTTCAATTACCGCATCTATTTCTCTATTCAAATAATCTTGATAATGATATACTTTAGCATCAAAAGAATTAGCATATATTTTTAAATCTCTTTCAACTAAAGCCTCAAACATAAAGCCAAAAGTTTTTAAATCACCAATTAATTTATCAACTGTCAAATTAAGAAGTGCGCAACTTATGGAAGGATCAACAAAATGCCTTTTTTCGGCTTGTTTTAAACGAAAAGAAGATCTAATATTAGTTGAAAACGCCATATCATTATCTAACAAAAATAGTTTATTTAAAGCATTTAAATATGAAGCAATTGTATCAACATCAATATCTTCATTATCAACATCTTTGACATTCTTTTTTAAAATTGTATTAGTTGCTGTAGTAGACTCATTTCTCGCTAAAGATTGCAATAATTTATACATCTTTTGTTTATCTCTTTTAACCCCATCTAAACGATATAAATCATCATTTATAATTAAATCGATATATTCCTTAACTACTTTGCGGGCCTTATCAACTTCTAATCCTAAATTTGCAGGCCAACCGCCCCGAATTATAAGTTCTGCTAAAGTAGTCAATTTAACTTCACCAGTAGCAACTGCAATATCCTTACCAGCACAAATATCTTGCAAAGAAACTGCCCCAGTTGAATCGCCTGATTCATATAAAGACATAGTTTTTAAATGAACATAACCAAACCTACCTGCTCCGCTATGTAATATTCCCTCCCGATTAGGAGTAGAAGAACCAGTTAAAAGAAATTGGCCTTTTTCACCAGTTTTATCAACTTCGTTTCTAATGATATCCCATAATTTCGGCGCCACTTGCCATTCATCAATCAAACGTGGTTTAGCACCATTCAATATTAATTCTGGAGACATGTTAACTAATTCGTTTAACTCATCCTCATTTGGTTTAGACTGTAATAAAAATTCGCTATTAGCATGGTACCGCGATGACCAAGTTTTGCCACAATATTTTGGACCATCAATACACACTGCTCCAAACAACTGTAAATATTCCGCAATTTGCTTATCAACAATTCGTTTTTTATAATTTTTAATTTCCATAATTCCTCCGCATTTATTTACAATATTATATTATAATTATTTTAATTTCGCAAGTTCATTCCGAGACTTTTGGTAATTCCATTCCGAGACTTTTGGTGATTTCATTCCGAGAGTTTTGGCAATTCCATTCCGAGAGTTTTTGGAAAAGACAGTAAAAAAACTTCACTATTTCTAGCAAAGTTTTCTAACTAAATATTATATTCTTTATTATCGATGCAATTAATAACTAAGTTAATAAACTCATCACTACTAACAGTAGTTGTATCTTGAATACCGAATTTTCGATAACTTACTTTTCCTTCGGCTACTTCTTTATCCCCTAAAACTAGAGTTAAAGGTATCTTTTTAGTTTGACTTTCGCGCATTTTATATCCCATCTTTTCATCACGATCATCAATTTTAACACGAACACCAGCCTTATCTAAGGAATCAGCAACTTGCTTAGCATAATCTAAATGATGTTCATTGCTAACGGGAATAATATTTACTTGAACTGGTGCCAGCCATAATGGAAATGCTCCCGCATAATGTTCAATTAAAATACCAATAAATCTTTCAATTGAACCATAAATAACGCGATGAAGCATTACGGGCCGTTTTTTAGTTCCATCCTCCGCAATATAAGTCAAATCGAATCGTTCTGGCAAATTCATATCGAGTTGAATCGTTCCGCATTGCCAAACCCGACCTAAAGAATCCCGAATATGGAAATCAAGTTTCGGACCATAAAATGCGCCATCACCAGGATTGATCTTACAAGTATGACCGGCTTTTTCACAGGCATCTTGTAAGGCTTTTTCTGATCTATCCCAAATTTCGATATCACCAATATATTTTTCTTCTGGTCTCGTCGAAAGTTCAATTGTATAAGTTAAACCAAATATTTTATACATTCTATCGATAAAATTAATTAGTCTAATTACTTCTTCTTCAATTTGATCTTCCCGCATGAATATATGAGCATCATCTTGCGTAAAAGTCCGAACTCTAAATAAACCATTCAAGGCTCCACTAGCCTCATGGCGATGCACTTGGCCAAGTTCCCCAATCCGAAGTGGTAAATCCCGATAAGAATGGAGTGAATTCTTATAAACCAGCATACCCCCTGGACAATTCATTGGCTTAATCGCAAAGACTTTTTCATCAATTTCACTAATATACATATTTTCGCGATAATTATACCAATGACCAGATAATTCCCATAAATCTTTATTAAGCATTATTGGGGTTTTAATAAATTCATAACCTTCTTTGACATGTTCTTTATACCAAAAATTTTCTAATTCATTGCGGATAATCATCCCATTATGTAAAAAGAAAGGAAAACCTGGGCCATATTCGCTCATCATAAATATTTCTAATTCTTTTCCTAGTTTTTTATGATCGCGCTTTTTAGCCTCTTCCAAAAAGTTTAAATGTTCTGCCAATTCCTCTTCGGTATTAAAGCAAATACCATAAATTCTTTGCAACATTTTATTATTAGCATCGCCCTTCCAGTAGGCACCACTGACCTTGAGCAACTTAAAATATTTAAGTTCCTTTACCGTAGCAACATGGGGTCCGCGACAAAGGTCCGTAAAATCACCTTGGGTATAACAACTAATAACAGCATCATTACTCATATTATTAATTAAATCAATTTTATAAGGATCATCCTTAAATTTTTCTAATGCTTCTGCTTTTGTTAGTTCACTTCGAACTATTCTCTTTCCATCCTTAGCAATTTTCTTCATTTCTTTTTCAATCTTCGGCAAATCTTCTTCTTTAATAACCTCATCACCTAGATCGATATCATAATAAAAACCTTCTTCAATAACTGGACCAACCCAAAATTTCGCCTGCGGATATAAATGCTTCACGGCTTGGGCCAATAAATGCGCACAACTATGGTTTAACACACTTAAACTTTCATCATCTTTAATATTTATCATACTTATCTTCCACTCCTACTTTTTTCTTCATAAACATGCTTAGTATAGGCTTTTTTAGCCTCCTCATATTCGCGCCGGATCTTTTGATATTCGGACTCAATACCTCTATTAGTATTCATTTGACATAAAGTCATTTTAACCCTTAAATCATATAATTGTTTTTTAAATAAATCTTCCCGCATTCTAATCACTTCCTTTCTAAAATTAAAAAAGAATGCTACCAAGGAGTCGATTACGACGGTACCATCCCTCTATTTTACTTTAAAATCTGCTAACGGAATCACCCGGAGTTTATTAACTCTCTTGGGAAGTAGTAATTATTAACCGGTTTTATTAGTTTCCACCAACCACTAATTCTCTAGAAAAAACTCAGTTAAAATCATGTCTTCCTTCATCGATTTCCCCACTATATTACCACGATTTTTAGTATTTTTCAATTCTTTTTGCGTGAAAGTTTAACTTCCGGAATTAAATTCATTATTCCACTAGTATATTCTAAGGACTCATCGCCATGAAAATGTTTAATAATCCGCAAGTTTTCTTCCAAATCAGCAATCTTTTCCACCAATTGTTGTTTAAATTCCACTACTTTAAAAGCATCATCAAATATTTCGGGACTCTCCTCAAGTTCCCGTAATTTTTGATATAAAACTCCTAATTCTTGCGATTCTTGAATAATCCGAGGATTAACATAAACATTAAACTTCCCATAATCATCCCGCACAATTACCAGTTTTCCCATTAAAACTAAGTGTTTATAACGAAAAGCAAACTTTAAAGAAACGGGAATAACATTTAACCAACCCGCAATTTCACTATGTTTAACTCGCCACTTTTTCTTTCTTTCATTAAACTTAGGAACGTATTTTTCAATACTAAAATTTTCATTTAAGAACTTTTCAATACTTATCGCATAGTATTCACAAAATTCAATTATTTCTTCATTTAACATACACAATTCTCCATATAACTTTACTTATTTAAATTATAGCACTATTACTACAATTATACTATACCAAAAATTGTAAAATATCATTAAATACTAAATTAGCCCCAGTCTCAAATAATATTTTATGATACATATTATTATATTCTTTAACCATAATCTTGTTATAACCTATTCTTTTTAATAAATTAACTAAAAAATCAACTTGTCTTTTACCCCCATTTACTTCATCTAAAACACCATACATAATAAGAATTTCTAAATTTTCATTGACATTTTGATACTTACTAACAGTCATATTATCTTTATTTAACAAAAGCAAGTTTCCCATAGCTAACGTACTATAATTAAAGTTACATAGTGCATCATTTTTAATTTTCGCCCGGGCATTAAAATCTTTAACTAATTTTTCTAAAGAAAAATCCCCAAGGGCATTATTAAGTACTAAACTATTCTTAGTTCCTTTTTTAAATTTTAAAAGTAATCGCGCTGTACTAATAAAAAACTCATTACTTTTATCATGTTTTATTGGACTACATAACGCTAACTTGGCAATTGCTCCCGCATTTTTTTGGATATATCCTAAAGCAATTTCTGAACCAAGGGAATCAGCAATAACATAAATTGGTAAATTAGGATACCTTCCTTTTAAAAAGTTAATTATAATATCTTGATCCTTAAGCAGTTTATCAGCATCATCGATATAGCCCAAAGGATTGGCCCCACTAACACTGCGTCCATGTCCTCGCGTATCACTGATAAATACATTAAAACCATTATTATTTAAAAATGTTATTAAATCAATATACCTCGACTTATGTTCTTTGACTCCAATTATAATTTGCACAACCCCTTTAGGATTGACAACCTCATGTATCGCACAAGATAAATATAATAAATCACTAGATTTTAAACTAATTTCAACCATAAAACCTCCCTAATACCACAAGCCACTAATATTAATACTGGTACTCTCTGGCATTGGACTTGGCAAATCGAATAACACTAATGAAGGAATTTTAAAACCAACTCCAAAGCAAAATGCTGTTCCCGGATTAAGAGCCTTAATTTGTTCTAGTGTCTCTGAGGCCACATTAGTAGACATCCGCTTGACAATATCTAAATCACTCGGATGGAAAACCCGAAATACAATATAATTTGCACATTGTGATAAAGCCGTAACTGATAATTCACTTGGCCGTTGGGTAATAAAAGTCAAAAGTGTCCCATACTTCCGCCCTTCCTTGGTAATTCGATCGAAAATATTATAACCAATGACATTTATATCATTATCATTTTGCACATAACGATGAGCCTCTTCCAAAATTATATTTACGGAAAAATTACCCCGCGGTGTTACTTTCGTCGTATAATTAAATAATAACTTACTATATAATTTAGTTATTACTTTAGCAAAGCGATCATCTAAATAACTTAAATTAATATTTATCAATTGCGTATCTTTAAACATATTTTTAATAAAATCTTCTTTCGATATATATCCTTGATATGCAAATATTTCTTTTTCTTCACTATTAATAATTGATTGTAATCTCGTCTTTAATATATTATTTTGTTTATAAACCTCAATATTATTAATTGATCCTTCACTAATTAAAGCAAATTCTAATGCATAATATAAATCATCTAAAGTATAAGCAAAGTCACTTTTTACATGAACTTTTTCTAAATTAACATTTTCAAATTGTTGTAAAAATTTAACTACTTCAAAAATAGCATTCATTTTTCCTTGGTCATCTATCAGTAAACATTGGCGAAATGTTCGGTCATACCCAGGTTGATGAATAATCGCATCCAAATTCAATGTTTCGGTATTATAATGGGATAACACCGCAATTATTTGATCCCTGATATGACTTGATGATTTTCCACTAGTTAAAATATCAAGTAGACAATTAGCAATAATATCGTTTTTATATTCTTTCATGACAGGATCATCACTTTTAAATATTGTTACTAATTTTAAGGCCTTCGATAACACCGGAATTTGGGCACTATCTTGGGCTTGCAAAAGCAGGGCTAAATCATCGACATCCATGAAATAAGCCGGAAAAGAAAGTTGTTTTTCATTGGCACGCGTAATTTTAGTTGTATAATTGATTGTCCCTAAACCATTTAAATTAAGATCTTGAAAAGTATTAACATATTCCCCATAAGCATCAAACAAAACAACATGGGCATTAACAGGTTTTACTGGATTAACCAAAAATAAATTTTGTAAAATCCGGGCAATGCCACAAGACTTACCACTGCCGGTATTGCCAATAATTGCACTGTGATTAGCAAAAAAGCTATTTAAAGGCACTGAAATATTCAAATTATTGTAAATAGCAGACTTCCCTAAATATAGATTATTTCTATTAAGTTCATTCTTCCCAAAAATTAATTCTAATTCCCCCATAGTAATTATTCTAATATTAGATATCCCACTTGGTTTTTTAATTATACCAGATACAAATGCATTATCAACAATTTCTCCCACTAACAAGACTTTAACAATTGCCTCATCAATATAGACAATTTCTCCGACAATCTTCCTAGCATCATCTTCAAAAACAATATGACAATTCATCAAACTAGATATGGCTTTGCGCCCTAAATTTTCAAGTGTTACTTCATTATTATCAATTTTAATTACTTTCCCAAACATATTATCACCATTACTTTAAAATAAGTATAACACAGTTAAGAAAGAAAAGATATTTTTTTAATCAACTTTTGCTTGAATTTATTATTTTACCTGTGATATAATCATGTCACAGGTAATCTTGTGCTTTATGCTATACCTTGTTTGATAACATATTTTAGCACATGATTTCCTATATTTCTGTACTCGTACTCGCGAGTTGATAATGCAAGATTTTACATTAATTTATTTTATTGTTATTTGCATTGATATTGACTAAGATAGCAGTTGTATCATTATAACGATTATTTATATCTTCATAATAATATTAGTACGTAAATTATGATAATAATTCTTATTCATTTCGAATATTAAATAAGTCTTATCGACTGCTACAATAACATAATCAATTATAAAATCTGCATTATCCAAAACAAAAACTGATAAGTTATCAATGAGCCTTGATATATTTATCAGTTTTTTTGTAGTTTTTAATATTATTAGCCTAAAGTTACCCGAAATGGTAAATTTTGACTCCCATCCCCCGATGTTAACGCGACATTGGACTTCAGATAGAAGGACGGGCGCACGCCGATGACGATGCGGCCGACGTAGTCGCTGTTCACAAAGCCTGTATTATGCACGTAGAACGCAATGTGCGAATTGCCCGACCTGCGGGAAATTGTCCATTCTGTTACTCCTGAACACATCCAGTTACTTCCTGTGGCTGCGCGATAATCATAACTTGATCCACTATCACTATAACCAGCATAATTCCAATAAGTTGGACTTGCTGCATAATAATAATCTGTTACGTACATCATTCCTATTTTCGCACTATATGTTGTACTTGAACTGTTATTTCCTAATTCATAGTTATATGCTGTTTTTGGTGTCCCGTACATCAAATAATTATAACTTCCTCCCCCTACTTTCCAGGTATGTGTTTCTATCATGTCATTCCATGTTGTTCCTAGTCCATTTAAATATGTTCCATTTAATGTTCTTGTATTTAAAGTACTATCACTCCATGTATTACTATTATTTGAACTTGATCCGCTCCAATAATAGTTTCCCAAACTCGTATTTTTTATCAATTTTACTTGTTCTCCAAATTCTCCGATAATTCGGTATAAATTATCATTTGGACAACTTGCTGCATCACTGCCAAAACACA